>CBDUCI010000011.1:0-24701 GCA_965365605.1 uncultured bacterium
CGCGGACCCAAAATATCAAAGACCACGGGCGACGGCCCAACAGAGCCGTCGCCCGCCTCTTCTCGCTACCTGAACTCTCAGCTACAGAATGTCGTACCGAACGCGCGGGTTCTCGGCCGGCGTCGAGAACTGAACCGTCACGCTCTCTGCCTCTCCGGCCGGCAACGGCTCCCCAGCCACCGACATTTCCTTCGCCTCGATCACGTCTCCGTCTGCAGAGATGAGCATGAACTTGACCGTGAGATCCTGAACCGGCTCTTCGGTCCGATTCGAAAACGTCACTTCGACAACCCACGTCTCGTCGTTCCGCTGACTCAGCCGCAACGCTTCGAGCTTGAGCGGGATCGCCTCGGCGTAGCCAAACGCCTCCTGGGCACCCTCCACGTCGCCCAGATCACGCTTGACGTAGCCCATGTACTCCCACGCTTCGTGGTTGTCGGGCTCGAGCGCGATCTGCTGTTGGAGCACCGTCTTGGCTCCCTCGAGATCGCCGCTCTGGATGCGTACGAATGCCAGGTACGAGAGCGGCTCGGTGTTTTGCGAACGGCTCATCTCGACGGCTCGTGACAGTACTTCGTCGGCCAGCTCCAACTGCTGCGCATTGGCCAACCGGAAGCCGAACTCGGTCAACACATCGACATTGGCGGCCTCGGAATCCATGATCTTGCGAATGATAGGCTCCGCCTTCTCCATGTTGCCGAGTGACGCGTGCAGGCCGGCGAGTTGGATCTCGACATCGATATCGTCGGGGTTGTTGACCAGATAGTTCTCATACACGGTCGCGGCTTCGCCGGCGACTCGCTCGGCCTGATTGGTGTTCCCCGCGGCAGCCGCTTCCTCGGCCTTGAACTGATACGTCTGGCCGAGCCTCAAAAGCGCGGGTTTGTAGGCTGGGTCGAACTCGAGCGCTTTATTGAAGCTCTCGATCGCCAAATCGTACTCTTTTTTCGTTTGGTGTACCGCGCCCAGACCCAGGTAGCCCTCTTTGCCTGTCGGGTTTACCTCGACCGCCGTCCTGAGCGTGCTTTCGGCAGCCTCCACATCGCCGGCCGACAACAAGCGCACCCCTTCGTTCACCATCGGTCCCCACAACGCCATCTTGGCTTGATCGATGTCGTCTTGCAGCTCGTCGCCTGCACCGGGATTCCCGTTCAGACTATCAGCCACCGCCAACAACTCGAGAGCCTTGTAGCTCGAGTCGGGCGAAACGCGGGCCAACGCCACCGCATACAAGTACTGGTACTCGGAGTTATCGGTGCACATTTCGAGGTTTTCGGCCAGCACTTTGCGCGCGTCAGCCCACTTGTTCTTCGAGATTCGGGCCTTCGACCCGTTGATGTAGGCCTGGCACGTCTGGCCGTAGCCAAGCTCAGCGCTCAGAAGCACCAGCACCCCGGCGAGCAGCATCCGTTTCATCGATTTCCTCCATAGAAAAGAATCAGGTAGCGCAAGATTATACCTCCAGATCGGGATCGGGTTCCAGCCGCGCCAACTCGGCCATCAGCGGCGCAACCACGTCACGGACGGCTACCCCGCGGGCTTCGGCGATCGCCCGGCACGCATCGAACTCGGGCCGCAGTTCGAATTCGCCGAGGGCGCCGAGGGGCAGCCAGTCGGGCCGCAGTTCGACCCGACCATCGCGCCGCCGTATGCGCTTGACCGCGACGCGCCCAAAGGACGTTTCAACCTCGATCGATTCACGCACCAGCGTGTGGCGGGCGACGTTCCAGTATCGAACACCCAGCGTCGTGGTTTCGTTGAACAACACCTCGGTCGTCGCGTCGACCGCCTCGTGCGGTGCGAGCAGCCGAACCGTGACACCCGGGCGCTGTTTCTTCATTTGCACCGGGACCCAATGCACCTCGACCGCGCCGACCTCGTACAACCGATCGGCTAGCGGTCCGAAAAACCGCGGCTCGAGATCGTCGAGGTCGCACTCGACCACCGCCAGCTGTTGAGCCGGCTCCCGGGAATCGCCGATGATGAGTCGCAACAGGTTCGGTTGCTCGTCGAACTCACGAGTTCCGGCGCCGTATCCGACGTGATCGAGCACGAAGTCGGGCGGTAACCCTTGTGCTGACGCCAACGTTGTGACCAACGCCGCTCCGGTCGGGGTCGTCAGCTCGGCCTGAACCGTCGACTCTCGAACCTGCCAGCCCCGAACCAGCTCCATGACCGCCGGCGGCGGAAGCGGAAGCCGACCGTGACTGCTCCGGGTCCAACCCGAGCCCAACGTAAACGGCGACGCGTGAAGTGAGCCGACCCCAAGGCTCTGGAGACACCACACGGTGCCGACGATGTCGACGATCGCGTCCAGCGCGCCAACTTCGTGGAAGTGAACCTCGTCCAGCGTCGTCCCGTGGACCTTGGCCTCGGCCTGACCGAGTCGCTCGAATACCTGTTGTGCACGATCGGTCACCGGTGCGCCGAGCTTGGCGTTCTCGATCCGCTCGATGATCTCGGGCAGTGATCGCTGCTCCACCCGGTCGGGTACATCGACGTGGCACAGTGTCGCGTTGATCCCGTGACGGGAGACGACCTCGGTCCTGAGTTCCACGCCGTCGAGCGTCAGTGGAGCGAGCGCGGTCTCAAGTTGATCAAGGTCGACACCCGCATCCAAGCATGCACCAAGCAACATGTCGCCGCTGACACCCGAGAACATGTCGAGATAACCGATCCGCACGGAACCAAGTGTAGCTCGGTCGCCAATCATCATGCCGCACCCATGACGGCGGGGTACTTGAGACCGTGCCCGGTGAGAAAACAGACTACCCGCTCGTGACGCGCGATCGCACCGGCGTCGAGCAGCTGGCTCAACACGGCAACCGTGGCCCCGGCTTCCGGCCCGGCCAGGATCCCTTCCTCGCTCGCCAACCGATGGGCACCGTCGAGAAGCTGGGGATCGGACACAGAGACGGCGGTGCCATTAGAAGAACGGAGCGTCGCCAGGATCAGGAAGTCACCCACCGCGGAGGGTACCCTGAGCCCGCTCGCCACCGTCTCGGGATCGGCCACCGGCATCGCCGCGTCCGCGCCAGCCCGAAACGCAGCCACGATCGGCGCGCAGCCGATCGCCTGAACGGCGATCATGCGTGGCCGCTCCGTGCCGATCCAACCCAGCGCCTGCATTTCGTCAAACGCTTTCCACATGGCGATCAGCCCGGTACCGCCGCCGGTCGGGTAGACGATCGCGTCGGGCAGCTGCCAATCGAACGCTTCCGCCAGCTCGTACCCCATCGTCTTCTTACCCTCGATTCGATAAGGCTCGCGCAAGGTCGAGAGGTCGAACGATCCGTTCTCGGCGATTCTTTCCCGCACCCATCGACCGGCGTTGGCGATCGATCCCGCGACCAGGTGGAGGTCGGCGCCAAACGCCCGACACTCGTCGATGATCGGCTGCGGTGTCGACTCGGGCATCGCCACCGTGCAGGTGAGACCGGCGGCCGCGCAGTACGCCGCCGCGGCGCTGCCCGCGTTGCCGGCGCTCGGCAGCATGACGCCGCGTGCACCTAGAGCGCGAGCACGATGAACGGCTACCGCCATCCCACGGGCTTTGAACGTACCGGTAGGGTTCAGCCCCTCGTCTTTGAAGTACAGGTGTTCGAGGCCGAGCGCGGGGCCGATCCGCTGCGAGCGAACAAGCGGCGTCCACCCCTCGCCCAGGGTGAGCGGCGTCTCGCCGGTCCCGATCGGCATGACTTCGCGGTAACGCCAGACATCTGTGCGCTCACGATCGACGACGAGTTGTATCACGCGCGCCGCTAGCCTGGGCAGGTCGTACCGCGCCATCAACGGCGCACCGCAACCGCATGTGTTGATCAGCTCGGCGGCCGACGCCGTCTGCTCACAGCGCGTGCACGCAAGATGGTCAACCACTAGCCGGACTCGAGAGTAGCTACCGCCAAGGCGGCGATCCCTTCCTCGCGACCCAGCACACCTAGCCCTTCGAAGGTCGTCGCCTTGACGCTTACTCGATCACGGTCGATCTCGAGCGCAGCAGCGATCCGGTCGCGCATCGCTGCGACGTGCGGCCGCATGCGTGGCGCTTCGGCGATCACCGTCGCATCGACGTTCACGATCCTGTGCCCGGCCGCACCAACCCGGCTCGCGACTTCCCGCAGAAGCTCTACGCTGTCGGCCCCCTCGTACCGCGGATCGTCGGGCGGAAAGAGGTGGCCAATGTCGCCCAGCGCGGCGGCGCCGAGCAGACCGTCGGCGATCGCATGGAGCAAGGCGTCAGCGTCCGAATGACCAGCTAACCCGCGCGGGTGCTCAATGGCGACCCCACCCAGCACAAGCGTGCGACCCTCGACCAGGCGATGAACGTCGAACCCGATCCCGGTGCGTGTCATCGCCACCGGACGTGCCCCCGGCCGATCATCTCCTCAGCCCACTCCCAGTCGGCGGCGGCGGTGAGCTTGCGATTGAGTGGTTCGCCCTCGATCCAGAAGACGGGCACCCCGAGCGCTTCGCACAGCCAGGCGTCGTCGGTCGCTTCCCCACTATCTGGTTTTGCGTGTGCACGTTCGAGGACCTCGGCTGGAAACCCCTGTGGTGTTTGAGCGAGCACAAACCGCTCCCGATCGCGGGTGGTGGTGACTCTGTCGCCGTCGATCTCTTTGAGTGTGTCGTGGATCGGGAGGGCCGGAATGACGGCCCGACCCTGGGCGGCCCGGCGACCGACGCGCTCGACCAGCGCGCAGCTGGCGAATGGACGCGCGGCGTCGTGGACCAACACCGTTCGGGCCTTCTCTATCAGCGCCAGCCCGGCGGCAACTGAGTCACGCCGTCGTGCACCACCGGCGGTCACCAACACTCGATTCGCGTCAGCCCCGAGGTGGCCGTGGAGCAGCCCCTCTCCCAGATCGACCTCGGCGTCGGGTAGCACCACCACCACCGGGCCTGCCAACGCGCCGAGCAACGCGCGCGCCGCCCAGCAAACCGTCGGCCGACCGTCCAGCAAGCGGAACTGCTTGGGTTCGCCACCCATCCGCCGACTACTGCCGGCGGCTACGACCACGCCGGCGGCCCGAATCAGGGGCTGTTTACCCCACTCATCGCCGTTCCGCTTCCAACGTCGGCCCCCTCGCCGCTCTTCTTGGCGAATATCAAGGTGCCGGCGCGGGTCTCATGAAGACCGGTAACCGCGACTCGCAGTGTCTTTCCGATATCGTCGCGCGAGTCCTCGACCACGACCATGTTGCCGTTGTCGAGGTAACCGACCGCTTGTTCCTTCTCTTTACCCTGTTTGACCAATCGCACCACGAGCTCGTCGCCGGACAGGATCTCGGGCTCGAGCATCGCCGCCACATCGTTCAGGTTGACGATTGGGATGCCCCTGCGCTTGGCTTCCTCGATCATCGCTTCGTTGTGAGTTACCACCCGGGCGTCGTGTTGTACCGCGTAGTCGAGCACACCCTCGATCTCGCCGTGCAACAGATCGAGCTCGCGAATGAACACCGGTCGAGTGCGGTTCTGCTGCAGGCGCTTGAGCCCATCCAGCCCACGCTCACCGCGGAAGCGTTCGATCGGAATGTGGCTGGCGACCATCTCGTTGAGTTGATCGACCACGAATCGAGGGATCACAATCTCGCCGGCCAACAGTGGGCTTTCGGCGAGCTTCACGATCCGCCCGTCGATGAGGGACTTCTCGCCCACCAGATATCGTGCCCGCCGACCGGCTTCGGGGTCGGCTTGACGAAAGAGTGTCAGGTCGAGCGCCACCGCGCGCCCGGTGACGGCTCCGAGATAGGCGCACACCAATACCAGCAGCAAGATGCTGAACACCGCCACCGGGGTTCCGCTAACCTCAGCGATGAACGGTATCGGCAACCGTCCTATCACCGCCAAGAGCGATGAAGCGAGGAGAACTCCGAGAATCAGCCCGATCCCGCCGGCCAATACTTGTCGCGGATCACCCTGTCGGATTCTGGCTTCCAAGAGAACGGTGATCAGCAGCATCAGTGCACCGCTGGCGATCACCAAGTACGTCGTAACGTTGGGCTCTTCCAGGAGGGCCGCCGCGCCAAACACCAGGACAAGCGCGACGAATACGAGGCGCAAATAGGTCATGGTATACCTCCGGTTTGATTGCGCATCGCCGTATGTATTGAATGATTGGCGATGCGATCTAGCGAACAATCATCGTCATTCCGACAGCGCGAGCGCAACCGCCTCCCGCACCGTGGCCGCCGTCTCAAGGGCGATTCCCACGTCCCGCTCGGTCGGAGCTCGGGCCACGTCCCGATCGGGAGCTGCCAAGACGGCACGTTCGAAGCCGAGCCGCCAGGCCTCTTTGAGCCGCGCCGTTGACCATCGCACGGGTCGGACCTCGCCCGTCAGACCGACCTCGCCAAAGACGACCGTCCCCGGGTGCACCGGTCGATCCGCTCGGCTCGATGCCAACGCCGTGATCACGCCCAGATCGACCGCCGGTTCGGTCAGCGTGAGCCCCCCGACCACGTTCAGGAACACATCGCTCGCCCCGAGCGCGCAATCGGCCTTTTTCTCCAGCACCGCGAGCAACAACGACAATCGGCGCGCGTCGAACCCACCGGCCACACGCTGAGGTGTCGAGTACGGGCTCGAGGCGACCAGCGCCTGAATTTCGATAACCAGCGGCCGGGTTCCCTGTACGCTGGCCACGTGAGCAGAGCCGGGTACGGGCTCACTGTCCCGTCCCGCACCGAGGAACATCGCCGACGGATTGTCGACCACTTCGAGCCCCCCATCGTGCATCGTGAACACCGCGATCTCGTGGGTCGACCCGTAGCGATTCTTGAGCGCTCTCAAGACCCGCAGCTCGTGGTGGTGATCACCCTCGAACTGCAACACGACGTCGACCACATGCTCCAACGTCTTCGGGCCAGCAATTCCTCCTTCCTTGGTGACGTGGCCGACCAGAAAGACGCTGCCGCCGGTCGTCTTGCAGTGCCGGTGGAAGGCGTCAGCCGCCGCCCGTACCTGAGACACCGAGCCTGGCGCGCTCGACAACGCCGGGTCGTAGACCGTCTGAATAGAGTCGCACACGATGATCTCGGGCGAGGCTTGCCGACACGCGGCGAGCAGCCCGTCGACCGCGGTGCCCGCCGCGATCAAGACATCTGATTGATCGATGCCCAGCCGCTCCGCGCGGAGTCGGATCTGAGCCGGTGACTCCTCGCCGGCGAGGTAGAGCACGCGGCGACCGTCGGTCGCCATCCGGCCGGCAACCTGAAGGAGCAGCGTCGATTTTCCGACTCCCGGCTCGCCGGCCACGAGCGCGATCGATCCCGGAACGACGCCACCGCCCAGCAGCCGGTCGAGCTCATCGATCCCACTCGATCGACGCGCCAGATCCGTCGCCGCTACCTCAGCCAGAGATCGCACATCGAGCACCGGGCATGCGCTCGCCTCGCCGCGCTCGACAACCTCGTCGACGAGCGTGTTCCAAGCTTCGCAAGACGGGCATCGCCCGCCCCATCGGGGCGCCGTGGCGCCACAAGCTGTACACGAAAACCGCGTCCGGACCCGGGCCGCAGTCAAGGAGTCGTGTGGAAGGGGTCGAGGTTCTCGAACCGCATGTACTCGCTCAAGAACGCGAGCTCCACCGACCCGGTCGGCCCGTTGCGGTTCTTCCCCACGATCACTTCGGCGATTCCCTGCTTCTCGGTTTCGGGATGGTAGTACTCGTCGCGATAAAGGAAGATCACCACGTCGGCGTCTTGCTCCAGTGATCCGCTCTCCCTGAGGTCCGCCAACCGTGGGCGCTGGTCGGCGCGATGCTCGGGTCCGCGCGAGAGCTGCGACAGCGCGACTACCGGGATGTTGAGCTCCTTGGACAGCGCCTTGAGCGAGCGGCTGATCTCGGTGATCTCCTGCTGACGGCTCTCCGCGCGGGTGCCGCTTTCCATGAGCTGCAGATAGTCGACGATCACCATTCCGATGTCGCGCTGTTGTTTGAGGCGTCTCGCCTTGGCCCGCATCTCGAGGACGTTGAGAAGGCCGCTGTCGTCGATGTAGATCGCCGCGCGCCGCAACCGTTCGCAGGCGTCGGCTACGTTCTTCCACTGGTCGCTCGAAGCCTGTCCGGTGCGCAACGTCTTGAGTGACACACCCCCCTCAGTACTGATCAGCCGTTGAACCAGCTGCTCCATCGACATCTCGAGGCTGAAGATCGCCACCGGGAGGTCCTCGACGATCGCCGCGTGCGCTGCGACGTTCAGCGCGAAGCTCGTCTTCCCCATCGATGGGCGACCGGCGACGATGATCAGATCGCTGAGCTGGAAGCCAGCGGTGAACTCATCCAGATCGCGAAACCCGGTCGCCGTCCCCGTGATCGCCTCCTTCTGTGCCGAAAGCGATTCGAGCTGCATCAGGGCACCCTGAAGAAGCTGGCCGATGGCGGTGAACGACTTCTTGAAGCGGTGCTCCGACAAGCGGAAGATCTTCTCTTCCGCGCGGTTCAACAGTTGGTCGGAGCGGTCGGTGGAGCGGTACGCGTCGGTGGCGATGTCGGTGCCGGCCAGGATCAGTCGCCGCTTGACGGCGGAATCCAGCACCAACTGCGCATGGTACTCGATGTTTGCCGCAGTCGGCACGATCTCGACGATGCGCGCCAAGTACTCCTCGCCGCCCGCCTCCTCGAGTGATCCCAGCCGATTGAGCTCCTCGCGTACCGTGAGCGCATCGGGCGCGTGGCCTTGATCGCGAAGGTCATTGATGGCGGCGAAGATCCGCCGGTGAGCGGGATGGTAGAAGTCTTCCTGATCGAGGATCTCCATCGCTCGATCGGCGGCCGTCTCCTCGAGCAACATCCCACCGAGAACCGAGATTTCCGCTTCGTCGCTATGTGGTGGCACTCGCTCGGCCCCGGTGGGGGTGACGATCGAGGCAGGGATCGTGGCCACGCCGTCGGTCATTGCGCAGCCCGCTTCTGCAGCTCCTCGTCGTACACCTTTTTGGCCAACTGAACATCCTCCCACGTTGGACGCTTGAACTTCGGGTTTCTGAGCAGCGCTGCTGGATGATACGTCGCCACCAACGGTACGCCACGGTATTCGAACACGCGCCCGCGAAGCGAAGCCATCGAACCGTCAACGCCCAACAACGTGCGCGCCGCATGACGACCGAGCGCCAGGATTACCGCCGGATCGATGATCTCGATCTGCCGCTCGAGGTACGGTTCACATGCCGCGACTTGGTGCGGGGTCGGATCGGCATTTTTTGGCGGCCGACTCTTCAAGATATTGGTGATGAACACTTCGTCACGCCCAAACCCGATCGCGGCTAGGATCTTGGTCAACAGTTGACCGGCCTTGCCGACGAACGCTTCGCCCTGTTGATCCTCGTAGTAGCCCGGCGCCTCGCCGACGATCATGAAACCGGTGTGTGGGGTGCCGCTGCCAAAGACGCCCTGCGTTCGCGTCTTGTGGAGCTCGCACTTGGTACAGCCCAGCACCTCCTGTTGCAACGCCTCCCATCCAGCGGCGTCAAAACCGGTCTCCTCCGGGGCGGTGCTGGTCGAACCTTCAGTCTCCTCGCCCACTTCGTCTGTCCGATACAAGAAACGCTCGCCGAGAGCTCGGGCTCTCGCCAACCGTGCGATCGCCTCGCGACTCACGCGTTGGTCGCTCACCTCTCGGCCGTCGTCAATGCGCTCTGTTGATCGAGAATGTGCTTCACGAGCCGTTCGGCCAACTCGTGTTTTGACATCAACTCAAAATCGGTGATCGCTCCGTCGCGGCCCAACAACGCCACCCGGTTTGTGGTGTGGCCGAAGCCAGCGCCCTCTTCGAGCGGGTTGTTTACGACGATGTAGTCGCACCCCTTCGATTCGAGCTTTGCGCGCGCGCGGTCGAGTATGTCGTCGGTCTCGATGGCGAATCCGATCAGCACCGTCGTCGGATCGCGATCGGCGGCAGCGCGAGCCAGGATGTCCTCGGTTCGGAAGAGGTGAAGCACGCCGTCCCACTCGTCCTTCTTGAGCTTGTGCTCGGCTGTATCGGGCGCCCAATCGTTGACCGCCGCCGCCATCCAGAGCTGTGATGCACCGGGTAGCGCCGTCCGAACAGCCTCGCCCATCTCGTCGACGGTACGCACCGCTACGGTGCGAACAAACGGTGGCGTCGGCAACTCGGTCGGACCGTGAATCAGCGTCACATCCGCTCCGTGGAGCCACGCCGCGCGGGCGAGAGCGAAGCCCATTCGTCCACTGGCGCGATTGGTCAACGTGCGCGCCGGATCGATGTCCTCCTCGGTGCGACCCGCCGTCACGACGACGCGATGGCCCTCGAGACGTGTCGATCCGTTGACCACCCGATCGAGCGCCGCGACGATTGAACGGTTCCCCGGCCACCGACCGATCCCTTCTTCACCGCACGCCAACGGCCCCTCGTCCGGGGTAACGATCCAGTACCCGCGTTCGCGCAACACCGCGCGGTTGGCTACTACCGCTGGGTGGGCGTACATC
Organism: uncultured bacterium; assembly: GCA_965365605.1. Classification (GTDB taxonomy): domain Bacteria; phylum Gemmatimonadota; class Gemmatimonadetes; order JACCXV01; family JAHWKZ01; genus CAMYLR01. Next base: position 10,451 of record CBDUCI010000011.1, read on the forward strand.
GTCGCGTTCATGGTCGGTACGAGCACGACCGGGGTCTTCCGCGGATCGACCGCCAGTAACGTCGTCGTCAACAGATCGTCGCCGATCCCCGCCGCGGCTTTACCGAGTAGGCTCGCGGTGGCTGGAGCGACGACCAGCGCATCGATGCCGCGCGCGAAATCGAGGTGCGGGAACTGCGCGTAGGCGCCCTCATCGTCGTGGGACCACCCTTCCCATAGCGAGGTCCCGACCTGCTCGCCGCTCAACGCTTCAAACAGCGCCGGCCGCACGAGCTCAGCCGCGGACGCACTCTCGATGACGCGGACTCGAGCCCCCGTGCGCTGTAGATCGCGCATCAGGTCGACCGCCTTGTAGCAGGCGATGCCGGACGTCACGCCGAGAGTGATAACCCGGCCAGCGAATGGTTGGGGTTCGGTTATGCCGACCTCTTCTCCACGACCGCGTAGTCGATCTCACCAGAAACGAGGTCTTCTAGCGCGCGTGTCGTATACTTTCTCTTCCACTCCTTGCCACCCTCTTTGGGCAGCTCGTTGAGCTTGCGCGCGTAAGCGGCCGCGACCATGATCGACTCGTATTTGTTCTCGCTCGCGGTCGCGGCGGCGATCTCTCCTGCCGTATAAACCTTCATCAGTTCCCTCCTGATCCAGAGATCGCGTCCACTCGTCCCCGATCGGGAAAGCGGCTGTCGATCCACTCTTGTAGGCTATCACGCCGAGCGCGTCGATGCTCCTCGGCGCGGATGATACTCGTGAACACTTCTACCGTTCTCTCTACCTCTTCATTGACGATCACGTACTGATAATCGGCGACGCAATCGATCTCGTTTAGTGCCTCGTCGACCCGTGCCTGGATCGCCTCTAGTGACTCCGTGCCCCGACCCTGCAAACGCTCTTCTAGGACCGCATGCGACGGTGGCAACAAGAACACCGACACCGCGTCGGGATAAGCCCGCATGAGCTGCACGCCGCCCTGAACGTCGACGTCGAGTAGGACGTAGAAACCCTCCGCCAGCGCGGCGGCGATCTCGGCCCTCGGAGTACCGTACAGGTGCCCGTGCACCACCGCCCACTCGGCCAGTTCCTCGGCGTCCCGGGCGCGCTCGAACTCGGTCGCGTCGACAAACCGGTAGTCGCCGTCATCGATCTCCCCTTCACGACGAGGGCGCGTGGTCAGTGAGACCGAGAATCTCAACCTCGGGTCCTGCTTGAGCATCTCGTTCGCGACCGTGGTCTTGCCGGCTCCACTTGGCGCCGACAAGATGATCGGAAACGGCCGGGTCGTTACATCTCCCCTCACTCTACGTTCTCAGCCTGTTCGCGAAGTTTCTCCATCTCGGACTTGATCTCGATCGCCGCTTGTTGCATCTCGGCGTCGTTCGCTTTTGCAGCAACGGTGTTCGCTTCGCGGTTCATCTCCTGAATCAGGAACGTTAGCTTGCGGCCGACGGCCCCTCCTTCGGCGGCTGAGAGCTCGGATCCAAACTGCTCGATGTGGGTTCGCATCCGCATCAGCTCCTCGCTGATATCGAGCCGGTCCGCGATCAGCACGATCTCCTGCATCACGCGGTGGTCAAGCTCCTCCGTTAGCTCCGGTACCAGCGCCTGCACCTTGTCACGCAATCGATGCCGCTCGCGTTGCTCACGCTCCGGCGCCCGCTCCTGGAGCACATTACGCCACCGTTCGATCGTCTCGAGACGACTTCGAAAGTCTTGCTCCAGCGCCTCTCCCTCGGTCCTTCGACTCTCCACGAGCTGCTCCAAAGCCCCACCGAGAGCCTCGCGAGCCCCGCCCAAAAACGCGTCGTCGTCGAGCGCCTCGCCAGCCGAGTGCCACTCTATGACCCCGGGCAGCGACAGCAGCGTCTGCATGTTGACACCGCCCTCGACCCGGCTACCGAGTTTCCGCGCGATCTCCAGAAACTCGTCTACCAATGGCTGGTTCAAGCGCGGCACCTGCGAACCGCCACCGGCGGTCGGCTCGATCTCGATCTTGACCGCCAGATGACCGCGTTCACAACGCTCGGCGCATTCCGCCACCAGCGTGTTCTCCAGGTGGCTGAACTCCCGCGGAAGCCGGACCTTGGTGTTGAGAAAGCGGTGATTGACGGACCTTATCTCGGCGAGAAACTGGTAACCGTCCACCCGCGCCTCGCCGCGCCCGAACCCAGTCATGCTATGAATCACGAGACGCCTCCGGTTAATCTTGAAACTTACCGCTGGCCTGTCTGGTCAGCAACGATCCGTTACGCACAAAAGCTTCTCGATCAGACCTTCGAGTCCCAGTTTCCGGGGAGCAGAGCGGCAGCAGCAGCGACACCCTGTCTGATCGCCAGAATCACGTCTCGACGACCATCCCAGTGCTCGATCACGACTTCCTCGTCGACGCGGTTAAGAACGCTGTGCAGCGCCAGCAAGGCGACCACGATATCGTCGAGCTGACCCAGTCCGGGCACGAAGTCGGGGATCACATCGATCGGCGAGACCAGATACAGAAACGTGCCCCCTAGGACGAGCTTGCTGCGCTTGGGTACCCGCGGGTCGGCCAACAGCCGTTTGAGCAACAGGGCGAAGTGCGGCAAGAACAGCGCCAGCTCGACGAGAACTTGCTTTGCTTTGTGAGGTGATACGGGGGGTGACTCCGAGTCGTGGTACGAGTCTACGTCGTCGGGCAGCGTCGAGTCGTCTTCGTCCGAGATCGGGTGCACGTGCTCAGGCACAGGCGTCTTCTCCTTCGACCATCGAGTCGTCAGCCGACTCCGAGCCGATGCCAAATCTACGCAGCGCGTTGATGCGCGCGGCTGCCACACCGGCGCCAAAGCCGTTGTCGATGTTGACAACCGTGACTCCGGGAGCGCAGCTGTTCAACATTCCCAAGAGCGCTGTTAAACCACCAAACGAGGCGCCATAGCCGACACTGGTGGGAACAGCGATGACCGGGGCCGGGGTCAAGCCACCGACGACCGACGGCAGAGCACCTTCCATCCCCGCCACCACCACGACGACGCCGGCTTCGGTCATCGTCTCCTGGTGCGCCAGCGTACGGTGAATGCCGGCGACACCGACATCGGCTACGCGCACGACCGGTTCACCATGCATACGCACGGTCTCGATGGCCTCCTCTGCGACCGGGAGATCGCTGGTGCCGGCCGTCATCACGACCACCGAATGACCGGCTGCTGGTGCTGGGGCTCCCGCACTGACGGTGCACGCCAACGGATTGTGACGGGCGCTCGGGACGACCGCTCGGATCGCTGCGGCGTGCTCGTCGCTGGCTCGCGTGGCCAGCAAGCGTCCCGATCGCTCCCACATCCGGGCCGCGATATCGCCTACCTGGGACGCGGTCTTCCCGGAGCAGAAGATCGCCTCCGGAAAGCCGGTCCGCGACGCCCGGTGGTGATCGATGGTGGCGAAAGGAAGCTTCTCGAGCGGCGAGACGATCCGCAACTCCCGGTGCGCGTCTTCAACCGCCAGATGACCGTCCCGAACCGCCCGAAGTATCGTGCGTAACGAGTCTTGCATCATTAGGTTCAAGTCTATCGTTCGCTGTCATTACGTACCACCGAAGCGCCGGAGCCTCGCGCTGGTCTGGGACCCGCCACCACGACAACTCAGCCTCGTCGACGACGAAGTCCACGTGTGGCGAATCGAGCTCGATCTGTCGCCGACGTCGTTAACGCGGGCTTACGAGGTGTTGTCGACTGACGAGCTCCGGCGGGCGGACCGCTATCGATTGTCGGGTCGCCGACACCGCTTTGTCTCATCGCGGGGCGCGCTGCGGGCTATCCTCGGCCGCTATCTCGGTCAGCCGCCCGCCGCGGTACGTCTGGATCTGCACCCGTCAGGTCGCCCTTTCCTCCGCACTCGCGACGAGGATCCGATCGACTTCAACCTGGCCCACTCGGGGACCGTTGCACTGGTAGCAGTGACCCGTGGCCGCTCGGTCGGCGTCGACATCGAACGCTTGCGGCGCGGTCTCCCGTACGAGCGAATCGCAAATCGGTTCTTCGCCGACCGCGAGGTGGCGGCCCTCAGGGAGGTCCCAAAGGCCGTCCGGCCAGCCGCCTTCTTCGCGTGCTGGACGCGAAAGGAAGCCTACCTCAAGGCCAGCGATCGTGAGCTCGCGATGGGCCTCCCGGCAGCGCTGTCCCGTTTCTCGATCGTGTCGCGACCCGGACGGTCGAACTCGATTCTGTCGGTTCCCGGTCGCCCAACGGAGACGACCCGCTGGTCGCTGTTCGACGTCGACGTCGGGGCGGGTTTCGCCGGTGCCCTGGCGGTCGAGGGGCGCGCCACGCCACGGTTCTTCGATTGGATCGCTCCCCCCCGGTGATCAGTCGACGAAAGCTGGCGCTCAATGGGATCATCGCCGCCGTGTTTCTGGCGGCGGGGTTGACCCCGGCGATCGCGCGGGGCCAGGAGCCCGAACAGCGCCCCGCCGAGCCGGTGCCGATCGATTCGATTCCGGTCGACCTCACGCCAACCCCGCGGCCTACGCTGCCGATCTTGTCTGAAGTGGTCACCGCCGAGAGCCCACCCCGGTGGCTGCCATCACTCGATGGTCTGTACGGGCTGTCGATTCTGCGCTACAACCGCGTGTCTGGCATCGTGCCCGCGTGGGGGCTCTCGCTCGAAGCGACCGATCCGCAGACCACTCCGAACCTCGGCGGCAGGATCGGGATCGCGACGACCCATCAGCGGACGTACTGGAGCGGCTGGGCCGAGCAACGACTGCCCGTTCCCGGCGCAGTCGTCGTTCGGTATGAGCACTTCCAGCGCCAGGCGACATTCGACGATTGGCGCGTACCCAAGCGAGAGAACGATCTCGATACGTTTTTTGCCGGGAACGACCTGCTGGATTGGTGGCGCGAAAAAGGGTACACGGTTTCGGTCGACGCCGAGGCCACCAGCGGTCGATATGGGGGCCGCGCGACGTTCCTCAACGCCTCTCAGCACAGCGAGCGGAATCGCTCCCCATTTGCGCTCTTCGATGATGACGACTACCGCAACAACCCCAGCGTGGCCACCGGCAAGATCCACAGCTTGACGCTGTCGTTTCGGTACGACGGACGGGATGTCCAGAGCCCGCTGCTGCCGGCGCCGGGCTGGTTCGTAGGCGGCGAATGGGAACGGGGAGGCGGGTTTATCGGTGGCGACATCAACTTCGTGCGCGGCGCCGTCGATATCCGACGCTATACCCGGTTCGGACGCGACACGTGGTGGGACTGGCAGGTGCTTTGGCTGGGAGCACTCACCGATCGCGGTGTGCCACCCCAGCGACTGGTGCGTCTGGGGGGTCCAGGCTCGCTGCGCGGCTTTCCCACCGCCGCCTTCGTCGGTGAGGAGGGAGTCCAGGCGTCAACCGAGGTGCGCCTTCCCCTACCGGTTAATCGGCGCATCGCGCTCGTATTCCTGTCGTGGCATTTGGTCGGGTTCGCCGACGTCGGCACGGTCGGCGACTACGAAAAGTGGCACGCCGACGTCGGAGTGGGTATCTCCGGTATCAACCTCTTCTCGTATCTAGGGTTCTTCGTCGCCCAGCGGGTCACCGATCTGGACCTATCGAACAGCGATCCCCGATTCATTGTCAGGCTCCGACGTGATTTTTAGCTTGAGGAGTTACGCATGAGATTGTTCGAATTTTTCCACGACACCGAGGTCACGCTCGACCTCGCCGCCACCACCAAGCCAGCGGCTCTAAAAGAGATGGTCGGGTTGCTCGGCCTCGACGAAGATGCCCAGCAGTTGCTCGTCAAGCTATTGAAGAAGCGCGAGAACCTGGGCTCGACCGGAATCGGCAAACACGTCGCTATCCCTCACTGTCGGTCGCTTGTGGTCGACCGCCTGCGGGTCGCTTACGCTCGCAAGCCGGGTGGTCTAGATTTCGCCGCAATCGACGACGAGCCGGTCAACCACTTGTTCCTCATCGTCGCACCGCCAGTCGAGATCTCCAACCAGTACCTGCCAGTGCTGGGTAAGATCGCGCAATTCTGCAAGAACGAGGAAAACATCGCGCGCCTCAACGAGGTCGGGTCAACAGATGAGTTCTTGGCCGTGCTCAAAGACGCCGAGGTCTAGGGGAGGTCCAAGCTGGAAGCGACCATCGAACGACTGATCGCGCTACAGGATCTGATGCAGCTTCAACGCGATATCGGTGACAACTCGTACGAGGCGCTCGGCTTCAAGACCAACGATGCGGCTACGATCGACGCTGAGATCGAAAACCTGAAGTCGCGCATCGATCCACCCGTATTGCGCCAGTTCGAGAAGATCGCCACCAAGTACGATCGACCGCTCGTGCCGATTCACAATGGGGTTTGCTACGGGTGCTTCGTTCGTTATCCCACCGCCAAGCTGGCCGATATCGGCGATACTCCGACGACGTGCGAGAGTTGCGGCCGACTTATCTATCAGGTTCCTTGATCGGCGTCTAGCCGACCACTATTGGACTGGGTTCACGGCTCGACTCAACCGCCTGGCGGACGCGGAGGCGTTTGAGCGCCACCTTGCCATTGGCTTCGAGCTTGTACCAGTAGACGCCCGCCGGCACCGGCTCCCCATCATCGCTTGTGCCATCCCAGGCGACTCGGTGGAGGCCGAGTCCCTGACGTTGATCGACCAGCACGACGACCTCTTGCGCCAGGAGATTGTAGATCACCAGCCGAGCGTGGGTCTCGGCATCCAACCGGTAGGTAAAAATCGTCGGGCTGACGCCAGGAGTAAACGGGTTGGGAAAGTTCTGCTCGAGGTAAAACTCGTCATCGGGAAGCCCGGTCTGTGCGGTCAACGATCCCGGGAGGGCGATCGTCAAAACGATCGCCAAACCGAGCAGGACAGCCCGCCTATGGAGCGCGCGTGATGAAGGCATCGGGGTAGCCGCGCTGGGTGACGTAATTCCGCCACTGCTCGGCCGTCGCGCGGTCGACAAATCGTCCCAAGTAGACGCGATACACGTCGCCGTCGACGAACCACCGCGCCAGCTCCGGGAACTCCTGCTCGAGTTGTCGAATCCGTACAAGGGCTCCAGTCTCGCTATTGAACGCTCCTATCTGAATGGTCCACTGACCGCTCTCAACGGGTGGATTATACGTCGGTTGTGGCTCCAGGGTTCCGATCAGCTCTTCGGTGCTCGGATCGCCTTCCACTCGTGGGGTCGTCAGCGCCGGGGTCACCGGAGGTAGTGGTCGCCCGGCGACCGAGTCGGGGTGAGCAAACGATTCGTAGACGCCGGCCGCGAGCGCGTCGGCTTGAGAATCGAACTCGCGCTCATGCTCGGCAGCCTCACGCGCCGCGGCGAACTCGGTGTCATCGCTTTTGTCACCCCTGTTTGCGGGTGCCCTGCGCTCCGGCGAGCTGGCACACGCGGCGGCGATCACCAGCATCAATATGAAGCCGTATCGAGCGAACGAGGGATTCATGGCATCGGTTTGACGAGCACTCGTTTGTTGCCTTCGCGTCGCGTCACGCCGCTCCGATCGAAGTACTCGAGAACTGGGATCAGGAACTTTCGACTTACCCCCAAGACCGCCTTGCAGGTTCCAGTATCCACCGCACCGTTCGCCTCGAGGCGTTCGACGAGCGCAACTCGCGCCCGCTCGAGTGCCGACCCATCGATGTACCAGTCGCTCGCCAACTTCGCGAGCTCACCACGTCGTTCAAGGTAATGCTGGAACTCCCTCAGTTGCTGCTCGTCGATACCAAGTTGCTTCGCGAACGAAATCGTGTCGGGGGCTTCGAGGCCTGCCTCCCGATACCCATCCCGGATCGATTCGACGAGGCGCTCCTCCTCTTCCCCGAGCTCGACCTCGTGACCCGCTATCGCCACCACCGCACCTCGGCGCTCGAGTTGGCCATCGTCCACGAGTGTCCCGATTACCGCCTCGATCAGCGCCGGATCGGAGCCACGAACCGCCTGTCGGGCTGCCTCCAACCCCATCCCGGGCTGGAGTGGTTGGCGGCGATGATACAGATCCACGGCTTTGATGAGCTGCTGAGCAGCAGCGTCCACCGCGTTCTGGGCGAACCAACGTTCGCCATACCGCGCGACGCTCTCGGGAATCGCCGCCAACGCCGACTCGAGCTGATCCGACCCCATCCCGCTGTCGAGCACAAGGCTGGTGTCGGCAACCCCGCGTCCACCGGCCATCTCCAGGATCTGCGAGACGCGTTCCTGAGGCTTCGCCCGAACGATCTCGGCCAGTCGTGTGGCGTGGTCATCGCGCTCGCGAGACCGCACCCGAGGTGGAGAGCGTAACACGATCTCCGCCCCACCGATCGTCTCGACCGGGCTGTAGGCCCTCACGACGAGGCGATCACCCGAGGCGATCACGAGCGGTTTCTCAAACCGCACTCGCCCGTACCCCTCTTCTCCCGGCTCAACTCGGCGATCCGAGTACCAACGGACACGACCCATGACCTCGGTCGTCCCATGATGAAACCTGAGCCGATCGCCGGACTCGACCGGCCGCGGGGCGGATGTCACCAGCCACAGCCGTACGTCCGCGCGACGGTTCGAGCGCCAACCTGCACCCGGCTCGACGAGCGTCGTCCCGCGGCGAATCGACTGCGTTCCGCTGCCGGTGAGCGCCAACGCCGTACGTTGACCCGAGCGCGCTTGCTCGACGGACGACCCGTGCACTTCGATCGACCGGACGCGGACCGTATCCCCTTCGGGCAGCGTGCGCAGCGTGTCACCGTGAGCGATGGTGCCAGCCCAGAGCGTCCCAGTTACGACCGTGCCTACACCGACGACGGGAAACGACCGATCGACAGGCAGTCGAGTGGGTCTGTCCGTTCGCGCATCGGAAACATCCATCGCCACGCTCGCTAACGTCGTGCGCAACCGATCGATACCGTCTCCCGCGCGGGCCGAGACGATCACGGTTTCCGCCCCTTCCAGTCGGGTACCGGCGAGCATGTCGGTCACGGTTTCGACCACCAAGTCACACCACTCGGCGTCGACCAGATCAGACTTCGTGATCGCCACGACCGCGCGCTCGATACCAAGCGCCTCGAGCACCACCACGTGCTCCCTGGTCTGCGGCATGACGCCTTCGTCCGCGGCTACGACCAGCAGCGCGATGTCGATCCCCGTCGCACCGGCCACCATGTTCTTTATGAACGCCTCGTGCCCCGGCACGTCGACAAAACTGGCCGCCGGTGCGTCCGGGCCTAGGTCGAGCGGCGCAAAGCCGAGATCGATCGAGATCCCGCGGCGTTTCTCTTCCGGCAAACGATCGGTAGCGATACCGGTCAGCGCCTCAACCAACACTGTCTTCCCGTGGTCGATGTGCCCAGCCGTCCCGATAATGACCGGCCGAGCGTCGGTAACTTTCGGAGAGCTCACGCGGCACCGGATCTCAGATCCGCATGGTACCGGACAAACTCTCGCACCAGCTCGCGCACCTTAGCGTCACCGTTGGCGGTGTCGTCCAGCTGCTCCAGAAGCCCATAGTCCGGGTGATGGTAGAGGTTCAAAAGCGCGTACTCCGCTGACGACAACGACCGACACCCGGTGCGGTCACGCCGACATTGCGGACACACGACGCCACCATCGACGACCGAAAACGATGGCGCGTGCGACCCCGCTACGGGCCGGCCGCACGCCACGCACACCGCAAGCTCCGGCGTGACACCCAGCTGAGCGACCGCCGCCAAGCGATGAAAAGTCTCCCACCGTGACGCTCTCGCCGCCGGTGTTCGGCACAACCGTTCCAGTGCCACGGGAACGAGGTCGAACATCGCCACCGCCGGCGCGTGGTCGGGCAGCACGGCACGCAGGAACCGAAACCATCGACCTGCTGCTTCTAACCGTTCCAACGACTCGACGATCGCAGGATAGGTCGTTACCAACTCTACCCCCGACAACGTTTGGATATCGCGGTTGTCGCGCGAATAGTACGTGACCTGAAGACGGCGGAACGGTTCGATGATGCCGCCGAATCGACTCTTTGGTCGTCGCACCCCGCGCGCCATGACCGGGACCACACCGAAGTCGCGCGTGAACAAGCGGTAAATCACGCTCGTGTCGCCAAACCGGATCGCCTTCAGCACAAAGGCTTCGGTGCGCACGAGCGACATAATCAACCGTTGGTTACAGCAGTTGCGTGAGGAAGAAAGACGCGGAGCCCAGAATCAACAAGAACGAAACGATATCGGTCATGGTGGACAGAAACACCGATGACGAGACGGCTGGATCGAGGCCCATCCTGTCGAGCAGGATTGGGAAGGCCGCACCCCACAAGACACCGAGCGAGATCGCGCCCCACATCGAACCGCCGATCACGACGCCGACAGTGACGTCGTTCCGCCATATCGCGGCCACGATGCCGATAATCAAGGCGATCAAGAACCCGATCACGAGCCCGGCGATCAGTTCTCGTACGATCGATCGCAAAGGCCTCGCGGTGTGGCTGGCGAGCGCCAGTCGCCTGACCGCCACCGCCGTCGCCTGTACCGCCGAGTTGCCGGCCATCGCGGCGACCACCGGCATGAATACCACGATGAACGCCATGCGCTGAATGGTGCTCTCGAAGTGAGCGACGATGAGCGCACCCAGCCCCGACGTGCAGAGTGTAACCAACAGCCACGGGGTCCTCGACCGTATGATCTCCATCGGCGTGGCATACGACTCCTCCTGTTCGGCGACGCCGGACAGCCGGAAGATATCCTCGGTTACCTCGGCTTCCATGATGTCGATCACGTCGTCGACCGTAATCCGTCCGAGCAACCGATCGGACTCGTCCACGACTGGAATGGACACCAGGTTATACTTGGCGATCAGTCGAGCCACCTCTTCCTGGTCGACGACCGGAAGCACCCGCACGACGTCGGGCTCCATGATCGATTCGACCGGATCGGCGCCATCGGCCAGGATCAAGTCCTGCAGCGCCAGCCGGCCGACCAATTTGCCTAACTGATCGATCACGTAGACGGTGAAGAAATCCCGCATCTCACGGCCCTGTTGCCGGACAGACGCGATCGCTTCGTCGGCGGTGAGGTGCGCCAACACGCTGCAGAAGTCGGTCGTCATCACACCGCCGGCCGACTCCTCGTCGTACCCCATCAGCGCCGCGATTTCGCGCGACTCCTCGGGCTCGATGCGCTCGAGGATCTCGTCAGCGTCCTGCGGCGGAAGCTCGGCCAGGATGTCGGCCGCGTCGTCGCGCTCGAGCTCCTCGAACAGCGCTCTCACGCCGGATGCGCCAACCGCCTGGAGAAGCTCCGGCCACGCATCCTCGTCGACTTCGGTCAGTGTTTCCGCCCGCATCGACGCCGGGATGCGCAGGAAAAACCCCACCCGATCGTCGTCGTCCAACCCGTCGATGATCTCCGCCAAGTCGGCCGGACGGAGCTGGGCGATCATCGCTACCACGTCGCCATCCTCGACGTCGTTCGCGAGCACCTCGCGCACCGCCGACACCAGCTCTCTGATGTGCTCCGCCTGGTCCTTCACCGTCTATTCCGCTTAATCACTCGGGAAAGGTGTACGCCGCCGGAACCGCACCTTGCGTACACGCTGGGGCGTGGCGTCGAGTACATCGATCGTCCATCCTCGATGAACGATCACGTCACCCACCCTGGGGATCCGTCCAAGCCGAGCGATTACGAATCCGGCCACGGTCTCGGCTCGATCAGTCGGCAGGTCGACGCCGCGCGCACTGTTAATCTCCGTGATCGGTACTTGGGCGTCAACGACGAACGCCCGACGATTGGGCTCGGGCTGAGTGTCATGCTCGTCCCGAATGTCGCCCACCAACTCCTCGACGAGGTCTTCCAGCGTGACCATGCCTACCACGTCGTCGTCATCAGACACGACCGCCAAGTGACATCGTCGACGCTTCATCTCAAGCAACAAGTTGTCACAACGAACGCTGGGATTGGTGTGGACCACGGGACGAACCGCCGGCCTTTGGTCGGGAGCCCCGCCAAACAGATCGAACACGTGCACCATGCCGAGTACCGACACCGAGTCTGGACCGCGGATCGGGATGCGGGAAAAACCGGTTCGCCGAACCAGCGCCGCTATGTCACCGATCGTCGCGTCCCACCCAGCATCAACGACCCGATTGGCGGGGGTCATGACGTCTTCGACCCGCGTACGACCGAACTCGAAGACGCCACTGATGATCTCCCGCTCGCCAGATTCCACCAATCCCTCGCGCTCGCTCTCGACAAGCATCAACTCCAGACCGCGTTGATCGAGGGCGGCTCGCATCTCCGACGTTCCGCCGGCATAGCGCAGGAACAGGGATGCGATGCGATCGGCGAACCAGCTGATCGGGATGAAAATCCAGGTCGCGGCACCCAAAACCCGGGCCGTCGAGATCAACGTTCGACCGCGACCGCCGTTCACCATCACGCCCGACGCCACCTCGTCTGCCGCAAACAGGAGGGGCCCGAGCACCAATGTCACGATTACCGCCACCGCCCACGCTGATCCGCCGGCGAGTCGCTGTACCGTCGCTGCCATGAGTATTGTGGCCGCCGCGACCGCGACTGCGTGGCCGGCGCGAATGGGGCCCAGCAGGCGGCCAGGCGACTCGCCAAAGCGAACCGACGCCCAACCGGCTCCGCGGACAGTGTCCGAGACCCAGCGCTGAAGTCGCGCCCGACCGGCTGACAGCAGCATCCTCTCCGAGGCCGCAAAGAAAGTGGCCGCGGCAACAGCCACCGCTATGCCGAGCAGCGCCATCACGCGGCGTCACCCTCGGTTGCCGATTTATCCTTCCCGATCGGTTCGGCCACCACCTTGGTGATCCGCTTGCCATCGACTACCTCAACCCGAAAGAGCCAGTCCGCCAAGCGGACCTCCTCCCCACCCTCTGCGATGCGCCCCATTGCGCTCGCCACCAGGCCACCGACGGTGTCTACTTCGTCGGCCCGTAGATCGCTGCCGGTAAGCTCGTTGAAATCGTCGAGATCAAAACCGCCGTCCAGCCGATACCCGCCTTTGGCGATCAACTCCACACGAGGCTCTTCACGGTCGTGTTCGTCACGAATCTCCCCAACCAACTCTTCGATGATGTCTTCAAGCGTAACGATTCCCGACATGCCACCGTACTCGTCGACGACGACCGCGAGGTGGATACGATCACGCTGGAACTCCCGCAGCAGGTCATCGATTCTCTTTGCCTCGGGTACAAAGGTTGGCTCCCACGAAAGTTCCTCGATCGTGTTGGGTGGTGTCGCCAAGCTGTGGACAAACACCACCAGCTCCTTGGCGTACAACACACCAACCATCGTATCTAGGTCATCTCGATAGACCGGGATTCGCGAGCGCCCTGACTCTTTGACCAGCTTCGCAGCGTCACGCCACGAGCAGCCGGCGTCGATAGCCACCACATCGGGGCGTGGTGTCATGACCTCGCGGACGGTCGTCTCACCGAAAGAAAAAAGCGACGGTGTCTCCAGCGACACGGTATCAGTATCGGGCGCGTCATCATCGAGGTCTCCCGACTCGGTGCGCCGCCACATGTCATCTAGATGTCCGAGAATCGCTGTCGCTGGCTCGACCGCTCTAGTCCAAGCCGCCAAAATCGGAGCCGTCCTCCGTGCCCACGCCTCCGGCCGCTCAACCCCGATTGCGCGCACCACCCGATCGGCGAATACCAGCACGATCACGGCCACAGCCAAGACCGACCCGGACCCGACCAGAGCACCAAACCGCCCCGCTACCAACAGGTCCGCAGTCAGCCAGCTGGTCGCCGCCATCCATACGAAAAAGACGACCCGGCCAAACGAGGTCCCACGTTGAAGCTGATCGGGGCTCCGAATGAGATCGGCTACGGTCGTCGTCTCTATCGTCAGCTGGCTCGACTTGAGCGAGAACAAAGCGCCCTCGCAAAGGGCGAAGAAGCTGATCCCCACGAATCCGAGGATAGCGGCTGCGAAGAGCGCGATTTCGTTCATTCGTCTCGCCTCTCGTTCAGGCGCTCAGGCCGCTTCGGTGACAGCGCGCTGAACCCATTGTTCCTGTTTTTCGTGCATAACCCGATCGGCCGACTGCGTATCATGATCGTATCCCGCCAGGTGGAGGGCTCCGTGAACGAACAACCGGCAGAGTTCACGCTCAATCGACTCCGAGGCTCGGGTAGCCTGCTCGCGCGCGCGATTGATCGACATATAGATAACACCAAACGCTCCCCCGGATCGCTCGAGCTCGTAGGGAAATGCAAGCACATCGGTTGGACCCGATTTGGCCCGAAACCGCTCGTTTAGTCGAGCCAAGTCGTGGTCATCGGTGAGGATACAAT
>CBDUCI010000012.1:0-24681 GCA_965365605.1 uncultured bacterium
GTCACCGACCCTGACCGGCACACCCCCGGCGCCAGGTGCGACGATGCCCACGGTCGCGAGTCCGATCATCGCTAGGAACAGACCGATACCGACCGCGAACGCGCGCTTGAGGTTCTCGGGAATCGATTCCGCCAACCACTTCCGTATGCCGAAAACCGAGAACACGGTGAACACGGCGCCACTGACGAACACCGCTCCGAGCGCGGTCTCCCAGCTGTGCCCCATGCGGCCGACAACGGTGTAGGCGATGAACGCGTTCTGTCCCATGTAGGGCGCGATTGCGAACGGTCGGTTGGCGTACAGACCCATCAATAGCGTGCCGAACGCGGCGCTCACGATTGTGGCGACCATCGAGGCGCCAAACGGGATTCCGGCGGCCTCGAGGATCTTCGGGTTTACCACGATGATGTACGCCATCGTCGCGAACGTCGTAGTCCCAGCGAGAAACTCGCGGCGCCAGGGTGAAGTGTGTGGGGTTGCGGCGTGCGTCATTGTGTCGGGCGATCCTAGTCCGACATTTCTGCGTCGGCCATAGCCTGCCGACCCTCCCCGGAGACGGCACGACCGGTTATCGTCTGGATCGACTCGCAATCCAGCAGGGAGGTACGCGTTGAACGAACAGCCCTCGTCGTCGGAAACCACCGGCCTGGATCCTAAGCTCGGTGGACTTTTGAGCTACATCGTGCCGCCGATCACCGGGATCGTCCTGTTTCTGATGGAGAAAGAGGATGAAGTCATCCGCTGGCACGCCGCACAGTCGATCGTGTTCGGGGTCGCGTGGGTAGCGCTGTGGGTCGTTTTCACAGCGTTCTCAACGATCTTGTCGGCCATCGTGCCGATCCTCGGTACGCTGATCGGCTTCTTGATCTGGATCGTTCTCATAATCGGCGCGTTCGTCCTGTGGGTGATCTGCCTGATCAAAGGGTACTCGGGGGAGAAGTGGCGCATGCCGTTGCTGGCGCAGTACGCGGACCGCATCGTCGCTCCCAAGCCAGCGAGTCCCTAGCCACAGCGCTCGTTGCTCGACGTATCAACTGGGCGTTTCGAAGCGCTCGTGTCGATGGCGTTGGACCGCCTGCCGGCCGAGTTCGTCGAGCACCTTGAGAATGTGTCGGTCGTGATCGCAGAGACGCCCGATCCGGACCTGCTAACGTCGATGGGCCTCGATCCGGATGATCCCGAAGATGCGTTGTTCGGACTGTACGAGGGTGTGCCGCTGACCGAGCGGTGCCACGACGATGTATTGCTCC
Organism: uncultured bacterium; assembly: GCA_965365605.1. Taxonomy (GTDB): domain Bacteria; phylum Gemmatimonadota; class Gemmatimonadetes; order JACCXV01; family JAHWKZ01; genus CAMYLR01. Next base: position 1,251 of record CBDUCI010000012.1, read on the forward strand.
CCGACCAGATCACGATCTTCCGGCGACCGCTGTTGGAATGGGCCGAATCGGAGGACGAGGTCGTGGAGGAAGTACGGGTAACCGTGCTCCACGAGATCGGCCATTTCTTCGGGTTGGACGAAGACCGGTTGGACGAGCTGGGTTACGCTTGATCTAGCGGACGGCTTCCAATTCCGCGGGTGTCGGGCGGTTGGTGACGAGCAGGTTGCGACGCGTGGTCGCCAGCGTCACGACTGGTACGCCGGCCCGCTCCTCGATCTCTTTCTGGGCTCGACGCGGAATGACGAACAGCGCTCTGCGAGGTCCGCGAAAGCGTTCGTAGAAGGCGTCATCATCGGTAAACACGAACGGTTGCCAAGACAGATCATCTTCGAATCGGGTTTCGCGACCCTCGGTGGTTACGGTGATCAACCGTTGGTCCAGATAAAACGGGAACGCTCTGGGCCACCCCCGAAAGGCGACGATCGGTTCGTTACCGGTCTGGTGCTTGGCGACCGCAGCCGCCAACGGCCGGGAGATCTTGAAGAACGCTTCGACCCGCGGATCGCTGAGCGTCGCGTACCCCGAAAGGTAAAGGGCCAACAGCGGAACCAGACACCCCGCAAAAGCCAAGTCGAACCGTTGTCGTCCGGCGGCCAGCATGGCGAGCAGCCCACCGCCGATTGAGATCGGACCCGCGACCACACCCACGGCGCGCAGTGCATCCGGCAGCTCGGCGCCGAAGGCTGCGATGAGAAGGCCGATACCGAGCGCCACCGTGGCCCCGCCCAGCACGCGTGTCACGACGCCAGCGTGAGGCTGCTCCGCGGCCGCCGCCCACCACGATCCCGCGAGCAGCGCCACGGCGGGTAGCATCGGCAACACGTAGTTGGCGCGTTTGGTCGGGAGAAACGAAAAGACGACCAGCGGGACAACCGACCAGACGACGACATAAGGTATGCTCGGTCGCGGGCGTCGACGGGCGAGCTCGAGTACCGCCGGGACGATCCAAGGCCCGGCCGCCCACCCGACGGTGACCAGGAAGAACCATATCGGTTGGCGCTCGCCTTCATAGGGTGCGGCGACGCGGCCGACGGTCTGGAGCCCGAGCCAGAAGTCGACCAGCTCGGGGTGGCGCAGGATCGAGGAGATGTACCACGGAAGTGCGATCGCGATCGCGAGGACAACGCCGATAGGGTCCCACAACCGCCTGAGGCGGCTCCAGTTGCCGCTCCACGCGGCCCACGCGAGCGCCGGTAAGACCGTCCATAACAGTACCACGTGGCCCTTGGTCATGAACCCCGCTCCCAACGCTCCCCATGCCACCCACCGCCATGCGCGCGGCCGTGTCGGCCCGGTGGCGCGGCGGGCTGCGTCGGCCGCCAGCACGACCCACATCGTCAGGTACAGGTCGCTGGTGACGCTGCGCGCCAGCGCGAAAAACAGCGGCGCGCTCAACAAGCAAGTGAAAGCGTACGCGCCTGCTTGTGGAGGGCCGGTTGCCGCCGCCCACCGGTACGTGACCGCGAGCACCACCAGCGCCGCCGCGACGAGCCCGATCCGAGCGCCCAGCTCGTCGATCCCGAAGACCGTCAGACCGGTTGCGGTCGCCCAGTAGGCGAACGGTGGTTTGTCGAAGTGGATGATGTGGTTCAGGCGCGGGGTCATCCAGTCACTGCTGCGCACCATGCGGGCAGCGATCTCGGCGTACCGCGCCTCGGTCGACTCCCAGAGCCCGTACGCCCCGAGGTGCCAGAGCAGGAGCGCTGCTGCCGCCACCAATAGAACCGGCAGCGGTCGGTTCACGCGCGCGCGTCCTCGCGTCGCAGCAGCACCAAGTTTCGCAGATAGATGAACACACCTCCGGATTGCCCGAGGATAAACACCGGGTCGCGACGCCAGATCGCATAGCTCAGCAGGATCATCCCGCCGGCGATCGAGAAGTACCAGAACGCCCGCGGTATGACGCTTCGCCCGGCCCGCTCGCTGGCTACCCACTGGACGAAGAAACGGCTGAAGAAACACACCTGGCCCAGCAAGCCAATCGCGACCCACGGATGTACGGTCGTCACTTGGGGGCCTCCTTTCCCGGGGTAGCGGCTGAGGTTTCGCGAACCTCGTACTCGATGGAGCCTTGTCGAAGCCGTCGCAGCATCAGAAGATCTGCCAGCCCGCGCCACAGACGGTTATTGATCCCGTACTTCGATTCCCCTGCTCGACGCGGCCGATGCGACACCTCACGTTCCACGATCGTCACTCCTTGCATGCTGAGTAGCGTCGGCAGAAAGCGATGCATGCCCTCGAATCGCACCGCGCTCAAGAACGCTTGACGGGGGAAGATCCTGAGCGAGCAACCGACGTCAGTCACGACGTCTCCGCTCAGTCGGTTCCGCGTCGTGTTGGCGATCTTCGACGAAACTCGGCGCACCCATGAGTCGACGCGCCGCATCCGAACGCCGTTGACCATCTGCGCCTCGCCGCTCTCGATGACTGGCCACAGGATCGCCAGATCGGCGGGATCGTTCTGGCCATCGCCATCAAGCGTCGCGATCCATTTGCCGCGAGCCGCTTCTACACCGGCGACCAGCGCCGTCGACTGTCCGTAATTCCTGGCCAGCGAGACCGATCGGACGCGTGCATCGGCCGCCGCCAGTGCGGCGGCGATCGCCGGCCCTTCATCGGTCGACCCGTCGTCCACATAGAGGATCTCCCACTGCGGCCCGAGCGCGTTCAGCACCGGGACGAGCTCGGCGTGGAGGGGGCCCAGGTTCGGCGCCTCGTCGAGGAACGGGATAACGATCGAAAGATCGACCGTGGAGCTCATCAGCCAGAAACCACCTCACCTACTTGATTCGATCGGGTTCATACACGAAGCCGCGGAATTGACCATGAACGGACTCCTAACTATAATTGATCATAGCTGTTCAAGCTCGCTCGGACGAGATCCCAACAAAAGGGCGATTGGTGGCAGCAGGGAGGTAGAAATGACCGAGAAAGAACCCGTTTTCCTTAGAATCGGCGACGCGGCCAGGCTTCTCGGAGTCTCGATCAGCACGCTGCGCCGGCTCGAGAAGAACGGGCGGCTGGGTGAGTACGGGGTCAAGGTCTACTACACCCCGACGCGCCGCCGCCGCTATAAGAAGAGCGAGATCCTGGACGCGCTGGAGCGCTCGGCGGCGGGCTAAGCCCGCGCCACACTCACTTCAGGCGATCCCCCACCGCGCCGACCAGCCAGTCGGCGAGTGACTCGAGGTCCGGATGCTCGAGATCGGGTAGTGGGCCGTCCGCGGGTCGCTGCTCGGACTTTCGGTTCACCCACACAACCGGGATGTTCAGTGCGTTTGCCGGCGCCACGTCGTGGAACAGGCTCTGGGCGACGTGCAACCACCCGCTCGAATCGCCGACAAACGGTCGCGCGGCTTCGAAATGCGCCAGGTCGGGCTTGTACGATTCGACCCTATCGGCGGTGACCCAGAAATCGAACTCGACATCGAGGAGCGCGCGCGTAGCCTCGAATAGGTCCTCGTCGACGTCCGGCAGCACCCCGAGTCGGTATCGCTCGGCGAGCTTGAGCAGCGCCGCGTTGGTGTCGGGGAACGGTTGCCACGCGGCCAAACTGCGAGGCAAGAACTCGGCTCGTTCGGGCGAGATCGTCCAGTCACACTCTCCGGCCACGCGGCGGGCGGTCTCGACGAGCACGTGGCGGTAGGGACGAAACTCGGCGCTTTCGATCATCGGCTCGACGGCGTGGTAGGCGTCGATCACTTGTTCGCGGTCTAGGCGGACGCCGTCCTCGGACGCGGCCTCGCGAAACGCTTCCCAGATGCCGCCTTCCCAATCGATCAAGGTGCCGTAGCAATCGAACGTGATGACGCGGACTTTATCGGGGCGCAGGGATTCGAGTGTGATCACAATCGGTTCTCGTGCTGAGTCGACCGTGCGGTCCAGCCGCTTCGAGGGCTAACTTACTCCTCTACCATGGGCCCGACACGAGCACAACCGAAGCCACAACAACTCGCGCGCGAGCGACCACTGGTGTGGTCGGACACCCACGGCCGGGCGCACGACTATCTGCGGATATCGATCACCGACCGGTGCAATCTCCGGTGCCGCTACTGTATGCCCGCGGAAGGGTTGGAGTGGCTGCCACGGGACGAGATCTTGAGCTTCGAGGAGACGACCCGGTTGGCGGGGATCTTCTACGATCGCGGTGTGCGCAAGATCCGCTTTACGGGTGGTGAACCGACGCTGCGTCGTGACGTGCCGGAGCTGGTGCGCATGGTTCACGAGCGTTGTCCGGGCGCCTCGCTACACATGACGACGAACGCGCTGCGACTGGGGGAGCTGGCAGCCGAGCTCCGAACGGCCGGCCTGACCGGCCTCAACATCTCGCTCGATACGCTCGACCCGGAAACGTTTCGCGAGATGGCGCGGCGCGATCGGTTCGATCAGACATGGGCCGGGGTCGAGGCAGCGTACGATCTCGGGTACCGGCCGCTCAAGCTCAACTGCGTCGTTATGAGTGGGCTCAACGACGATGAAGCGGCCGCGTTCGTCGAGCTGACCCGCGACCGCGAGTTCGACGTTCGGTTCCTCGAGTACATGCCGTACGGCCAACAAAACGAGCTCCAACCCGAATACGTCTCGGGCGACGAGATCCGAAACGCGATCGAGGGTGCCGGCTACACACTCGAGCCGCTGCCGTGGGACGGCGGTCCGGCGCGGCTGTTCCGAGTGCCGGGTCATGTCGGGCGGGTCGGGTTTATCACCGCGGTCAGCCACCATTTTTGTGGCGCGTGCAACCGATTGCGGCTGACGGCCGACGGGTACTTCGTGAACTGCCTCTATGGCCCCAAGCAGGCGGACCTCAAGCCGATTCTGCGAGGCGGTGGGTCCGATCTCGAGTTGGCGGCTGCGATCCAGGCCGAGTTGGATCGCAAATGGGCCGCGCACCCCGATCTTACAGCGGGGGAGATCGAAGTCCTCGGCACGATGTCGCAAATCGGCGGTTAGTTCGTGATCGTCGGGACCGCCCGGGGTGCCTCCCCGCGCGGCCGGCGCTCCACTTCGCGGAGCCTCCTCGCTACGCTGCGGGGTCTCTGCTCGCTCCCGCGCAAACGGCCGCTTGGGTAGGTACCCCGAACGCTAGCAACAATCAGGAAACCGACGTTCCACAACACCCGTAGGAAGAGAAGAGCGATCTCAAAGAGCGATGATCACCCATCAGAGGAGGAAGCATGCTTCACCTGCGAAAAGCGGTCCCGATCGTCACGGCCGTCTTGTGCGGTGCCTGCGCCGGGAACCCCCAGCCGGGCGATCCGGGTTATGCGTACAACCTGTCGGGCACCTACGACGCGACCTACATCGTGGACGATCAACCCTACAGGGGCACCATCGATCTGGACACGGCTCCCGGTGGTAACGTGACGGGCACGTTCCTTTTGGCCGACCCCGGTATCATCGAGGGATCGGTGAGCGGCACGATCGTGGGCAAGGAGTTCACTTACTCGGGTCCTTACCAGATCGCTAACGGGTGCGGAGGAACGGTGAGCGGAAGCGGCGTCATTACCGAGGGTGGGACAGCGGTGTTTGGCGAAGTCCAGGTGGACGACGATTGCAGCGGTCAGATGTCAGGGACGTACAGCTTCGGTCGCTAGCGGGTTCACCAAGACCAGGATGTGTCCATGACTCGGCTATGGCGCAACGAGGCCGGCGACTGGCGTACTGGATGGCGAATTGTCACGATGCTCGTGCTGCTGGTTATGGTCGTTATCGCGATCAATCTCGGCTGGCGGGCTGTTGGACTGCCTGGTCGACGAGCGGGTGGCGCCTGGTGGTTCCTGCTTCTTGCAGCGCTTGTTTCTTGCAGCGCGCTTGGTCTGATTGTGCTACTGCTCCGTTTTTTCGAAGACATCGGAACTGCGGCGATTGGACTTCCCTTTCAGCTCGGAGCCTGGAAGGCGGCCGCGGCTGGCACGATGCTCGGCGCGATACCAATCTGCCTGCTGGTTGGACTGTCGCTGGTTGGCGGATACGGGAGCTTCCTCGCGGCCAACATCGTGTTTCCGGAACTCGTGATGGCGTTGCTGCCGGGCCTGATCGCGAGCTTCCTGCTGGCGGGCTGGGAAGAGCTCGTATTGAGGGGATACCTGCTACGGCAGTTATCGCTGGGCCTCAATCCAGCCGCTGCTGTGCTAATCACAGCGATAGCGTTTGGCCTCGTGCACAGCGGCAATCCCGGCGCCAACTGGCAAGGTCTTCTGTATACGGCCATCGGCGGGATACTGATGGGGTGGTTGATGGTGCGTTCGGGTTCTTTGTGGCTGCTGATTGGATACCACTTTGGTTGGAACGCGACGGCATCGTCGCTGTTCGGTCTGGAATTGTCCGGACTTAGTAATGAAGCGTCGCTGTTCATCGGTACTTTGAGCGGGTCTGACTGGCTGACCGGCGGCAGCTACGGTTTCGAAGCGTCGCTGCCAGCGGTCGTGTTCGAGGTTCTGGTTTTGTCGGTTACGCTCCAGCTGATCGGAAGCAGCTGGTCGGATACCCAAAGGGACTACGTCTTGTAACGCAACAGCGCGCCGACCCCATCTAGGGCTTCGAACTCGGCGTGCGACTCGACGATCTCGACGCGCCGACCGGTTCGCTCGGCGCGGCGAACCATTGCTTCTCTGAGATCGATCTCCTCCGGCAATGGTGCCTCGCAGAACGGGCACGCCTCCGGTGTCGGTGCGTTACCCAGCACGCGACACTCGGCGCATTGCCATCCCACCTGATCGTTGAACCGCTCGGCCATCAGCAGACGATCGACCTGCTCGCGGTTTAGCGCGTGCACGGTGGCCTCGATTCCCGCCACTGCCAACCCTCCCGCTCGAAACCGATCCACGACCGTGTCCGCTAGGTTCTTGCTGTCGGCGGCTTCCGTCTCGCGCACCACCGCGATCGTTCGCTTGAGGATGTCGCTGGTTGATTCGTCGATCGGGATGTGCTCCTCGTCGATCACCTTTGCCTTGACGCTCCGCGACAGATGTTTGCGAAGCCCGCCCAGCATCAAGTCGTCGCCACCCAGGATTACGTAGTCGACCTCGCCCCGGTCGACGATCGTGGCCAGCCGGTCGGCGATCTCGTGGGTGTACTTCTGCAAGTGATGATCGACACGCGCCTGGTAGCGGACCTCTGCCCACCCCGCGACGCGTGTGCGGTCGATCGGTTGTGGTGGCTCGAAGTCGCGTTCGGTCAACACCTCGCCCAATCCGACGACGACAATTCGGGCGTGGTGGACGTCGGCTATGCAGACCGCGTAACGGGGCGCTTGATCAACGAGCTTTACCAGCGGGTAGAGGTGCGGCACCGGACCGACGACGAGCCGGTTCTCGTCGAACGTCGTCCGGAAGGTCAGCGGTTCCCAGAGACCGTCCTCACCGTTGGCGTAGATCGCGACCGAGTGGGTACTGGTTTCGAGTTGCTCCTCGAAGTACTCCATGATGCGATTCCGGTCGGCGATCAGACGTTGGTGGGCCACCGAGCGCTCGGGAAACGTGCGCAACCGCTCGGCAAACGCTTTCTTGAGAAAAACGGGGTGTGTCGATCGGCCGCGGCCGTCAGGCCGGGTGTTGACGAAGCACGAGATCACCGGGGTCGAGGACGGCGGCAGATGCGCCAGGCGGGTGATCGTGTCGTCGAGAGTCAACGCCAAGTGCAGAAATTAGGGGCCCGTCGGCGAGCGAGCAACGCGCCGCCAGAGAGCCGTTTTGACAGCCACCGGGGACGTCCTTAAACTCCACGTTTCCGTATCTCGCTCCTCACATTTCCCGGTCCGCATGAAACCGATTCGCCAGGGGCTCACCTTCGACGACGTCCTCCTGGTCCCGGGGCACTCCATCGTTCACCCTCGGGACGTGGACATCACCACGCGCTTCACCCGCGGCATCGAGCTCAACACGCCACTCGTCTCGGCAGCGATGGACACTGTCACCGGCGCCAGAATGGCGGTGGCGATGGCGCGCGAGGGTGGGATCGGCGTGCTCCACAAGAACCTCTCGATCGATACCCAGGCAGCCAAAGTCGATCGCGTCAAGCGGTCGGAGAGCGGCCTGATCCAGAATCCCGTCACGCTGGAGCCCGAGCGTCCGATCGCTGAAGCCCGGAAGCTCATGGATCAGTTCGGTATCTCGGGTGTGCCGATCGTTCGCCAGGACGGTCGGTTACTGGGGATCGTGACGAACCGCGATCTGCGGTTCGAAAAAGACCCCGAGCGCCTCGCGCGCGACGTCATGACCGGCGATGACCGGTTGGTGACCGCCGAAACGGGGACCACGCTCGAGCAGGCCGAGCGGATCATGGGCGAGCACAAGATCGAGAAGCTGCCGATCGTCGACGACGAGGGCCGGTTACAGGGGCTCATCACCGTCCGCGATATCTTGAAGCGGCGGCAGTTTCCCAACGCGTCAAAGGACGCTCGCGGTCGCTTGCGTGTGGCGGCGGCAATCGGCACGAGCGGCGAGACGATGGACCGCGCAGCGGCATTGGTCGACGCCGGCGTCGATGTGCTCGTGGTCGATACGGCCCACGGCCACTCGGCCGGTGTGCTCGAGATCGTATCCCGCGTACGCGAGCGCTTCCCCGATCTTCAGTTGGCGGCTGGCAACGTCGCCACGACGAGCGGCGCGCGGGACTTGATCGAGCGCGGCGTCGACGCGGTCAAGGTCGGGATCGGACCCGGATCGATTTGCACCACCCGGCTGATCGCTGGGATCGGTGTGCCTCAGATGACAGCGGTTCTCGACTGCGCCGAAGCGTGTGCGGAAGCCGGTGTGCCGTTGATCGCCGACGGTGGCGTGCGGTACACGGGGGATATCGTAAAAGCGCTCGCCGCCGGGGCGTCCAGCGTCATGATGGGCTCGCTGTTCGCCGGCACCGAGGAGAGCCCGGGCGAGACGATCCTGTTTGAGGGGCGCACGTTCAAGTCGTACCGCGGCATGGGATCGGTGGCCGCGATGGCGGAGGGGTCGGGCGACCGGTACTTCCAGGAGCAGCAAGTCGACGAGACGAAGTTCGTGCCCGAAGGGATCGAAGGACGGATCCCGTACCGCGGCCCAGTCAGCGAGACGATTTTCCAGATGGTCGGCGGCCTTCGGCAGGGAATGGGGTACTGCGGCGTCGGCGATCTGGCCGGCCTCAGGGCGAACACCGAGTTCATACGGGTCACGCTCGCCGGCCAGATCGAGGGCCACCCGCACGACATCACGATCACCAAAGAGGCGCCCAATTACTCGCGCTAGACGAGACGCGATCGCGTGAGCCCCGCTGCCGGTGCGGTTCGCTTCAGCAGTCGCTGGGGCATGCTGTTGGCCATGCTCGGCATGGCCGTCGGCACCGGCAACATCTGGCGTTTCCCGCGCATAGCGGCCACCAACGGTGGCGGCGCCTTTCTGATCCCTTGGGCGATCTTCCTGATTACTTGGTCGGTGCCGCTGCTTTTGTGCGAGTTCGCGCTCGGGAAGGGCACCCGGCGCGGCCCGATCGGTGCGTTCGCCAAGCTCAGTGGTGGTGGTTGGGCGTGGATGGGTGCCTGGGTCACGCTCTGCTCGACCCTCATCATGTTCTACTACACGGTCGTCACCGGTTGGTGCATGCGCTATCTGGTGGCCGCCGCACGCGGCGACATTCCCGGTCCCGATCCCGAAGCTTACTGGCTGACGTATACCGGTTCCGGGTGGCCGGTGATCACGCTCGTGTTGGGCCTCGGCATCGGTATTTTTATCGTGTCGCGCGGCATCGGTGGGATCGAACGCGCGGCGCGGATCCTGATGCCTGTCTTGATCGGGCTCGTACTGATACTCGCTGTTCGCGCGGTCACGCTGCCCGGCGCCTCGCGCGGGCTGGCGTTTCTGTTCACGCCCGATTTTTCGGCGCTTGGCAACAGCCGCATCTGGTTGGAGGCGTTGACCCAGAATGCGTGGGATACGGGTGCCGGATGGGGGCTAGCGCTGACGTATGCGACATACATGCGCATGCGCGAGGACACGACGATCAACGCGTTCATCATCGGGTTCGGAAACAACTCGATCTCGCTGCTGGCGGGCATCATGGTCTTGTGCACGGTCTTTTCGATCCGTCCCGACGCCGCGAGCGAGATCGTCGGCGCCGGCAACAACGGGCTGACGTTCATCTGGGTGCCGCAACTCTTTGCCGCCATGCCGGGCGGCCGCGTGTTCATGACGCTCTTCTTCCTGGCTCTGCTCGTTGCCGCCCTGACGAGTCTCATCTCGATGCTCGAGCTCGCCACTCGTGCGCTCGTCGATCGCGGTACAAGTCGCGGACGAGCGCTGACGGTTGTGGGACTCGCGGCGCTCGCTCTGGGCGTCCCGAGCGCGCTCCGGATGGGGTTCTTCGAGAACCAGGACAACGTGTGGGGCGTGGGTCTCATGTTGTCGGGGCTTTTCTTCGGGATCGCGATCCTCAAGCACGGCGTCGATCGTTTCCGCGTTCGGTACGTCAACAGCGAGGGCAGCGACTTCACGATCGGCCGGTGGTGGAACGGGGCGATGGTGCTGGTCGTCGTCGAGGCGGTGGTGCTGTTGGTGTGGTGGCTGAGCCAGACGCTGTCGAGCGATGGGTTGCGCGCCAGCCTCGATCCGTTCGCGAGCTGGAGCCTGGGGACGTTCATCCTGCAGTGGGGCGTCGTGCTTGGGCTCCTGTTGATCTTCAATCGCCGGCTAGCGCCGAACGTCGCCGAGGAGAATCCTTGACCGGCGTAGCTTGGATCACGTTCGCAGTGGTCACCGGCTTTGTTTGGGGCGGGTTCGCGACCCTCGTCGTGTTGGCGCTACGCAAAGAGCGACGCAAGCTCCAACAATCGGAAACATCCGACAGCTAGGTTCGCGGCCGCCGATGGCGGTCACCGCTGTGATGCTGCTCCTGCTGGCGGGCGTGGGGCCGGCGACCGCCCAGGAGGAGCGGGGCTGGACACTGGCCGCGACCGTGTCCGCACTGCACATCGACCACGCACTGGCCGATGAGTTAGACGACAGGTGGGACCCAGCGGTCGGTGCGCGCCTCGACTATCAAGCCGACCCCAAGGTTGCGCTCGGGGCCGCCCTGTGGTGGGCTGACGCCGAACGCGCGCTGTGGGCTGCGGGCGTGGGGTTGTCGCTCGCCCCGTGGGGCGGCCGGCCGCTTCCCCTTCAACCGAAGATCTTCTTCGGGGTCGACTTCCTATCCGTGGATGACGACCTCGACCGCGGACCCGCGCTCGTCTTCGGCGTCGGGGTCGAGAAACGATTTGGCCGCTGGACCTTCGAACCCAGCGTTCGGAACCGATTTCTGACTGTCGACGAGGAGTCGATCGACGGTGTTTCGACCGGCCGCGACGCCTCGCTCTGGGAGATCGGCGTCGCCCTCGGTCACGCGTTCAAACGTTAGTGGGGACGGCTCGGCCATGTATCGGCGATGCGATAGCCTTCGGGCCACGGATCGTCCGGGTCGAGCATGAGTTGATGCGTTCCCGTGATCCACGCTCGCCCGGATACAGTGGGGATGATCGCCTTCGTCTCACCGACCGCGGTCAGTGATCCGATACCACATTCGAACTCCGATCCGATGATCGACCTCGCTCGATAACGGCTGCCGACCTGCATTCGTCCCTGCGCTTGGAGCACAGCCATGCGAGCCGAACACCCTGTCCCCGTGGGCGATCGGTCGATCTTGCCGGGGCGAACGCACACAGCGTTCGGCCCCACCCACTCGCCATTGATCTCGGCTAACGGGCCGGCGAACTGGCAGAACGAGATATGATCCCATTCGGCATGTACTGGGTGCTGAAATCCCAACTGTTCGTTGGCCGCCGCTGTGATCTTCATTCCGGTCGCGGCTAGCTCGCGCGCCTCCTCGGGTCTGATTTCGAATCCCAGCGCGGCGGCATCGACGATTACAAAGCTGTCGCCCCCGTAGGCCGTATCGACGGTCAGTGTGCCGAACCCCTCGACCTCCAACACCACTGCCAGCTTGTCGGCGAATGAAGGCACGTTAGTGATCGTGATCCGCTCGGCCTTTCCGTTGCGACATGACGCGCGTGCCTTGACCAGACCGCCAGGCGCTTCAATTACGAGTTCCGTTTCAGGCTCTGTCATCGGCACAATGCCCGTGTCGAGCACGACCGTTGCAACGCAAATCGAGTTCGAACCCGACATGGGCGGAGTGTCGGCCGGCTCCATGACGATCCAACCAACCTGCGCGCTGGGGTCCTTGGGCGGGACGAGGAGGTTCACATGCCGAAACACCCCTCCGCGCGGTTCGTTTAGAACAAAGCGCCGCAAGCGATCATCTTTCTCGATGAAACAGCGCTGCTCCCAAATCGTGTCACCGGGTGGCGGCGCCACTCCGCCGACGATCACATCGCCGACCTCACCTTCCGCGTGGCAACCCACCACATGAATGACCTTTGATGATCTCATCGCTGTAATATCTTGAGGTTGGGCTACGCCTTGAGGCCGTAGCCGATTCGGAACAAATACACGGTGAGGACGAACACCGCGGCCGCCATCCCGCCCGTCAGCGCCAGCGACAGCGCCGGCGACGCGTCGGCGACGCCGAGCACGCCGTACCGCAGCCCGTTGATCATGTAGAAAATCGGGTTGAACAGGGTGACCCGGTACCAGAAGGGCGGCAGCATGTGGATCGAGTAGAAGACGCCACCCAAGAACACCAGCGGCGTGATGATGAAGTTGAGCAGCAGCGCTACCTGATCCCACGACTCCGACCACAACGCCATGACCAACCCGGCACACGCCAACAGCGCGCTGACGACGACCAGAAACGCCACCACCATCGAGGCGTGGGTGATCGGCAGATCCGCCGCGACGACGCCGACCCCTAGGATCAGCACGCCGACCACGAGCCCACGCACCATCGCCCCGAGCGTGTAGGCCAACACGATCTCCCAGTACGACAACGGGGCGACGAGGATATCGTTGATGTACTTCTCGTGGCGGGCCACGAACAGCGATGTCGAGCTGTTGGAGTACGCACTCGTCAACACGCCCATCATCGCCAGTCCCGGAAGGATGTACTCGGTGTACGGGTAACCGTCGATCAATCGAATCCGCGAGCCGAGCGCCTCACCAAAGATCAAGATGTAAAGCCCGGCGGAGAGGATCGGCGGAAAAACGGTCTGCTTCCAGAGCTTCATGAACCGCCCCACCTCGCGGCCGGTGAGAGTCCAGAAGCCGATCGCCCACTCGCGACTATACCGCACGGGACTCGCTCTCCTTGGCGCGCTCGGTCAACTGGATAAACACCTCTTCGAGGTTCGACTCCACGATCCTGACCTCATTGATCATGAGCCCGGCTTCATACAGTGCCTGGAGCGCCTCGGCCACGAACTGCCGTGGCCGGTCGGCGGTCACGATGAGCTTGGCTCCGTCGAGGACGTAGTCGCGGGTCGTTATCGCCGGTGGCAAACCGTCAGTGGGCGGCTCGGTGAGCACGATCTCCAGATGCCGGCCACCGCTCGTCTCGATCAAGTGCTGTGGGGATCCCTGGGCCACGATTCGACCGCAATCGATGATCGCGACCTCGTCGCACAACGCCTCGGCTTCCTCGATGTAGTGCGTGGTCAGCAGGATCGTCGTGCCCTGTTCGCTCAATTGGCGCAAGTACGTCCAGAGTGTGCGCCGCAGTTCGACGTCGACACCGGCGGTAGGTTCGTCGAGGATCAAGATCTCGGGCTCGTGCATCATCGCCTTGGCGATTAGCAGACGGCGTTTCATGCCTCCTGAGAGCTTGTGCACCTTGTCGTTCGCCTTGGAGGCGAGTCCGAAGAGCTCGAGCAACTCGTCGGCACGGCGCGTAGCCTGGCGCTTGGGAACTCCGTAGTACCCGCCCTGGAGCTCTAGGATCTCACGCACCGGGAAGAAGCGATCGAAATTGAACTCTTGAGGAGCGAGCCCGATCGCACGACGGGTGAACCGATAATCGCGAACGACATCGCGCCCGAATACGTCGACGGATCCACCTTCGAGTGTCACCAGTCCGGTCAGAATGTGGATCGTCGTCGATTTGCCGGCGCCGTTGGGGCCCAGCAACCCGAAGAACTGGCCCCGCTGGATCGACAGGTTGATCCCGCTGAGCGCGGTGACGGACCCGTAGTGCTTGTGGAGATCGTGGATCGCGATCGCTGGGACGGTAGTTTGAGCAACCATGGCGGCAACGGAAGGTAGCCGGGTTGAGGGCCACCACAAGGGAGCGCGAGTCTCGCGGCTGGCCGTGGGCGGTCGGATGCAGGTCGGCAAGACGACCGCAGCCGACTACCTCGTGGAGCGCTACGGTTTTCGAAAGTACGCGCTCGCCGACCCGATCAAGCAAATCGCGGCCCGTTCGTTTGGTTGGGACGGCGCGAAGGACGATCGAGGCCGGCGATTGCTCCAGGAGATAGGTACGGTCGGGCGAAACTACGACCCACAGTTGTGGCTCGACCGGTTCGCCGGGAGGATCTCAACCGACGATGGTGATCGACTCGTCGTCGACGATCTGCGACTCGCGCTCGAAGTCGAATACTTGGAGCGGCTCGGGTTTGCGTGCATCCAGATCGTCCGCGCGCCGGAGCGGATCACCGCGCTCCCGCCAGAGCTGGCGCGGCAGCAACACGAGACCGAGGTCGAGCTCGAGCGCCTGCGATTCGACTATCGGTTGGAGAATAACGGCACATTTGAGGAGCTGTTCGCCCAGATCGACGCGCTGATGGCGGATTTGGGTCAAAACGGGGGCTGAAAACCGAAAGGCCTCGCCATGGGCGAGGCCTTCGGTCATTAGGCCAGGAGGAAACCGCAGGCCTAACTCTTCTCGACAGCGCCGTAGTCGACCGGGACCGGGGCCGTCGAGCTTCTTGCAGTTTACCGTCTGTCGGAGGAAAGTCAAGACCGACTTTGAACCATCGTTTCATAGGTGCCCGAACAGTCCCATAACTACCCATTCAGTCATAGGGTATTGCGTAAGCCAGCGCCGATTCCCCACATTAATTGGCTGCAGCTGATGCGATGCTTCCCCTACCCCCAAGTGCTTGGCCTCGGCGTATTAGCGCTGGCGCTGGGCGGATGCGCCGCCCGCTCGGTCGGGACCGACGTTCCGTCGACCCCCGTCAACTACTACGTGCGGGTTGAGCGGGCCAAGCCGGATCGATTCGAAGTGTCGGTGGCGCTCGATCACATTCGGCGAGATTCGATCGACTATGTATTGCCGGCCTGGATTCCGGGACGTTTTGAGCCGTTCGAGCCCGCACCGATCGAGGGCTTCGCGGCCCGCAACGGCCACGGGGAGCCGGTTACCACGCGTCAGATCGACGCCAATCGCTGGCGGCTCTACCCGGTCGGCGAGAAATACGTGACGGTCGGTTACTACGTAAAGAACAGCCAGCGTGAGGTGCCGTTGGCCCTGGGCCCTCGCGTCGATCGTCGCAGCGGCTACGCCCTCGGCGCCAGCCTGTTCGGGTTCGTCGATGGCCACCAGAGCCGGCCGGTAACGATCTCGTTCGAGCTGCCGGATGGGTGGGAACTTCAAACCGCGCTCACGCCGAGCTCCGAAAGCCGCTATGAGGCGGCTTCGTTCGGCGCGTTGCCGGGCACCGTGTTTGCGCTCGGCGATCGGCTGCTCGACTACAAACTGTTTGTGGAAGGCCGGCCGCATCGCGTCGTCGTCCACGGTGTCGGGCGGAGCTTTGCGCCCGACTCGCTGTTGACGCTGGTCGAAGAGACGATACAACACGGGACGCGTTTCTTTGGCTCCCCGCCGTACGAGCGCTACGTATTCGTCTTTCACTTTGTCGACCCCGGTACCGAGGGGATCGGCGCAACCGGACAGGCGGCGGGCTCGGTGTATTATCTGCCGATCATGGACACCCAGCACATGCGTCGGGCTGGACTCGGCAAACTTTTGCTACATCATTACTTGCACGCTTGGTACCCGGGGCAGTTCGGCCCCCGGGAGGTGGCCCAACCCGATTTCTCCGCGCCCCCCGATGTCACCGAGCAATGGTTGATCGAGGGTGCCGCTGAGTACTACGCGCGGTTGCTGCCGGCGCGCTACGCGGGCGGGCCAGACGGCTTCTACGCCGCCATGGGGGAGCTCCTCACGTGGTGGCGCGAGCTGGGAGGCGGACGGCGTATCGATGTCACGACGCTCCGCTCTTCGGGAACTGACGACGAGTCTGCGGCCCGGATGATCGTCGGCGGGGCACTGGCGGCGTTCGTCGTCGATATCGCGATCCGCGGTGACACACACGGCCTGAGGGGGCTCGACAATCTGCTGTATTACCTGCAACAGGAAGGGCAGGAAGGTGGCTACGCGGAGGACGAGGTGTGGCCCGAGGCGGCCAAGGCGCTAGGCGTCGGGGTAGACGCGCTCAGTCCGATGGTCGCCGGATCGAGGCTCTCGATCCGGGCCGGTTTGGCGCGAGCGGGCCTGCACATCGTCGAGAGCCCCGAACGCCGCAGGACGCTGGGTGCGCGATTGCTCGTCGATCCGGTCGGCCGGTTTGTCGTTCGCGATGTCGAGCCGGGCGGGACCGCGGCCAGCGCCGGCCTTCAGGATGGCGACCTGTTGCTGAAGATCAATCGTACTCCGGTCGGGCCCGACGAGACGGTCGCCACCCGCTATGCGCTGACGAACTACATCCGCGAGGCCAATCCTGGCGCCAAGGTGCAGTTCGAGATCCTCCGTGAGGGCGAGCCGCTGGAGAAGAGCGGATCCGTCCGGCAGAGCAGCGTGCCGCGGGTCAGGCTCGAGGAGATTTCACAACCGTCGGCGACCGCGCTGATCGTCCGGCGAAGTCTGTTTCGCCCGCCTAGCCCATCCTCAGGGCGCTAGGCCGCCGCCCGCGATCAGTAGAGCCAGGTAAGACCCCCTTCGAGCCGAAACACCGATTCGTCGGCGACCAGAAAGCGCCCTTCGACGAAATACCCCCACCATCGACTGACCGGAACGTCAAAACCAGCGACAAGCAGCAACGCCGCCTCGGTCGTGTCGTCATGACGCCCGCGATCGTCATCGTTGTCGCGATCGCGATTGATGTGGTGCAACCCGATCCCGCCACCGGCGTACGGCTCGATGCTCGACGTGGCGCTCACCGGGAACAGGTAGTGTGCCTCGCCACCCAGCAAGAACGAGAACGCATCGTCGCCAAACCCCGTCGTGATGATCGTCTGGACGCGGAGGCTGTCGTACGGTCGACCCAGATCGAGATGACCGCCAACCAGGAACTGCGTGAGCTCGTCGTCGAGCGAGGCGCCGGCGCGAAACCCGTAACCCATCAGCTCGAGCCCGTTTTGGGCGCGGGCCGCGTTGGGGGCAGCCGCCAGCATGGCGACGGTGGCGCAGATCAACACGTAGGGCGTACGAGGCATGAGTCCTCCAGGTAGACGGTCATGTACGTGAGCGAAGCGCGATGTCGATGCCGTGCGGATGGGGAGGGTGGTACCCTGCAAGCCGGCACATGTGCCGCCGGGAGCGATTCCTTGTGAAACCCGGCCTATGGCGTGTAATTTCGATAAACAGAGCAGGTCTTTCAATGCACGCTGATTTCCGCGCTCCAAGGAGGCACCGTGACGGACCAGACACCCCCGACTCCGCAGCCCTCCGAGCCGACACCCCCCTCTATGGGGCAGGCCACGTCGACGGGCCTCGACCCTCAGCTAGCCGGACTGTTGTGCTACATCCTGGGGCTTGTTACCGGAGTGATCTTCTTCCTGATCGAGAAAACGAACTCGGTAGTGCGATTCCATGCCGCTCAGTCGATCGTGGTGAGCCTGGCGCTGTTTGTCCTGGCGATCGGGCTCGGCATCCTCAACGTGCTCCTCGGCGCCATCTCGTGGACCCTGGGGAGCCTGTTCAGCCTGTTGATGATGTTGGTCTGGCTGGCGGCCTTCATCCTGTGGATCGTCTTGATGATCAAGGGCTACTCGGGTGAGAAGTGGAAGCTGCCGGTCGTCGGAGACTGGGCTGAACGTTTGGCGGGTAGCGACTGACCTGATCCCCGCCGAACTGATCATCCGCAAGCGGAATGGCGGCTCACTCGCCCCCAGCGAGTGGGCCGCCTTTTTTTCCGCCTACACGCGCGGAGAAGTCGCCGAGTACCAGGTCGCGGCGCTCCTGATGGCGATCTATTTCCAGGGGCTCTCGGAGGACGAAACCCGGGCGCTGACCGAGGTGATGATCGATTCCGGCGAGCGTTGGAGTTGGAACCCCGGGTCGCCGGTTGGCGACAAGCACTCGACAGGTGGTGTGGGGGACAAGGTCTCGCTGGTTCTGGCGCCGCTGGCAGCCGCGTGCGGCGTGCGCGTCCCGATGGTCTCGGGGCGCGGATTGGGCCACACCGCCGGAACGCTCGACAAGATGGAGTCGATCCCCAACTACCGTACCGCGCTGAACAAGCACGATTTTGATCGGCTCCTGCGCGACGTCGGGTATGGGATGGGTGGCCAGACCGGTTCGTTCGCGCCGCTCGACCGGGAGCTCTACGCGCTCCGGGACGTGACCGGCACGATCGAGTCCGTGCCGCTGATCACCGCCAGCATCATGTCGAAGAAAATCGCCGAGGGTCCGGACGGCCTGGTCCTCGACGTCAAATGGGGTAACGGCGCCTTTATGCACACACGTGAAGAAGCCGAGCACCTGGCTCGGAACATGATCGGTACCGGGCTCGCGTTCGGTGTCAAGACGGAGGCCGTGCTGACCGACATGGAAGCCCCGCTGGGGCGCATGGTAGGCCACGCGCTCGAGCTGCGCGAGGCGATCGCCATGCTGAGCGGTGAGCCGACCGAAGAGAGGTTCGCGGATGTCGTGGTGGCGCTGACGGCGAGCTTGCTCGTGCTGACCGAGGTCGCTGAGAACGACGCCGCGGCCCGACAACGGATCGCGGCCGCGCTCGATGGCGGAGCGGCTTTGGAGCGGTTCCGGGCCAACGTCGTGGCTCAGGGAGGCGACCCGGCGGTCGTCGACGATCCCGGGCTGCTGCCGGCAGCGGCTCACACGCGCACACTGGCTACGCCGCGAACAGCCTACCTACGAGAGTTGCCGGCGCGGGCGGTCGGGTTGGCGCTCATCGAGCTGGGGGGTGGTCGTCGCGTCAAAGGCGAAACGATCGATCCCCGGGTCGGCTTCGAGTTTCCGCACTCGATTGGCGAACGGCTGGAACGCGGTGAGCCGTGGGCGATCATCCACGCGGCGGCGGAGGCGGACGCGGAAGCCGCTCAAGCGACGCTAGAATCGATCGTCTATTGGTCGGATTCGCCGGTCGACGTAGCTCCGGTCGTCACCGCTCGAGTGACGGCCGACTAGAACAAGAAGTCTTCGTCGACCTGGCGCTCGCCGTTTTCTGTGACCGGCGCCTCCCTCTCCTCCACCTCGATCAGCTCGGGGTCGAAGTCCTCTTCAGGCCCGTGGCAGTAATGCTCGGGGACCGTCCCCGGCAGGAAGATCTCCTCATAGGCCGGCATCCCACAGAAGTCGGCCGCCCGCATACCAGTCTCCAGAGTCACCAATTCGCTTTCCAGCCCCAGCGGCTTCGGAAATCCGACTTCCGGAATTTCCAGCCCCTCGTGGGCGGTCTTCATGACGTCGGTCCAGATCGGTGCCGCCAGCACGCCGCCGGTGCCGTTGTGGCGGATCGTTTGTTTGACGTCGAACCCGACCCATGCGAGCCCGACGTACTCGGGCGTGAAACCAACGAACCAAGCGTCGGTGAAGTCGTTGGTGGTGCCCGTCTTTCCGCCCGCCGGCCATTGAAAGCCGTGACCCCGTACGCCCCAATTGCCGGTGCCCCGATCGACCACGTCGGTCAGGATCGAGGTGACGATGAACGTCTCCTGGGGTGTCAGAACGCGTGTCGTCGGTGACTCGAACGTGCGAACTACCGAGCCGTTGCGGTCTTCGATGCGGGTGATCGAGATCGGTGTGATCCGCACACCGCCGGTGGGGAAGATCGTGTACGCGCGAAGCACCTCGAGCGGGATCAGCTCGGCCGCACCGAGGGCCAGCGATGGGTAGGGTGGCAAGGGCGTGCTGATTCCGGCATCGCGCGCGTAATCGATTACCGCCTGCGCGCCGACGTCCAGCAGCAATCGGATCGTCGGCACATTGATCGAGCTGGTGAGCGCTCGTCGCAACGTGACGGGTCCGCGGAACCGTCCGTCGAAGTTGCCGGGTGTCCAAGTCTCTCCGTCTCCTGTCTCCATGGAGAGCGTGTCGTCGTCGACGACGTAGCTGGCGGGGTACCCGTTGCGGATGGCGGCCGTGTAGACGAACGGCTTGAAGACCGATCCCGGTTGGCGTTGCGCCTGGGTGATGCGGTTGAACTTCGATTCTTCGAACGATCGCCCACCGACCATCGCCACGACCCCGCCGGTATCGAGATCCATGGCGACGAATGCGCCCTGCAGATAGGGCGTCGCGGTCTGAAGGGTGTCGTTTACGGTCGTTAGCGCGACCGAGTCTTCGTCAGCCGCCAGCTCGGCCGCATGCTCGGCCTGCCAGTCGGTGCGGCGCACCTTCGACCGGCCGAGCGATTGCTCGATGTTGACCAGCTGCGTCTCGACCGCCGCTTCGGCGGCGGCTTGCAGCCGGCTGTCGAGCGTCGTGTACACGCGGTAGCCGCCGCTCCACACTTCGTCAGTGCCCAGCATCTCTTCCAGTTGCCGACGAACATGCTCGGCGAAGTACGACCTCGGTCCCGCGGTCGGGCGTCGCGGAGCCAACTCTATCGGTTCCTGTTTGGCTGCTTGTGCCGCGTCGCGATCGACCGCACCGATCGCGACCAGGTTGTTGAGCACGATCGAGCGCCGTGCTTGTGCCGCATCCATGCTGACGCGCGGGCTCTGCCGCGAGGGGGCTTGGACGATCCCGGCCAGTAGCGCCGCTTCCGGCAACGTCAGCTGGGTCGCCGGCTTGTTGAAGTACAGTTGCGCCGCCGATTCGATACCGTAGGCGCCGCTCCCGAAGTACACCTGGTTGATGTACATCTCCAAGATGCGCTTCTTGGTGTAGCGGTGCTCGATCTCTTGCGCCAGGATCATCTCCTTGAACTTCCGCACGAACCGCTTCTCGGGTGTGAGAAACAGATTGCGCGAGAGCTGCATGGTGATCGTCGACGCACCCTGACCCGTGGGTTGCCCGGTGATCAAGTTGTTCCACGCGGCGCTCAAGACGCGGCGCGGGTTGATCCCGTCGTGCTCGTAGAAAGCTCGATCCTCGGTTGCCAGAACAGCCTGGATGAAGTGCTGTGGAACTCTCTCCAGCGGGATGACTTCACGGCGCTCGCTCGCGAACTCGGCGATCACTTCGCCGTCGCGCGAGTAGACCTTGGTGATCAAGCTGGGTTGCCAGTTCTCGAGACGCGCTATCGACGGCAGGTTTTCTCGGACACGCTGGTAGACTCCGAGGAAGGCGCCGATCCCGAGACAGGCGAAGAGGAGCACCACCAGCGTGACGACGTTAGCGCCGCGTGACAAACGACCGAGTTGAACTCGAGGCGTCATCTCGAGGCGCTAATTTAGTTCGATTGTGTGCCCCGGGCGGGTTCTGACCCGAGGTGGAGTCGGTCTCTCTAAGCGCTCAGTGTCGCAGACCGACGATGCTCCATTCGCGCAACCCCTGATTCCACGACAACCACACCGTCGCCGGGCGCGATGTCCAGCCACCCAGCGGGTCGCGGCTCCACACTTCGAGAACTGCGAGATCGTCTTCGGGCCGACCCCGCCGCTCGACCTCGCCGCTCGGGACCGGGATTGTGATCCGGTGGCGAGTGACTGTGCCTTTGGCCTCGAGGTCGGGATCGGGCGCATCCCAATCGAACTCCCAGCGGTACTCGCCGGTGCCACCGAAGTGGTCGATCCAGTTGTCGTCGAACGTCAACACTCCGTCCTCGATCGCCACGTTCTCGATCGGCGATACCTGAGCGAACCAGTAGCGTCCGGTGGCGTCACGCCGCTGACGCAGAACATCGAGCAGCGCCCGAGCGTCGGCCGGATCAGAGTACTGGCCCGCGTCGACCGCACCGGCGAGCTGCTGGTCGGTAAACGACATCACGATCTTCGCGCCCCAGTAAGCATCGGCGGGGGAGGCGTTGTTGAACGCCGGGTTCGGCAGGTTCGGTCGCCAGTCTCCAGGATTGTAGTTGTCGAGCGAGTAGTACCCGAGTGCCGGGGGTGTCTCCGGTATCGGGATCTTCTGCCACGATGCCCTGTATGCTCCCAACGAAGTGAGCCGCCGGCCCATCATGTTGAGATCGAACAGGTTCTCGACTCCGTCGCGCGGGATGTGTCGATCGGCCGCAGCCGAGCCGAGCGTCGAGCCGAAGTCGATCAAGTAGTGCTTGACGTAGCCGATGCGCGTGCCTCCGGCCGGTTGCTGTGCCGCCGGAACGAACATATCGAGCGAATTCCCGCCCTTTACGTCGGTGTGGTTGAGCCACGCGGCGATCGAGTAAAGCCCGCGAAGCTCGCGACGATGCTCGTGCGGGATGACGTCGTTCGGGTCGTCAAAGCGAACGCCCGAGTAGCTGAACGGCCCGATCGGGACCCCGTCCAGGAAGCGGCTCGCAAGAGCGCGAATCGTGCCGTCCGGACGACGCGGGTAACGAGCCAGGACTTGCTCCAGAAAGAGATCTTTTGTCAATTGCCGGTCGCCTTCGCCGGTCACCGAGTACACGACCGGGCGAGCCAGGTCGTCGAAGAGAACCATTTCGAGATCGTCGTCGAGCACGAGCGCGTCGGGATCGAGCGAGTAGATGTAGTTCTCCGGCGTGTTGTACCCAGCTGCCCACACGAGGTTGGTCGTAACGACCTCGGCGCCGCTGGCCAACTCGGGCATATCGGGCGGATCGAACTTGATGATCCACCGTGCGCCGGTCGCGTCCTTGGCGTTGAAGCCCGGTGTCACGCCTTCGGCCTTGATCGACGTCACCGTCAACGGATCGGTCGGGCCTTCGAGCCGCCGGGGACCTCGCCGGACGGCGTCCGGCGACAGCGGTGAGACGCTGTTGCGGTGCGTAAACCACGTCGAGTTGACGACACCATCCGATGGGTCTGCGTTCCATGCTTCGCCGTCGCCCGACCCGCCGCCGCCGAAGAGGCTGCTGCTCGCCACCTCGTAGAAGAGCGGGAGTCTCTGCTCCTCGGGCTCGACGATCGCCAACGTATCCGCCATCGGTCGAGAGTTGTAATGCCAGGGCTGCACCTTCGGGCCGCCCCCACAGGCTGCGATCAACGCCGGGGCGATCAAGAACAGGGTCGTTTTTGACATCGTTGTCGCGCGCATTAGAACACGTCCGATACTGTGAAGTTTAAGCTGATCCCTTCGCCACCTCTGGCGAGGCCCACGCCGAACAGGTGCCCCATCGGCCCGTAACCGCGGAACTCGATGCCATACGAATACTCGTCGGTGAAATCGACATCGCCGATAT
>CBDUCI010000013.1:0-24106 GCA_965365605.1 uncultured bacterium
GATATCAAGGGGGATGTCGATCGCTTCAGCGTGGACGAGACCCGGGGCGAGTTGGCCAAGAGCACAGAGGAGTATGCTGCCGTCTACGACACGCTGCCGATCGATCGCTTCATCAGCGCCGACCCAACGGTCGACTACCTGCGGCAACAACCTGAGCCGTTTCGGGTCTGGCCGCTACCAAACGCGTACGGTCCCAACGACCTTATGTTGTTCGGGATCGAGTCGGTGACCGGCTCGCAAAACTTCCGGTTGTCGTGGTGGGATGATCTGGTTGGTGAAGACCAATCGGGTCTGGCCGAGCCGCCGATATGGTCGTTGCTGAACGTCCGGTACGTGATTTCGGGGCCGGCCGTGCAGGCAGCCGGCTTCGATCTCGTTCACCAGGACGAGGGGCGACACGTCTACGCCAGGCAAGCCGCGTCCCCGCGCGCTTGGGTCGTGCACGACGCAGTGCCGATCGATGGTGTGGCCGATGCGCGGGCAACACTGCTCGACCCCAGCTTTGACCCGCTGCGGAGCGCGATCCTGACGGCGGAAGAGGAACGCCCCGCGTTGGGCCAGGGCGAACCCGGATCGAGCATCGTCGAATGGGTCACCCGCGACACAGATCGGCTGGTCATCGACGCCGAGTTGGCGGCTGACGGCTTACTCGTCATGAGTGAGATCTATCACCCGTACTGGCGGGCCACGATCGATGGCGAGCCGACACCGGTGCTTCAAACCGACATCGCGCTTCGAGCCGTCGCGGTTCCCGCCGGCCGGCACCGAATCGAGATGCGGTTCAACGACCCCTTCGTGACCTACGGGCGGTGGGGAAGCCTTGGCGGCTTGGCGCTCTGGCTAGGGTTGCTCATCACCACGTGGCGCAAGCGGGACCAAGCGCACTGAACTCCAATGCCGGCCCAGAGAGCGATCATCGCCGGCTAGCGTGGGCCGAGCGGGCCGGAGCAGCGGTCGTACTCGTCGCTCTCGGATGGTACGTCGCTCGCAACTGGAGCCAAGTCGAGGCCTACGCATGGTCTTTCCGTTGGTCCCGGCTTTTGCTGGGTTCTCTTTGCGTTGCCATCGCGTACAGTCTGTTCGTGGTGTTGTGGCGCCAACTCCTGCACGCATTCGGAGAGCGATTGACGTTGGCCGATGCGCATCGGATCTGGTATTTCGGCAATCTCGCTCGGTACGTGCCGGGCAAGGTGTTTCAGCTCGCCGGGACGGCGTATCTCGCCCGCGCCAAGGGTGTCCCCGGATCGACGACGGTCGCAGCCAGCGTGCTGGCGCAGGTGTTCGTCGTGGGGAGTGCGGTGGTCGTGGCGATCGCCACTCTCGGTGGCCGCTCGCTGCCGGGACCGACATGGCTCCCGTTGGTCATCCTTGTCGGGCTGGCAGCACTCGTATTCACCCCGCTATTCGACATCGTCCAGGCGGCACTGATACGCTGGCGACTCGATACGCTCTCGACAGTGCCGTCGTTCGGGACGCGGCAGCGCGGAGCGCTTGCAGCTGGCTACATCATCTCGTGGTTCTTCTTTGGTGCTGGTTTCTATCTCTTTCTTTCCGGTCTGACGGTGGTTGCAGTGAAGGATCTCTGGCCGCTGGTGGGTGTCAGCGCCGCTGGCTACGCGGCCGGTTGGTTGGCAATCTTCGCGCCGGGTGGCATCGGTGTGCGTGAGGGCGTTTACGCGCTTCTTTTGGCCCGGTTCTTACCACCATCGGCGGCAGCAGCCGCCGCGATCTTGTCCCGCTTGTGGCTGACCGCCGTCGAAATCGCCGTGGCGGCCGCGCTGGCCACCGTGTTCGGGTACCGTGACCTGTCCGCAGTAGCAGCAAGCAGCAAGCAAAAAACGTGAGTGGCACGCTCTCCCTGATCGTGATCGGTGCCTGCGTGGTGGGCTACGGTTTGGTTTCCAATCGGATCGAGCGCACCGCCATCACTCCACCGATGATGTTCACGCTTGTGGGTCTCGTCGTGGGTCCGTTCGGTTTCGCTCTAGCCACGCCCGAGATCGGGCACGCTGCGATCCACACACTGGCCGAGGTGACCTTGATGCTCGTCCTTTTCACGGATGCCGCCAGGATCGACGTTCGAGCCTTGATCCAGGATCACAATATGCCGGTCCGCCTGCTCGCCATCGGGTTGCCTCTGACGATCGTCTTTGGGGCGTTGATGGCGAAGGTCGTTTTTCCCTCGTTCTCCATTTGGGAGGCCGCCGTGTTGAGCGTGATGCTGGCCCCCACCGACGCGGCGCTCGGACACGCGGTCGTATCCAACGCTCGCGTGCCGGTGCGGGTGCGCCAGGCGCTCAACGTCGAAAGCGGACTCAATGACGGACTGGTACTTCCCGTGTTGTTGATCTGCCTGGCGTTGGCTGGTGCCTCCGAAACAGCAGATGGAGCCGGCGGCTGGATTCGGTTCGTCGGGCTGCAGGTCACCATCGGCCCGGTCGTCGGGGTGGTCGTGGGTCTAGTTGGCGGACGGATCGTCGACCGAGCCGTCTCGACAGGCTGGATGAACGACGTGTTCAGGGACCTGTCGCTTGTCGGCCTCGCCCTGTTGGCATTTGGTCTCTCGCTGTCCTTGGGCGGCAACGGGTTTATCGCCGCTTTCGGGGCCGGCCTTGCACTGGGTGCGGCGGTGCGCGATCACTGTCAGGGGCTATACGAGTTCGCCGAGGCCGAGGGCCAGCTGCTCACGTTGCTAGTCTTTCTCGTGTTCGGAGCCGTTCTGCTTCCGGAGCTGTCTGGGTTGTTCGACGGCAGCGTGGCGCTCTACGGTCTATTGAGCTTGACGGTGATCCGTATCGTCCCCGTTTGGTTGAGCCTGCTGGGGCTAAAACTGAGCTGGCACACGCTCGCATTCGTCGGCTGGTTCGGCCCGCGCGGCCTAGCATCGATCCTCTTTGGCCTGTTGATCGTGGAACGCTCAGCTATAATGTCAACCGATCTCGTTTTTGGTGTCGTCGTATTCACCGTACTGGTGAGCATCTTGGCGCACGGGCTCACGGCGATCCCCGGAGCGGCTTGGTACGCTCGACACGCGGACACGATGCGCAACGAACCAAATATCCCTGAGCTACAACCGACGAGCGAGATGCCGCTGAGATTTCGATCTGTCAGCTCTAATCGCGATGCGTGACACCCTCGTCATCGTCCCTACGTACAACGAGCGGAAGAACCTGCAACCGCTCGTACAACAGGTCTTAGCTCAGAGTGAGCGCTTAGAAGTGCTCGTTGTCGATGACGCGTCTCCTGACGGCACCGGAGAGATCGCCGACGCTTTGGCGAAACAGGACGAGCGGGTTCACGTCATTCATCGTCCTGGCAAGCTCGGTCTGGGCACGGCGTATATCGACGGTTTCCGCTTCGCCCTCGAGCACGAATACCAGTTGGTGTTCGAGATGGACGCCGACTTCTCACACGATCCGCGTCATCTCCACGAGTTCCTCGACTTGGCCGACGACTTCGATGTGGTCGTCGGTTCGCGTTATACCCGTGTGTCAGTGTTAGGTCATCCCATCGTCCTGAGGATTTGCCGCGCCTTCTGCAAAGCATCAGCGACTGCGATGTGGTCGTCGGTTCGCGTTATACCCGTGGCGTGACTGTTGTCAACTGGCCGATGGGGCGGCTACTGCTGTCGTGGTTGGCCAATGCTTACGCACGAACGGCGACCGGGTTGCCGCTCAACGATCTTACCAGTGGATTCAAGTGCTATCGGCGTAAGGTGCTCGAAACGATCGACCTCGATGGCATCCATTCAACCGGCTACGCGTTTCAGATAGAAACCGTGTTTCGAGCGGATCGGGCAGGTTTTCGGCTGGTTGAGACCCCCATCGTATTTGTCGATCGCAACGTCGGTAGCAGCAAAATGAACCGGTCGATCGTCTGGGAGGCGATTTGGATGGTGTGGCGAATGCGATTGTGGCGGATCACACACGCGCTTGATCGGTCGTGAAGTCACGTTCATTCCTGAAGATGTCCGGCGGAGGAAACGACTTTGTCGTATTCGATAACCGTTCGCGGTGGTTTCCAGGTGGCGGCGAACCGGTCGTTCGCTTGTGTCGTCGGGGAGTGGGTGTCGGTGCCGACGCAGTGCTGCTGCTGGAGGAGGACCCCGAGGCCGACCTGAGAATGGTGTACTACAACGCGGATGGCAGCGAGGCCCCGATGTGTGGAAACGGGGCGATGTGCGTCGCCCGATACGCGCGGATGATTGGTGTCGCAAGCCGACCGATCATCTACGTGGCGACCGGAAGCGGCACCCTCGAGGCCCGCGTCGACGATCCCGGCAAGCCGACCGTGCGGTTACAGCTTCCCGAGCCAACTGGGCTCGTCACCGGTTACCCAGAACTGGAGGGCTCTACTTACGCACACGTTGGCTTTCTCGACACGTCGACACCACACGTCGTGGCCATGGTAGACGAGGTCGCCACCCACGACATCCGCGGTGAAGGGAAGAGGCTCAGGTTCGACCCGCGATGGCAACCCTTGGGCACAAACGTCGATTTCGTGACGATCCTGGATCGCCATCACATACGGATGCGGACTTTTGAGCGTGGCGTCGAGGCGGAAACCCTATCGTGTGGAACCGGCGCGGTGGCGTCCGCCATTCTGTGCTCCCTGTGGGGATCTGCAGAACCGCCGATCCGGGTCGAAACCAGCGGTGGGTTTCCGCTCGAGGTCGATTTCGACATGAACAACGGAGAGGGGGGTGCGGCCGCATTCACTCCGCATCTCACTGGCCACACGCGCATCGTATACTCCGGCGTCCTGGACGAGATCTAGCAAGCCACAAAGAGCAAAATACCGGGTTCGTCGGTTGATCGAGCACGGCGACGACAGTACTTTGACACCCGTCTGATGCGTGATCACCGGCGGCGGGAGCGGGTTCCCGCCGCTCTCCGTTTTTACCCCCACAAAGCGAAATATGACCGAGCATCGTTACGACCCCCACGCCATCGAGCCCAAGTGGCGCGCCGAATGGGAAGCCAAGGATCTGTTCCGAGCAGACCTCGAAGCGGCACCTGACCCCTGCTACGCGTTGGTCATGTTCGCCTACCCGTCCGGCGATCGACTCCACGTCGGCCACTGGTACCATTACGGACCGGCTGACACTTGGGCCCGGTTCCAGCGCATGTGTGGCCGATCGGTTTTCGAGCCCTTTGGGTTCGATGCTTTTGGTCTGCCGGCCGAGAACTATGCCGTGCGGACCGGGATCCACCCCCGAGATTCCACCGATCGTAACGTCGCCAACATGATCAAACAGCTCAAGACGATGGGCGCGATGTGGGATTGGGAGCGCACGCTCAACACCAGCGAGCCCCAGTACTACAAATGGACCCAATGGCTGTTTCTAGAGCTCTATCGGGCCGGACTGGCTCACCGGAAGGCGGCACCCGTGTGGTGGTGCCCGACCGACCAGACCGTGCTCGCTAACGAGCAAGTTGTCGAAGGCAACGTGTGCGAGCGTTGTGGCTCTGACGTCGAGAAACGGGATCTCACCCAGTGGTTCTTCAAGATCACGGACTACGCCGATGAGTTGCTGGACGGACTCGACGAACTCGACTGGCCGGAGAGGACGAAAACCCTGCAACGCAACTGGATCGGCCGGTCAACCGGAGTCGAGATCGATTGGCAAGTAGCCGATCGAGAGGTGACGATCAAGACCTTTACGACGCGTCCAGACACGCTCTACGGCGTCACGTTCCTCGCATTGGCACCAGAGCACGACGTGCTCGACGACATCGTGACCGATGCTCATCGGGCCAGGGTCGACGCGTACCGCGAGCGGGCCCGTCGCCTCTCGGAGATCGAGCGGACATCGACCGAGGCCGAGAAAACCGGTGAGTTCACAGGTGCTCACGCTATCCATCCGTTGACGGGGGAGCAGGTGCCGATCTGGGTTGCGGACTGTGTACTCGCCGGATACGGAACCGGCGCCATTCAAGGCGTCCCCGCTCATGACGAGCGCGACTTCGATTTCGTCCGGGCGATGGATCTGCCGGTCGTTTGGGTGATCGAACCAGGTTCGACCGATACCGGGTGCGACGAGGCCTATACCGGTCATGGTCGTGTCATCGCATCGGGCCCCTACACCGGTATGCGATCCGAGGAGATGCTCGAACAGGTCACATCAGACCTGGTCGCCAAAGGAGACGGGAAGGCGACCGTCCACTACCGCCTCCGCGATTGGCTGATATCGAGGCAACGCTACTGGGGAGCGCCGATCCCGATCGTGCATTGCTCCGAGTGCGGGGAGGTCCCCGTGCCGGTCGACGACCTGCCCGTCGAGTTGCCATACGACGTCGATTTCTCGCTGGGCGCCGGCAAGAGCCCGCTCGAGCGCTCGGAGTCGTTCATGAACGTGCCCTGCCCAAGCTGTGGCTCCGATGCGCAGCGCGACCCCGACACGATGGACACATTTGTCGACTCGGCGTGGTACTTCCTGCGCTACCTGTCACCTGACGATGACGAACGGCCGTGGAACCGAGATCTGGTCGATCGATGGTGCCCTATTCACCAGTACTCGGGCGGGATCGAGCATGCGGTCCTGCATCTGCTGTACGCTCGTTTCATGGTCAAGGCGATGCGCGATCTGGGGCACCTCGGCATAAGCGAACCGTTTGAGCGGCTGGTTCATCAAGGCACAATCACCAATCGCGGCACCAAGATGTCCAAGTCCCGGGACAACGTGATCAGCCCGGACGACTACATCGACGAGTATGGCGCCGATGCCTTTCGCACCTACCTGATGTTTGGCTTTGCGTTTACTGAAGGTGGTGACTGGAAAGACGAGGGGATCAAGGCGGTCGCCGCTTGGCTGCAACGCGTGTGGCGACTGGTCGATCGGCATCGGTCCCTGTGGGATGAAGACGCTGGCGGCGATGAAGGCACCGACTCGGACGCGTCACGATCGCTGCGTCTCATTATGCACCGATCGGTGAAGGGAGCGACGGAAGATCTCGCTGGCTGGCAGTTCAATACCGCCATCGCGCGGATCATGGAGCTCGTCAACGAGTGCTACCAGTAAGCGGCGGGCGAAGAAGCCGGCGACCCGGAGGATCCGTCGCTGATGCGCACCGCGATCGAGACGGTGATTCGGCTCTTGGCACCCATCGCGCCCCACCTCGGCGAAGAGCTATGGGTCATGACCGGGCATCAGCCACCACTGATCGACGCTGGATGGCCTAGCTACGAACCCGAGATCCTGCGCACGGAGGAAGTCACGGTCGTGATTCAGGTCAACGGGAAGGTGCGCGACGAGATGCGCGTCCCGCGCGACTTGCCCGATCAGGAGGTCGAGGCCCGGGCGTTGGTCCACGGTCGGATCCCGGAACTCCTCGACGGCCAACCGGTTCGCAAGGTGATCGTAGTGCCGAACAAGTTGGTGAGCTTGGTCGTCTAACCCGACCCACCCGTCTGGAGTTTTCTAGTAATGCGAGTGCTCTCGACCAAAAACACGTTGTGGCGCGATTCGTACGACCGGATTCGACGCTGGAGCCTGCTGGTCGCAATCGGATTGCACGCCGTGGTCCTGCTGGCCCTGCCACGGATGATCGCCGACCGGATCCACGAAGCGCTGATTCCGTCACCAAACGTGTTCGTCGTCCCGGGTGGGCCCGGCAGTGAGTTGGAGGTGGTCGCGCTTGAACCACCGTCCGAGGAAGTCGCCGAGACAGAGCCCGAGCCGGAACCGATCGAGGAGGTCGCCGAGGTCGAGATCGCCGAGGCTCCGATCGAGGAAACAGTAGCCGAGCCCGAGGCCGCCCCCAGCGAAGGCGAGGGTCGCGACAACGGCGACCCGGGCGGCCAAGGCATGACGGATCCGGCTGCCGGTCGAGGCGGCGGGGTCGTCAGCCCGCCTCGGCCGTTGCACCTGGTCGTTCCGCGCATCCCGGACGACCTCGACAAAAAGCGCGTTCGGGGCTCGACGGTCCACCTCCTGGTCGAGGTGCTCGCCGATGGCTCGGTGGGCGAGGTCAGAATCGAGAAGGGGAGCCGTTTTGCCGTGCTCGATACGGCTGCGTTCGCGGCCGCAAAACAGATGCTCTACGTGCCCGCCCAACGCGGCGGAAGCGGGGTCGTGCAATGGACCCGCGCGGAGATGCGCTTCTAGACCCGCCCGCCGCTTGACCCGCCCAGACTGCGATCCTAGACTCCTCGGGGCTTTACCCGGCAATCCCCGAACCCGGATCCAACTGCATGGCGACCACGACCCTCGTACCGCGTGTCTTAGCGGTCCGGACAATCCCGAACGTCGCTCCAGCGCTGGTCGACGCGCTGGGGTTGCGGCCATCGCACGCGTCGATCGGGTTCCTCACCGTCGACCAAGACGACCCAACGTACGTAGCGGTCGATGACGCTACCAAGAAGGCCGCAGTCGACGTCGTCTTCACGCGCACATTTTATCGTGATTCCGGGCGCTCGATCGTGGGCTCACCCGCCGCCGAGACGTTGGTAATAATGGCCGGTGATCGAATCGGGGAAGTCGAGGCTGGGATGGATGCTACGCTCGCTCATCTCGAGTCGCGTGTCAGCTACCGGTCGGCTGACGATGAGGGACGCTGCCCGTACTTGGCTCACCTGGTGGCTCAGACCGGTAGTTATCTTTCGGAGCGGGCCGGCGTCGAGCGCGGCGACGCCATCGGGTACCTCAAGGCGCCACCACTGGAAGCCGTCTTTGGGCTCGACCAGGCCCTCAAAGCGGCCGACGTGGAGGTAGGGGAGTGGATCGAGCCGCCGACGCCGACCAACATGGGCGGCGCACTCGTGACCGGCACCGAGGCCGACTGCCGCGCGGCGTGCGAAGCGTTCGAGGCGGCGGTCAAGTCGGTGTGCGCCGATCCGGTGAGGTACTGACGATGGCCGGCAACGCCCTCGGCCTGATCGAGACCCGCGGTTTTGTGGGTGCCACCGAAGCGACCGACGCGATGTCGAAGGCGGCTCCGGTCGAGTTCGTCAAGCGCGAATACTCGCAAGCCGGATTGGTGACGATCCTCGTACGAGGCGACGTCGCTGCGGTCAAGGCCGCTACCGATGCGGGCGCTTCCGCGGCCGCGCAGGTGGGCGAGTTGATTAGCGTCCACGTTATCCCGCGACCGCATCAGGCTACCGACCAACTGATCGACGTCTTGCCAGGGAACTACCAGATCCAGCCATCTTACCCGATCGGCCAACGGCCCCAGGCGACCCCGAGACCGACCAAACCAACTGAGCCGACCGAGTCTGCCAAACCGACGGTGGCCCCGTCGACCGAGGTCACCGCGAAGCCCGTTACCCAACCGGTGTCGGTCACCGATTTGGAAGCACGATGCCTGACGGCGATACGGCGTGCCGGGGAGCAGGGCATATCGCTGCCTGATCTCGGGACGGCCCTCGGGACAGAGTGGCGCCGGCTGATCGGCCCAGTCAAGCAGCTGCTCGATCGGGGTGCGATAGAAAAGGTCGAGAGCCGCTACTACCCGGCTAACGAGTGATGCGGCGACCGTACGCGCTCGTGTTTGCTAACGCGAAGGGCGGGGTAGGGAAGACCACTTCAGCGGTCCATGTCGCCGGAGCGTTCGCCGAAACCGGAATCGAGACGGTGCTCATCGACCTCGATCCTCAGACGTCGGCGACCCGGCACCTCGGGATCGACCCCGACGCGCTGGAAACTACCGTCACCGATGTATTGATCGACCCGGTCGGCGGGCTGGCGCGCGCGACAGTGCCGACTCGCTACGAGCGGCTGTTCTGCGTTCCGGCCCACGAAAGCCTGGGCCAAATGGAGTCCGAGCTGGCCAACGTCCCGGGCCGTGAGGAGCTCTTGGCGGACGCTTGGGAAGCTGGCCCGGAGCTGCCGTACCGCATGGCGATCATCGATGTCCCTCCGGCGTTGTCGCTGTATACCGTCAACGCGTTACGGTTGGCCGACACGGTCCTGATTCCGGTCCAAACACACCCCTTCGCCCTCAACGCCGTACCCCGTACACTCGACCTCATCGACAAGGTTCGACGTCGGCTCAATTCGAGGCTCGATCTCTTGGGCTACTTGGCTACCCTTTACGATCGGCGCACGCGCGTGGGTCGCGAATGCCTCACGACGATGGAAGACACGTGGGGTGAGCTCCTGTTCCGAGAACCGATCCCGATCAACATCGCGCTCGCCGAGGCGGCCCGGGAAGGACGGCTGCTGTTCGAGGTCGATGCCAACTCTACCGGAGCAGCCGCTTACTACAGCGTGGCCGCAGAGATCGCTGAACGATTGGCTGCCCGGCGTGACGCGGCGGTCGTCAAACAGGCGTCGTGACTGCGCGCGGTCGCGGCAGCCGACCCCTCGTCTCTGCCGATGACGTGCGCGCGGTCCACCGCGATGGAGGCTTTCAACTGGTCGTCCCCGAGAACGCCATCGTCACACCTTTAGCCAGGGAAGAAGCTGACCGGCATGGAATCGAGCTGGTCAAACCGGGTAGGACTCCAAACCCTTCGCCCGCTGGTCGTCACGTTCCAACCTGCGATCCGAGTGACATTGAGCGCGTCGTTGAACGGGTCCGCGGCCTGGTGCCCGAGGCGGACGCGACACAAGTACGTCAGATCGCGGAGCGAGTCCTAGCCCGTTGGGGTCAGTGAACCCCTCACAACTGATCGCTGATTTGAGAAGCCGGGCGGCGTCCGACGATCATCGTGTCGTGCTCGCCGATGGTGCGGATCCGCGGGCGGTGGAGGCCGCTCAGAAGATCCGCGAGCTCGGCATCGCCAACGTGACACTGCTGGGTGGCGGTTATGCGATCCGCGAGGCAGCCGAGAAAGCCGGCGTAAACCTCGACGGCGTCGACGTCATCGCACCGGCGCAATCACCGCGGCTCGATACGTACGCCGACGGGTTTCGGACCCTCCAGGCGAGCCGCGACCGTGAGCTGAGCGCCGAAGAAGCGAGGACGGCACTCGAGGACCCGCTCGTGTTTGGCGCCTATCTCGTTTATCGCGGGGAGGCGGATGCATGCGTGGCCGGAAACCTGTCTACGACCGCCGAGACGGTCCGGGCCGCGATTCGCGTTATCGGGCCCGCGAACGGGATTCGCACGATCTCGTCGGTTTTTCTCCTGATTGGCGACCAGGGCACGTTCACCTTTGGCGACTGCGGTGTCGTCCCTGAACCAACCTCCGACCAGCTAGCCGACATAGCGATCGCATCGGCGGCGACTCACCGCGCCCTGGTGCGGGAAGAGCCGCGGGTCGCGCTGCTGTCGTTCTCAACCAAGGGGAGTGCCAGTCATCCCAAGGTCGACGTCGTCGTCCAGGCGGTCGATATCGCGCGCGCTCGCCGACCGGGATTGGTCGTCGATGGCGAGCTCCAGGTCGACGCGGCCATCGTTTCCGAGGTGGCTCGCTCGAAGGCGCCCGACAGCCCCGTGGAGGGACGTGCCAACGTGCTCATCTTTCCCGACTTGAATAGCGGGAACATCGGTTATAAACTGGCACAGCGATTGGCGGGCATGATCGCGCTCGGACCGTTGCTCCAGGGACTGGCGGCTCCGATGCACGATCTCTCACGAGGCGCCTCGGTCGACGATATCGTTAACGTCACCGCGATCGCCTGCCTGCAAGCGATTGAACGCGAGCCGTCCGATCGTCGCTAACAGAGGATGGTTCAGGCGCGCCGCGCGCCGGCGCATCACGGGCTCACCCGAACGACTCCGTATTTGGAGGAGGAGCTGAATGGTGGAAGCACTGGGGATGATCGAGACGCGCGGCTTGGTCGCTCTTATCGAGGCGTCGGACGCCATGGTCAAAGCGGCGCGTGTCAAACTCGTCGGCTACGAGAAGATCGGCGCCGGCTACGTGACCGCTTTGGTGCGTGGGGACGTGGCCGCCTGCCAGGCCGC
The DNA here is from genome assembly GCA_965365605.1 of uncultured bacterium. Lineage (GTDB taxonomy): Bacteria > Gemmatimonadota > Gemmatimonadetes > JACCXV01 > JAHWKZ01 > CAMYLR01. The sequence goes on from CBDUCI010000013.1 coordinate 11,856, forward strand.
TGTCGATGCCGGCGCGGCCGCCGCCAAGAAGGTTGGCGAGGTCGTCTCGGTACACGTCATCCCGCGGCCGCACTCGGACTTGGACGCGCATTTCCCGATTACGACCGGCTAGCAAAGCGGTCGCTACAACTCCGTTCCTTTAGGCGAGCATAGTGCCGCTCACCGAGAGCGAAATCCGCGCTATCGTAGATCGGATCACCGGCGAGCTTGGAAGCGGCTCGACCCCGGCGGTCGAGGTCGCCGAACGCTCATCCGCGCCCCCCGCGTCACCGAGCACAGCACCCACCGAATCGCTGGGCATTTTCTCCACCGTGGATGAAGCGGTCGAAGCCGCCCATCGCGCCCAGGGCGAGATCCGCACGCTCGGGCTGCGTGACAGGATCATCGCCAACCAACGCCGCCGGCTGACCGAACAGGCGCGCTCGCTGGCCGAAGAAGCGGTCGCTGAGACCGGACTCGGAAACGTCGAAAGCAAGGTCCTCAAGAACCAGTTGGTGATCGACCGCACACCGGGCACCGAAGACCTTTCACCCGAGATCTTGTCAGGTGACCACGGCCTGACGCTGACTGAGCTGGCGCCATGGGGTGTCATCGGGGCGGTCACGCCGTCGACCAATCCGGCCGCCACGATTATCAACAATGGGATCTCAATGATCGCTGCCGGCAACGGGGTCGTGTTCGGCGCTCATCCGCAGGCCAGGGGCGTGACGAACCGCACGATCGACCTCATGAACGCCGCAGCAGCCGAGGTCGGGGGTCCGCGCACTCTGCTGACCGCTGTCGCCGAGCCCTCAATCGAAGCCGCCCAAAAGCTTTTTCACCACCGCGGGATCGATTTGTTGGTCGTCACCGGCGGGGGAGCGGTCGTCCGGGCCGCCCAGAAGTCGACCAAGCGAGTGATCGCCGCCGGGCCCGGTAACCCGCCGGTGGTGGTCGACGCGAGCGCCGATCTGTCGCGCGCCGCGGCCGACATCGTGGCCGGTGCGTCGTTCGACAACAACGTCGTCTGTACGTGTGAAAAGGAGATCCTGGCCGAGGCGCCGATCGCCGACGAGCTACTCGAGGAGTTGCAGCGCAACGCTGTTGTGCTGCTGACGCCGGACGAGGCCGAAGCGTTGGCGCGGGTGATGTTAAACGATTACCCGGGTCCCGAGCCGCGCATGAACAAGGAGTACGTCGGGAAGGACCCTGCGGTCTTGGCGGGGTTGATTGGCAAGCGCGTCCCCGAGGAGACCAAGCTGCTGCTGGCCGAGACGGATCGTCATCACCCGTTCGCGGTGCTGGAGCTGCTGACACCCGTCTTACCGCTCATCCGTTGCCCTGATGTGGAGACGGCAATCGACTGGGCGGTCGAGCTGGAGCACGGCTTCAAGCACACCGCTTGTATGCACTCCAAGATACTGGACCACCTGCATCGCATGGCGGTCGAGATGAACTGCTCGATCTTCGTCAAAAACGGACCGAACCTGGCTGGATTGGGATTTGGCGGCGAGGGCCCCACCGCGATGACGATCTCGACGCCCACCGGCGAAGGACCGACATCGGCCCGAACATTTGTTCGCCGTCGCCGGTGTACGCTGGTCGACTACTTCCGGATCGTCTGAAGATTTAAAACGACCTAGTAGGTCGGCATCGTCGGATCGATCCGCTCCGCCCACTCCGAGATACCGCCGGTCACGTTTTTTAGACGGGTAAAGCCTGCCTCCTGAAGCCGCTCGATCGCCTCTGCGCTACGCACACCCGACTTGCAGTGCACGTAGTAAGTTCGGCTCGTGTCGAGCTCGTGCATTCGCGCCCCGAGCTCCGACAACGGGAGCAGCTTTCCTCCGTCGATGTGGCAGATCTCCCACTCGTGCGGCTCGCGCACGTCGAGCAGCGTCACGTCGTCACCGCGACTTAGGGCGGTGCTCAGCTCCTGGACGGTGATCTGCTCGATGTTCGAGCCGATCGGTTCACCGTTGGCCGGCCCGATACCGCAAAACTCTTCGTAGTCGATCAACTCCTGTACCGTCGGATTCTCCCCGCAAACCGGGCACTTTGGATCTTTTTCAAGCCGCAGCGTCCGCATTGACATGTTGAGCGCATCGATCAGCAGCAGCCGACCCACGAGCGGTTCACCAATTCCGAGAACGAGCTTGATCGTTTCGGTCGCCTGAATCGTCCCCAAGAGCCCCGGCAACACGCCGAGTACACCGCCCTCGGCGCACGACGGAACGAGGCCTGGTGGTGGCGGCTCCGGATACAGGCAGCGGTAGCACGGGCCACCGGGTGCGCCGAAGACCGATGCTTGACCGTCGAAGCGAAAGATGGACGCATAAACGTTGGGCTTGCCCAACAAGACACATGCGTCGTTAACGAGATACCGGGTGGGGAAGTTGTCCGTTCCATCCGCTACGATGTCGTAGTCTGTCAGCAGCTCCAGAGCATTGGCGCTCGTCAGCCTTGTCTCGTGCGTCTCGATGACGATATGCGGATTGACGTCGCGTAATCGATCACGAGCCGATTCGAGTTTCGGACGGCCGACGTCTCGCGTGCCATGAAGGACCTGTCGCTGCAAGTTCGATTCGTCGACGACATCAAAGTCGACGATCCCCAGACGACCGACACCCGCCGCTGCGAGATAGAGCGCCAGTGGCGACCCGAGCCCCCCCGCCCCCACTATCAAGACGCTCGCCCCCTTCAGCCTGCGTTGACCATCGAGCGTCACCTCGGGCATGATGAGGTGCCGACTATAGCGCCGGATCTCCTGGTTTGAGAACTGAATCGGTGGCGCTTCGACGAGACCGTCAATGCCGCCGGCAACCGAGGGCACGATTGAAATCTCTTCATCCGGAGCAACTGCGGTATCCTCATGCTCGCGGTAACGGATGTCCTCCTCGCCGACGTAAACGTTGACGAAGTTGCGTAGCGCGCCGTCTTCACCGTACAAGTGCAATCGAAGGTCGGGATGTTTTCGGACCAGCGCGTCTAGCGCTTGGCCGACGGTTTCTCCCTCGACACGCAACCGGGCTTGATTGCCGGTGTAGGGTCGAAGCGGGGTGGGGACTAGCACTTCAGGCATGTCACTCCTTCCACGCGAGCCGTCGATCGGTTCGCGTCATGATCCGAGATTTCTACCCGGTTGAATGATTGTCGATCGGGGGCCAAGATCCAGCCCTTCAAGTCGCTGGCCGCACCATGATGCACCGAGACGATGATGTAAATCTGGTTGGGCCAGGCGTGGTTCAGATCGAACGTCGACGGTTGCGCCGAAACATCTGGATGCGAGTGGTATACGCCGACGATCTGCCTACCCGCGTTGGCCGCCTCGCGCTCTGCCAACCGGTATTCCGCAGGATCGATTGAGTATCGACGACGGGCAGCGTCGACCCGTTCGTTCGCCGCGGGGCGCCTTCCTTCCACGAAGCGTCCCCCTGTGCGGGTGGCCACCTCCTGCAGCAGAAACCCGCAAACTTCCATCGGGTAACCCGACTCCGCATGAGCCCTGATCTGCTGCAGAAGGTCGGACTCGACCTGTATCTTCATAACGCCTTACACCTCCCAGAACGCTTGGTTGAGATAGTTGCTGCCGTGGTCGCATAGAACCGTCACAACGACCCCGCTTCGCAGCCTTTGGGCGAGCTCAAGAGCCACATGGACATTGGCCCCAGCAGAGCTCCCGACCAGCAGCCCCTCCGTGCGAGCCAGCCGACGCACCATAGCCTGCGCGTCTTCGGTCCGGACCGTCCGTACTTCGTCCGGCAACGTGGAGTCGTAGATCCCTGGTTGAAACGCGGTCTCGAGGTGTTTCAGCCCCTCCAGCCCATGTAACGGGGAGTCGGGTTGGACCGCGAGAAGCTTGACATCAGGCCGTTGTTGACGAAGAAACCGACCAACCCCCGTCAGCGTCCCGCTGGTTCCGATACCAGCCACAAAGTGCGTCACTCGTCCCTCGGATTGGCGCCAGATCTCAGGCCCCGTCGTCGCGTAATGAGCGCGCCAGTTTTCAGGGTTGTCGTATTGGTTTGCGTACCAGTACCGGCGCGGGAAGGCAGCCGCTAGGCGCTGTGCCTCTCGGTAGGCCCCGTCGTGGGATTCTTGCGGGTCGGTAAGGAACAACTCGGCTCCCAGCGCGCGGAGTGTCCTGAGTCGTTCGGCATTGGCATTGCCCGGCAGACAGAGCGCGACGTGATAACCGCGCCCAGCGCCGATCCACGCCAGGGCGATCCCCGTGTTTCCGCTCGTGGCGTCTAGGATCGATTTGCCGGGGGAGAGCGCGCCGTCTCGTTCAGCCTCAACGATCATGCGCAACGCTGGGCGATCCTTGACCGAATGACCCGGATTGAGATGCTCGGCTTTGGCGTAGACTCGAACCGGAGCGACCTCCGCCTCGAGCGATCGAAGGCGCAGTAGCGGCGTGTTTCCCACGCAAGCGAGTTGGTCCACCGCCCGCGGGGAGTTCAAGGTCATGCTATCCATAGCTTCAGATCCCGATCTCACGGGCTTCAAGGCGAAAAACATAAGTAAACCGGATAAAGTTTGTCCAGTTTTCCAGTCAGATCGTAGGAGGAACTCCACTGGAAGGCTGGTACGCAGGCGCCAGCCTGATGTATTCCCGGGTGACTGCTGGGTCTTCGGTCGACCCGTGGGTGGATTGCACTCGATCGACTGTTACACAGAGAGCGAGGATGGACGCGAACCCGGCCAGCGACTTTTGACGGAGTCAGTCCAAAGGGTCTAAGGGGGAGTGGAGCCGCCGATGGCTCCCCAGACGTGAGTTTACATAAGATACGTTATGCGCCATACGGCACATGGCGCCATACCAGCCCGCCAGAGCCCCTAGGAGCCGTCCGAGGCGTTGCCCCCGACTGCCAGTGGCTCTACGGATAGCTCGGCCGCCCGGCGCAGCGCCCGAGCGGCGGTTTCGGTCTCAGGGACCAGCTCGGCTACGCGGCGGTACTCCTCGGCGGCCGACGCGTTGTCGCCCTGGCTCTCGTGCAAGCGCGCTAGCTCTTCCCGGACCCGCGCCCGCTCGGCATCGAAGCTGGCCGCATCGAGCGCTCGCTCGTACGCCGCCTGTGCCTCGCCGTAGCGGTTGAGCCGGCTGTAGACCGCGCCAGCCAAAAGCCGCGCCGTCTGGGCAAAAGGTGAATCCCCGTGGCGCTCCAAGAACTCCTCCAGCGCCTCAGCAGCGGCCTCATCGTTCCCGGCCTGATAAAGCGCGTCTGCCCTGAAGAACCGAGCGTCGTCCCCAAACGACGTATCGCCGTGTTGACGCAGGAAATCCTCCAAATCGGCCGCCGCCAGCGGGAAGTTCCCGGCAAAGTACGACTGCCGCGCCTCCAGATAGGCGCCCGAGGCGCCTTCCTCTGCGCTGTGAGAGATCGTCCGCCATACGAAAAACCCACCCAAAACCGCCGCGAGCGCAGCCGCGCCGATCAAGAACTGCCGCCGATGGGTTTCGGCCCAATGCGCCCAGTCGAACGTTTGCTCAACGAATCTATCTCGCCTTAACTGATGTTTTGCTAAGCGTTTACGGCTCATGATCTCGAAACCACTTTAAGTGTTATGAGGTTCCTGGAGCCCCCGGCGCGATTCGAACGCACGACCTGCGGTTTAGGAAACCGCTGCTCTATCCACCTGAGCTACGGGGGCGCAAACGAGAAACAGCAATGTAATCGCCCGGCGTCCTGCCGGTAAAGTCGTGCCTCAGCGGGTACTTTCGACCGATGATCGATGGAGTGCTCGTCCTCGCCGGTGGTCGCGGCGATCGGCTCGGCATGCCCAAAGCGTGGCTCGAATGGCGTGGTCAATCGCTACTGCTACGAATCCTCGACCGATTGGCACCGTTGGGTCCCGAGCTGCCGATCGTCGTCGCTCAACCCGGGCAAGAGCTTCCCGCCGGCGACTACCGGCGAATAGACGACCGGATCGCGGATTCCGGCCCGCTGGCCGGTCTGGCGGCGGGTTTGAGGGCACACGTCAGCGACAGATCTGATGCGCGCATCGCGGTCGTCGGTTGCGATTACCCGTTCGCGGATCCCGCGGTGTTCGAGGCCCTGGCCGAGCGGGCTCCCGAGGCCAAGGTCATACTTCCCCGCCGGGGCAGTAGGACGCATCCGCTGTACGCGATCTGGAGCGCTGAGTTGTGGATCGAGTGCGACCGCGCAGTCGTTGCTGGCGAACTCGCCGTCCACGCACTTGTTCAACGCATCCCCCACCGCGTGATCGACGCGGCCGAGATCGACCCGTCAATCGATCCCGACCGGGTGCTCTTGAACCTCAATGATCGGGATGACTTGAGGCGGGCTCGGGCTTTTTCATAAAGCGATCGAGATCGAGCGGCGGCTCGGGTGTATCCTCGCGCTCATCCGGCGGCCCGTCCCCCAGCCATGCGCCGAGCAACAGATGGATGCTCGGGCTCAGATCGCTCGCTGATGCCAGCCTGAAATGAACCTCCGGCGGGGCGTCCTCACCCGGGGTCAAGCGTTCCGAAACCCCATATCGATAACTCAACCCTTTGAGCGTTCCCTCATCGGCACCCACCAGCTGTAGGTCGACCCACGCCGCGCCCGGGAAAACCCGCAGCGAGTGCTCTTGCCCGTCGAACCGAACCCAGTCCTCTCCGCTCCACGCGATTCGGGTCTCGAGCTCGCGGCAACGCAACTCAACCGCCGACAGCAACCCGGCCGTCACTCCCCCGGTGTGGTGTACGTACGTTTCTCGCCGCTGACTGGCTTCCCCGGGTACGGCTGCGACCGCGACCGCAACGTGCGGCCATGCGCCCGCCACCGGGGTCGTCCAGTAGGTAATCGCTTCGCCGGATTGCATGCGGCGTACTTCGTAGCCTGCGATCTCGCGACCCTCGGCCGCTAGCCAATCGATCGTCCTGCGCACACGTGACGGAACGTTTCCCGCAATCACGCCAACGGTGGCGCGTCCCTGAGCCGGCGATTCGCCCCACGCGGCTCGTGTCCAATCCTCGACTCGCCAGGGCTCCGACGACAGCTGCCAGCACCGGGCGACACGCTGTTTCAGCTCCTCGTCGGCACCCGACCAGAAGGCCGCGAGCGCCTCGTCCCAGCGCTCGGGTGGCCACTCGGCGCTCGCCTCGGCCAACTGAACCGTCTCCACCAGCAACGCCGGATCGGCAACACCGGTCGTCGCGCCCACCAAAACCGGTCCGCCGTAGCGATGCCAACCGATCACAGTGCGCCTGGCTGGATCGCTTTCCAACAGCACGCGACCATCAGCCAAAAACACGACATCCGGGGAGAGCCAGTCCGGATGCTGCAGCAGGAGCGCGAACAACGCTGCGTCGTCGGACAGCGCCAGCGGCCCGATCGCCGCGCTTTCAAACCGGCCGTTGAGGACTCGGTACGGACGCCCGGTCACCGCCACCCTCGATCGTTGGTGGGATTCAGACTCATTCGTAAGCTGCCAGACTCAGATACTCGACACCATCCAGCTTGTCACGACCATTGAGAAACTCCAACTCGATCACAAAGCCGAGGCCGCAGATCCTGCCCCCTGCCGCTTTGACGAGGCCAATCGCGGCTTCGGTCGTTCCACCGGTCGCCAGCAGATCATCGATCACCACCACATTCTCGCCCTCGGCGATGGCATCGGTGTGGAGCTCGAGCGTGTTGGTTCCGTACTCGAGGGCGTACGATTCGCGATGGGTGTCGTATGGGAGCTTGCCTTCTTTGCGGACGACTACGAGCCCGACCCCGAGGCGGTTGGCTACCGGGGCTGCAAACAGAAACCCGCGCGCGTCCACGCCGATGATCTTGTGTGCATCACGGGCTTTGGCGAACTGAGTAAACGCTTCGATCGACTCTTCGAATAGCACCGGGTCGAGCAAGATCGGCGTGATGTCCTTGAACTGAATACCAGCTTGTGGAAAATCGGGAATATTCCGAATCACGCTTTTTAACCGCTTCTCCAGACTCTCGTCTCGCACATCTCCTCCGTTGGAACACTACCTGTTCGAATGTCCGAGCGGTGGCAACACGGTCAGAGGATCAACGGTGCCGCCCCGCCACCGCAGCTCGAAGTGCAGATGATCACCGGTCGCATTCCCGGTGTGCCCTACTCGCGCTATGACTTGCCCGCGTCGCACCCTATCGCCCTCCCGCACCAGGTTCCGGATGTGGTGGGCATAGAGTGAGTGAAGATCGGCCCCGTGATCTATGATGACCAGGTTGCCGTACGCACCGGATCGACCGCTCGTCAACACGCGGCCACCGGCAACCGCGTGCACGGGTGTCCCCTCATCGGCACGCAGATCGAGTCCGGCATGAAACCGCCTCCCGTTTCCGTTCGGGTTGCGACGAACACCGTACCTGGAGCTCAGCATCGAAAGCTCGTCCGACGCCAGCGGCCAAACGAGCGCGCCGAGAATCGCGCTCAGCGAGCCGGCCATAACCGGCTGGCTGGCCCCTTCCCCGACCGGCGCACGCGTGTATACCGCCGAGCACCCGATCAGCAAGATCAGGGCCGGTAGCAGTCTAATCGTGCCAAAAATAGTCAGTTGCTCCCCCGCTCGATAGGTTCTGGCCGTTGAGTTTTTGCGCTTTCGTCTTTAACCTCCCTATATACACACCAGTTCAAGCCAAGATTTCAATGGCTCAACCCCACCGGGAGCCGCTATGAGACACTTGAGTTGGAGCATCACGATCCTTGCCGGACTCGCGATCTTGATCGGCACCGCAGACTTGGCCCTGGGTCAAGGCACCGGTCGAATCACCGGCGTGGTAACCGAAGCCGCTTCGGGCGAAGGTGTTGGACGCGTCCAGATCGCCGTCGAAGGGACCGGGCTCGGGACGATCAGCGGTCAACGCGGCACGTTCTCGATCGCCAATGTCCCTGCTGGCGAGCAAACGCTCGTTTTCAACATCCTCGGCTATGAAACTCAGCGCGAATCGGTCACCGTCGAGGCCGGCGGCGTGGCGACTGCGGACGTAGCGCTCGCCGCGGGATATCTCGAAATGGGAACCATCATGGTCCTTGGTGCATCGCGTCGACCGACGCGAATCGTCGAGGCACCGGCCGCCGTGAGCGTCGTCTCGGGTGAAGAGCTTGAGCAGGAAGCGGCGCACGGACAGCTTCCGAAATTGTTCCAGGGCAAGCCCGGGATCGATGTCGTTCAGAGCGGCGTGCAAGATTTCAACATCAACGCGCGGGGTTACAACTCGTCGCTCAATCGCCGGGTGCTCGTCTTGCAGGACGGCATCGACCGATCACTCGGGTTTCTGCAGTCCCAGGAGTGGACCGCGTTGTCCATGCCACTCGAAGACCTGGGCCGTCTCGATTTCGTCCGTGGCCCGGGCTCGGCCCTCTACGGCGCCAATGCCTTCAGTGGCGTTCTCAACATCACAACGCCGGCTCCAGGTGACATCATCGGCAGCAAGCTGTCCGCCAGCGGTGGCGAACGCGAAACCAGTCGGGTCGACTTCCGACATGCCGGCGAAACCGCAAGTGGCCATTGGGGCTACAAGGGCAATATCGGATTCTCTGCGGTGGGCAACTCGTTCTCCGAATCGCGGACGACGGCGGATGCAGTCGGCGAATGTGGGGGCCCGGGGACGGATTGCACTTTCGACTATGGTCCGTTGCCGGTCGAAGTCGCGCCCGTCGACGAGGACGCAGTCAACATGCTGTACGGCAGCGCCCGCCTCGACTACAACCTCGACAATGGATCAGTGTGGTCGTTCGAAGGCGGATCGACGCACGTCGAGAACGAGATCTTCGTGACCGGCATCGGACGGGTTCAGGTGAACGGGGCGAATCGACCCTGGTTCAGGAGCCAGTACGCATCCGAACGATTCACCGTGATGGGCTGGTACAGCGGTCGACGCAGCAACGACCCCGGCGAAGGCGGAAACAACCAGACGGCGCTGGCGTCAGGGCGCGAGCTGCGCGAGGCCTCGGACATCTTTCACCTCGAGCTACAGGGCAACGTGACCGCCGACGACGGCGCGTTCCAGCTCGTCGGAGGAGTCTCGAATCGTTGGTACTCGGTCGACACCGAGGGCACGCTGATGGACGACAAACAGGACGACACGATCACCAGCGTGTTTGGCCAGGCCGAATACCAGTTTAACCCCATGTTCAGCGGCCTCTTCGCTCTCCGCTACGATCACTTCACGGTGATCGACACCGACAAGGTGGCACCCAAGGCGGCAATCGTGTTGTCGCCGGACGTCAATAACTCGATCCGGTTCACCTTCAACCAAGCATACCAGATCCCCAACTACTCGGAGCTGTTCCTCAACGTCCCGGCGGGCGCGCCGCAAAATTTGGCACCGCTAGAGGCGGGGATCGAAGCTGCGGTCGCCCAGGCGACGGGCTGCCCGGCAGCGCCAACCTGTGTGCCTGCGCTTCCGCTCAACTTCGGCCTCACACCAGTGCTAGCGCGTGGCAATGATGACCTCGATGTCGAGGAGCTGACAGGCTACGAGGTCGGCTACAAGGGGACCTTCGGTGGAGGCCGGGCGTTCGCCACGGTCGATGTCTACTTCAACCAGATCAAAGACTTTGTCACCGATCTCTTGCCGGGAGTGAACCCGGACGACTTCGCCCCGTTCCAGCTCCCTGCCGGGTTCGGTCCCGGCGAGCCGCTGGAGCAACTGGCACCGATCGTTCTCGGCGGGATCCAAGATGCACTCGGTGCTCGCGCTGCGGCGTTTACCAACCTGGCCGACGGTAGCCCCGCGTTTGTCGTGTCGTACACAAATGCAGGTGAGGTCAGCGAACAGGGCGTCGAGTTCGGCCTCTCGTTTCTCGTGACGCCGAACATCGAAGTCAACGCCAACTACACCTATTTCAACTTCGACATCGACGACAACACGAGCACCGAAGGGGCCGAAATTCCGGAGGACGAGCTACTACCCAACACACCCGAGAACAAAGGCAACATTGGCATCACGTACAGCCAACCGGATCAGTTCCACGTCGGCGTCAAGGTCCACATGCAGGACGCGATGGATTGGGCTGCGGGCGTGTTCGCAGGCAGCGTCCCCGGTTACGCTACCGCTGATCTGACGGCTGGAGTCAACCTCAACCAGAACACCCGGGTCAACCTGGTGTGGACAAACGTGCTCGACAAGGAGCACTACCAGCTCTACGGTGGCTCGATCCTCGGATCCCGCGCCATCGGCGGGGTGACCTTCACGTTCTAGCAAAAAGGAAACGCGCGGCCATGTGGCCGCGCGCTTCACACCGTGGTCGGGGAGACAGGATTTGAACCTGCGACCCCTACGTCCCGAACGTAGTGCTCTACCGGGCTGAGCTACTCCCCGACGGTGGGAACCGAAAAATACCCGTTACCCCTCTTCGCGGCCAAAACGCGAGATCAACAGGGTCACGCTGCCACCCGCCAGGATCAGCGCCAGCGCGCCCGCGACCTGAGACGCTACCGGTGAAAAAACCGTCGTCGGATAATCCTCGGGATCGAGCTCGCCGACAGTATCCGCGGTCACGACTTGGCCCTTGATGATCGTCTCTCCGAGCACGGGGTCCACCGGACGCTGGAACGGCCACAGACCGACCACCGCCCCGAGCAGCAACCCAAGCAGCACGCCGAGCGTCGGCTTCGCGTGCTGCGCCAGAAGCCACCGCAATAGATTGCTGATCACCGCCACCCCCACGACGACGCCGATCCCGACAGGGAGCAGCACGCGCAGCGCGGGTTCCATGGCAGCCGCCATGTCGCCTGCCTCGAGCGCAAGCTTGAAAGCATCGATCGCCGAGAGGATCGGGATGTATTGCCCCAGGACCAGCAACAGGTAACCCCCGCTCACGCCGGGCAGGATCATCGCGCTGGCACCCGCCATGCCAGCCACGAGCAAAATGACCGTATTCCCCCCAGCCAGGCCAGCAGACGTGGTGCCACTCTGTTGGAGAACCGCCAGCACAATCATCGCGCCCAGCCCCATCGCCACTCCGAACCACATCGCCCGCGTCGGCGGGCGCACCATCCGCCAGACGACGGGAACCCCACCCAGCGTGAGCCCGATAAAAACGCTGTACATGATCCAACGGTGGTGTACGACGAGTTCCTTGACCGCACCAGCGAACAGCAGCACCGCGATCAGCGCCGCTCCTACGACCGTCGCCAGCACGACCACCGATGAGCGCACAAACCTCAGGGTCGAAACCTCGGCCACCGCACGCACGAAACGTGGGTACACGCCCGCCGCCAGCAACAACGTCCGGCCGCTGATCCCGGGCACCAGGTTGGCCAACCCCATCAGCACGCCGCCGACCGC
>CBDUCI010000014.1:0-23839 GCA_965365605.1 uncultured bacterium
AAGTACATCCCTGGCGGTGTGTTCCAGGCGGTCGGCCAGGTCGCCACGACGTACGAGTCGGGCGTTTCGTTGCGGAGCGCCACGGCTGCATACCCGGTCTCCCTGGCGATCACGGTCGCGTTCGGCGGCATCTGGGCGTTTGCCTGGTACTGGGAGAACTATCGCAACGAGCGGGAAGAGGCCCTCTATCGTTGGGCGACACGAGCGCTGGTTGTGCTCACCGGCATTTGGCTATTGCTAAGCGTCGCGAGTTGGCTCAAGCACGAACAGCTCGTGGCTCTCATGCAAAGAGAACTGCTCGCGCGAATGGCTCAAGGTGCCGGCCAGTTCAGGGTATTCGAAGATTGGATGCTTCAGCGGGCTGAGCGTCTCATCTATGACATGCGAATCTGGTCACCGGGACAGCTCGTTCCGCTGATCGCCGCGTTCGCTGGGGTGTTTTCCATCCGCCTGAGATCCGGCCGTCTAGCGAGCTATGCGGCGCCGTTGATCTTGGCGGCGGTTATTGCCGAGTTGGCTGTCTTCTCGATCAGATGGGTCAGCGTGTCCGATGTGAACGAGTACCCTTTCTACGAGGAGACCGCGGACATCGCAACGCTGCGTCGACTGGCAGGAGACGGAAGGGTGTATGTCGTCGAGCTTCCTGATCGGCCAGGACTGTTTCCGATGTACACGTTGTCGATGTATGACATCGCAACGATTCAGGCACGGAGCAGAATCGCCCCACCCACGATGTGGTGGCATGCCGGGTTCGACACGAGTGCACGAACCCTGGGACGGTTAGCGGTGACGCACGCGGTCACGTATCCCGACGCGCGGGTCGAGGGGGAGGGATGGACGCTACAGCACCAGGGGGATCATCTGAGCATTTGGGAGAACCAGTTCGCGATGCCGAAGTACTTGCCGCTTGCGCCTGAGGATGATTTCTGGGCAAGCGAATTCGAGCCGCAACTGCCACCGGCGCGCACGATCATGGCGACGCCAAACCGACGATTGGTGGAGGTGCCGGCCGGTACAGATGTGCTGAGGGTAGCCGAGAACTGGTCTGAGGGTTGGCAGTATAGAATCGGCGACGTCGAGTGGCGGCCCGTTGAACGCGCCCCCGACTGGAGTATGATTATCGACCCGGGCGATCGGCTGACATCGAGTGCCGAGATCGAGATGCGATATCGACCCCAGCGGCGCATCGTGGGCCGGTGGTTATCGCTGGCCACGCTCGCGGTCTTTCTGCTGCTCGTCGGTCTCTTGTATTCCGGGCTTCTTCCTCAGCGGATCGTCCGGGAGCCCAATGGTCCTATCCATTGAACTGGCCTCTAATTTGCTGGAACTACGGATTGACCAGCCGGGAAACGGGGCGTGATGACCAGCAATCCAGAGCAAAACTTAGAACTGACAGCACTGCGCTGCCCCAGCTGCGGCGGCGCAGTCGAGAGCGGCTTTCTTCTGGGCCATTACACGCGCCTGCGGTGGTCTGCAGAGACCCCCGGCATGACGATCCTCCAGGGACTTCCGCTGGCTGAGAGACCGAAGCGCTTCTGGTTGTCGAGGGAGTTCCTGTTCCGCGCTCCCAGCCTTCCGGCGGCGCGCTGCACGGTATGCAAGATCGGCCTGTTTGGCTACACCAACGACGCCGTCGAGACGCCCGGGCGAGACACATTCTTCGCGCACGCGATCTTTGGGGTTCTGCTGACCTCGCTTGGCGCGTTTGCCCTCTCCGTGCGCCAGATTCTGGTTCGCGCCGGAGACGCCGAACCGTCCTCGGTGGTGCTTTTCGTCGGCATCGCACTGATGCTCGCTGGAGTCGTTCTGGCTGTGCGGGGGATTCGCCGGAAACGCCGAGCCGTCAAGGTGGTCACCGGGTCGTAGCCGCACAGCCCAACCGAGACGGTTCAATCGGTCGGGAACAAACCTCCCAATCACCTGTAGTAACGAGTTACCCGCTCGAGCTAGTGACTCCCGGACGCCCGGGGGGCGGACCCCGATTTCTAGGAGGGATTGATGATCTACAGGGATGAATACCGGCTCACCGTTGGACAACGACTCCAGGGCATCCGCGGGGCCCGGGATCAGCGAACGTTCGCTGACGCGGTGGACTCGGTACAGCAGACGATCAGCAAATATGAGCGCGGTGAGATCCCCCGCTCGTGGCTCTTTCTGGCCCGGCTCGGGGCCCAGGAAGGGGTTGATCTGAACGAGCTACTGGCCGGTTTTTCGGCCGCGGAAGACAGTGGACAGGAGGGTGGTGGGAATGGTCGCGTCGCCGAAACGCCGACCGAGGCGATCGGCGCAAGCTTCCCAGCCGCGATGAGCCGGTAGAGAGAGCGTAGTCACTGACCCCGGAGGGTCCCAGACGGTGTCCGACGGAGACCGACCGGGACCCTTCTTTGTTTGAGGCCCAGGTTCTCGATCCGCTCACCGCTGCTTGACGAATGACGTCTTTTGGCAGAAACTGACCACCATGTCCCTCGCCGCGGATCGCCTCGAGACCCTGCTCCCCGAACACAAACCCGCGTTGACCACCGCCCAGGCGAGGGCCGAAGCTGGACGCTGTCTCTTCTGCCATGATGCCCCATGCATCAAAGCCTGTCCGACCGGAATCGACATTCCGCTGTTCATCAAACAGATCCACTCCCGAAACGTGCTCGGTGCCGCACGAACGATCTTCGAAGCGAATGCGCTCGGACACTCATGCGCGCGCGTGTGTCCGGTGGAGGTTCTGTGTGTAGGGGATTGCGTTTACAATGCCAAGGGTGAGCCGCCTATCATGATCGGCCGCCTTCAGCGGTATGCCACCGACCTCGCCGTGCACGGTGGCACGCAGCTCTTTGAAGCCGGGTCGCCCACTGGCCGGTCGGTGGCGTGCGTCGGTGGGGGACCGGCATCGATCGCTTGCGCACACGAGCTCATCCGGATGGGACACCGAGCTGTCGTCTACGAGCGCAACCCGTGGCGCGGCGGGCTCAACACGGATGGGGTGGCGCCATACAAGATGCAGGCCGAAGAGAGCTTGAAAGAGGTCGAGTACCTCTCGGCGATCGGGATAGAGTGGCGTGTGGGCACGGCGGTCGGAGAAGACGTGACGTGGGCCGACCTCGAAGCTGAATTCGATGCGGTGTTTCTCGGATTGGGTCTCGGTACCGACTCCGGGCTCGGTATCCCAGGTGAGGATCTCCCGGGGATATGGGGCGCGACTCGCTTGATTCGGGCGATCAAGACCGGTGCCGGGGCGTTGCCCGATCCGGCGAGCCTGGGAGCAGCGGTGGTGGTGGGTGGCGGCAACACGGCGATCGATGCCGCGCGGGAGCTGTCTTTGCTCGGTGTACCCAAGGTAATGGTCGCTTATCGTCGTGACGTGGATGCGATGCCCGCGTACCTGCATGAGCGCGGACACGCGGTCGATGAAGGCGTGGAGTTCGTCTATCGGACGCTGCCGCTAGCCTTCGAAGGCAACAGCCGCGTGGAAGCCGTGCGCATGACGGCTCTCGATCAGAACCTCGAACCCATGGGTGATCCCTATACCGTGCCCGCGGACATCGTAGCCATGGCGATCGGTCAGGCCCGGTTGATCGAGTTGCTGGATCAAGTCGAGAATCTCGAGCACGACTGGGGTCAGGTGATCGTGGACCCCGATACGGGCCAAACGTCGAACCCCAAGTACTGGGCCGGCGGTGATCTCGCCAACGGTGGGGCTGAGGTCGTGAATGCCGCCGCCGAAGGCAAGCGCGCTGCCCATGGAATCGATGGTTGGCTACGGGGAAACGGAGGTACCTGATGATTCAGAGAAACGAGCGCACCGGCGAGCCGATCGATCTGTCGATCGATTGCGCCGGGATCCGCTCGCCCAACCCCTTCTGGCTCGCCAGCGGACCCCCAACCAACACGTCGGGTCAGGTGATGAAGGCGTTCGACATGGGTTGGGGCGGCGCGGTTTGGAAGACGCTCGGCGATCCGATCACGAACACAGCGTCTCGCTACGGTGCGATCGCCTATCAGGGTCGAAACGTGGCCGGATTGAACAACATCGAGCTGATCACCGATCGCCCGCTCGACGTGAATCTCAGAGAGATCGCAGAGGTCAAGAAGAAGTACCCGAACCATGCGGTTGTCGTATCGCTGATGGTGGAGACCAAGGACGAGTGGCGTGACATCATCAAGCGGTGCGAGGACACTGGGTGTGACGGGTTCGAGCTCAACTTCGGCTGCCCCCACGGAATGTGTGAGCGCGGGATGGGTTCGGCGGTGGGGCAAGAGCCAAAGGTGCTCGAAGAGATCACCGGTTGGGTGATGGAGTTCGCGTCGATTCCGGTGCTGGTAAAGCTGACGCCCAACATCACCGATGTCCTGTATCCGGCGATGGCGGCTCAGCGCGGGGGAGCCGACGGCGTCTCGCTCGTCAACACTTTCAAGAGTGTCATCGGAGTCGACCACGAGACGTTGAGCCCAATTCCGTCGGTCGGTGGTGAGGGGACGTCGGGTGGTTACTGCGGCCCGGCGGTCAAGCCGATCGCGCTTCACATGGTGACCAGCCTGGGGAAGGCGCCCGAGTTTCATCTGCCGGTCTCGGGAATTGGCGGCGTTCAATCTTGGGAGGACGCACTCGACTTCTTGCTTCTTGGCGCTTCGTCGGTGCAGGTGTGCACAGCGGCTATGCACTACGGGTTCAAGATCGTCGACGACATGATCCTGGGGCTCGAAGAGTGGATGCGCGGAAACGGCTACACCAGGATCGACCAGTTCGTAGGCAAGGCGCTGCCAAACTACAAGGACTGGGGCGACCTAAACATCAACTTCAAGATCGTTGCCGAGATCGATCCCGCGACGTGTATCGAATGTCAACTTTGCTACGCAGCCTGCGAGGACGGTGCTCATCAGTGCATCGAGCTGCCGAAAGGAACACGTGTACCGCGGGTGATCGAGGAAGAGTGCGTCGGGTGCAACTTGTGTCAGCTCGTTTGCCCTGTGGAGGGGTGCATTACGATGGTCGAGCGAGACACGGGTCTGCCGCGCGAGTCATGGAACGAACGGGTCGCCAAGGGGACGGCCGGCGCGGGCAGCCCGCACTGATCGTTTACTCCAGCCGTTCCAGCACAGCCCGAAAGCGTGGGTGATCGCGCAGCGGATCCATATCGCACGACAGATTGTAGAGAACCGAGGGGTCAGGAGCGATCGCCAGCGCGCGATCGCCCCACTCCATCGCAGAGCGCCGCGGGCGGATCGTCAAAACGATGCCGCGCATCCAATCGTTGGTTAGACATTGGCCACAATGACCACGTCTCGCGCAGCTGATGAGACAACGTCTCGGGACGGTCAGCTGTGGAGGTCCGCTTTTGCGCGGTGGCAAACTGTTGCGGTTGGGAACGGACGAGCCGGAGCGGCTACTCAGCGCGTTACGGTTGGTCGCACCGATCCGAGGAGTGCTACGATGGTGTGACCACCCAGCGAATCCCCTCGCCTTTGCGCAGGTGATCGAAGCCGTCGTTGATCTCTGATAGCGGAACGGTCCCGCTCACGATTGGATCGAGTTTTAGCCGCCCCTCGCGCACCAAGTCGATAATCTCGGGATAGAGACTGCCCCCGCAACCCAGACTGCCGACGACTTCCAGTTCGTAAAACATGATCTTGGCCGCTGAGAGCGGGACGTCCTTGTGGGAGAAACCGATCACGCAAAGGCGCCCGCCGCGACGTAGGAGATCAAAGGCGAGCCGCATGGTGTCAGGCGTTCCGATCGCCTCGAAGGCGACATCGACTCCGCCGCCTGTCAGCTTCTTCACTTGCTTGTCGACGCGTTCCACACGATCTGGGTTGATCATCTCTGTCGCCCCAAGAGTTCGCGCCAACTCGAGTCGCTCGTCACTTAAGTCGACGGCGATTACATGCCCGCCGGCGAGCACCGCGCACTGGACGACGTTCAGTCCGACGCCGCCGCAGCCGACGACAGCCACCGTGTCGCCGGGTCGCACGCGGCCGCGATCCTTGACCGCGTGGTATGGTGTCGACACCGCGTCTGCGATCACGCAAACGTGCTCCAACGACAGCTCGTCGGGAACGGCGACGAGGTCACCTGCCGGAAGCGCGATCAGCTCGGCGTAGGCACCATCGATATGATTCCCGAGCATGATCATGCGGTCGCACAGGCTCTCTCGCCCCTGACGACAGTACGCGCAGCGTCCGCAGGATAGCACTGCCGGGATCAACACCCGATCCCCGACCACGAACTCGTCAACACCTTCGCCGATATCTGCGATTGTGCCCGCCGGTTCGTGACCCAGGATGATCGGTGGCGCCTTGAACGTCTTGACACCGTGATCGAGGTAGTGAAGATCGGTGTGACACATGCCACAGCCGGCGACTTCGATGAGCACCTCGCCCGGACCGGGTGAGGGGTCAGGTACATCCGTGATTACCAACGGTTGTCCGGGTTCGTTGAAGACAGCGGCCCTCATAAGATCACTCGCCTTTCTGGCGCGTCTCGCGCGTGTATATCGTCATGAACTGACTCTCGATAACGACCCGGCAGCCCTGACAGTCATCGATGAGCTCCTCTGTCTTCACGGGATCGGCACACACCTCGTATCCGAGTTCTCGGTAGAGTTCCATCATTTCCTTGGCCCGCACAGCGTCGGTAATGAACCGTCTCTCCCAGCCGTCCGCGACGCGAACCGGGTCGGGCTGCAACTGAGTATCGGTGAGGACCCGTCGCGCCTCTCGTTCTACCAGCATGGATAGGGGCTTAACCGGGTCTCTCGGCTTGCGTTTTGAGGGGTCGGGCTCTGAGCTGGGCATGATTCGCTAGCCGCCGGTTGGCTGGTACTCCGCGGTGCCAGACGTGGCGAGTTTCTTGAGCCGGCGTTGGCCGAGCAGCGCGGCCCCGAATGCCGACGTGTACTGTACCAGGTCGCCGGGTGGAACGTTGACATCCGAATCGAGCTTCTCGCGGATGACGTCTACCATCCGACGGAACCGAAGTATTCCTCCGATCAAGGTGAACTCGGGTTCCATTCGGACTCGCTTCATGAGCTGCAACGATCGGTCGACCAGGGAGACGACCGCGCCGTGCATGATGTCGGCCGGGTCCATTCCCTCCGACAAGTGGTTTATGACCTCCGACTCGGCGAATA
Source organism: uncultured bacterium (assembly GCA_965365605.1). GTDB lineage: Bacteria > Gemmatimonadota > Gemmatimonadetes > JACCXV01 > JAHWKZ01 > CAMYLR01. The sequence goes on from CBDUCI010000014.1 coordinate 7,119, forward strand.
CCGCACACACGCCGGAAATCGGAACTGGCGTCTTGGAGGTCTCCACCAGCGGGCCGATCTCGTTCGTTTCGTAACCCATGTAACGGGCGGTCTTCTCGAGAAAGGCGCCCGTGCCCGCGGCACATTTGTCGTTCAAGCGGAATGACCTGACCTTGGCGTCGTCGCTGAGACGGGTGGCCTTCATCGTCTGGCCGCCGACGTCGAGGATCGTTTGCGTGTTGGGAAAGAGGAACGAGGCGCCGCGTGCTGCGGCCGTCAGGTCCGTTACGTGTACATCGCTGATCTGAGCTTGATGGCGCCCGAATCCTGTCGCGATTACGTAGGAGACGTCGTCCGTCGAGAGCCCCGCCTCTTGGGCGCTCTTCTCGTACGCGTGCTCGGCGACCTCGGTCAGCTTGAACCCCGTCGGCTCCATAACACGACCGACGATCTCGTTCTTCTCGTCCAAGATGACGGCCTTGGTGTACGTCGATCCGACATCGATGCCGGCAGTGTAGATCATGGCACGCGCTCCACCGAGCTCGCGGGTGCGCGACTGACGAGGATATGGTCCAGTGCGAAGAGCGCCGCACCCAAAGCGCCCATGAAATGCGACTCATCGCTGACGTTGACCGGGACACCTAACCGCTCGTTGAGCGTCTCGATCATGGCTACGTTCCGAGCCACCCCGCCGGTAAACGTCACCTCCTCCTCGACCCCTACTCGGCGCAAGAGGCCGGCTGACCGGGTTCCGATTGATTGATGCACGCCGAGCAAGATGTCCTCGATCTTCTTTCCCTTTCCGAGCCATGACAGGACCTCGGATTCGGCGAACACTGTGCACGTGGTGCTGATCTTGACCGCCCGTTGCCCCCGTAAGGCGGTCGGTCCCAACTCGTCGAGCGGGATGTCGAGCGCGGCGGATGCGGCACCGAGGAAGCGACCGGTGCCGGCGGCACACTTGTCGTTCATGCAGAAGTCGAGGATCTCGCCGGTTTCCGAGACCCGGATCGCCTTGGTGTCCTGGCCTCCCATGTCGACGACGGTGCGCGTTCCGGGGAACATGTGGACGGCGCCTCGTCCGTGGCAGCTGATCTCGGTGACCTGTGTGTTGCCGAATGTCACCTTGTAGCGGCCGTACCCGGTTCCGACGATAAACCCCACTTGCTCCTCGAGGAGATCGCCATTGCGGAGCGCCTCCTGAAAAGCGTTCTCCGCTGCGCGAGTGACATTAGCGCCGGTGTCCATCAGCGAGCGGCCGACGATGCGCCCGGTCTCATCGATGATCACGGCCTTCGTTTGAGTGGAACCGACGTCGACTCCGGCTGCGTAAGCCATCTACACCTCTACTGCGGTTGGAGGGTTTCGTCACCCTCAATGGATGCTCGTTTCCTGCGCGTGGCCAACCCCTCGAAGAAAGCGTCGACCCGGTTCTTGAGCTGCGCTTCCGACACGACGCGTCGATCCATCATGTCGGATTCGAGAAAAAGACTCGCGGTGTCGCGGTTCTCCATCAGCGACCTTCGGTTGTCGGCCAACCCGGTCGACACCGTCCGGCAGCTCTTGATGGGGTGGAAAACCACCCCGTCCGCGTGGTAGTCATCGATCATTTGGCTAAGAACCAGGTTCTGGAAGAACATGCTGTCCATCGCATCGCGCACGCTGATCAATACGCCCTCGGCCAAGCTGTCCAGCGGCCGCTCCAGATCGTATTCGAAGCCCAGGTTTGAGCCGCCGGACGCGAACCACAGGTACGTCGAGTTGACGAACGTTCCGCCCCATTCGGTGAACAACTCGTTGAACCGCCGGAAGATCGGGTAGCACGGGACACCGACAAAGAGCAATCGGTACTGCTCATCGGTCAAGGTCCCGATCCCGTTGCTCGCTTTGTACTCCATCTCCTCGGCCAAATCTGCGAAATACGACGCACCAGCTTCGCTGCCACGGAATCCGTTGGCGACACCGAGATAGATCGTGCCGTCGGTGAGGGCGTTGAAGACCGCTGGACGCGTCTGGTTCAACTCCAGTATCCGTTTCCAGGACCGGTTCATCGTGTTCGCGTGATTCATCGTTTCGCGCAGCCGGTCGACGTCAAACCGGATCCCGGTCTGATCCTCACAGACGCTGATCAGCTCTTTGAGCTGCTCCGCTACGTACCGGCGATCGGTCTCGAAATCGGGGTCGCCGGGCCAAGTCTGCCCACCGGCCGCCCGGGTGCCCGGGATGTCCAACGTAAAGACTCGGGTGGCGTGCATCCGCTCCCAGATCTCGGCCCACTTGATGTACGTGTTGCATGCGTTGGTGCATATCGCGACGGCAGGTTTTGGGATGCGCCCCATCGGATGCTCGCCGCCGCGGAGTTGGACTGCGACATCGGCTTTGACATACCCGCAGATGTCGGGCGAATAGCCGTAGTCCTCGGCTTCGCTCAAGTACTCGTGGGCGACGCGCCGCACCGCCGTCTGCAAGGAGTTGATCTCGGGGAACACGATCGGGAGGTCGAACACGCGCAACAGCTCGGTCAGGCTGCCCATGACGAACACGTACGCCGCACCGGTGTCGTCCTCGGCCGCACGATCGAGCTCCTCGAACCACTCGCGAAAGAGCCTCGCGCCATCTTGATTACCGCGTCCTACGATCGAAGTGTCGGTTGCCACTGCAGCCATGAGGGTCCTCGTCTAGTCGAACAGAAGATTTTCCAAGAAGGTCTCGAGCTGGATCTCGAGGCTATCGAAACTCGTCATGCTCTCCTCGAACTCGCTGACGAAGTACGGGATGTTTTCCTTGTCCAGCGCTCGCACATACGCGACCTGCTCCTCGAGTCCCGGCTCGCACATCTTGGCTGCCAGTACGATCGCTGCCTCGGCGTCGGCGGCTCTTATGCGCTTGAGCAGCATCTCCTCCTTTGGTTTGCGAAGGTCGTGTTGAACCGGACTGTGGGAGGATTTCTCGATGTAGCAATGGGCGAGATTGAAAAGCGGGTCGCCGTTTACCGAAACATCCTCCATCAGCCAGCGCAGCCCGATCAGCAAATCGTCATCAACGACATAGCAGGACCTCGCGATGGTGCGTACCAGGTCGAGCGGAAGTTGTTCGCAGAACCCGCCCTCGACGACGACTCGGATCCGATCCCGCGGTTGGGCTTCGCGCTCCTCGATGCGGGGCAGAAGAGCGCGAAGCAATGCGTTGTGCTCCTCGCGCGGCACGATCCCGCCGAGAGCGACGAGCACGTACGCTTCGTCTGCCGACAGGAGCCACGGCTTGTCGCGCTTGACCGCGTAGAGCGCGCGTAGCAGCGCCCGATTCTCGTTGAACACGGTAATCGATCGACACAGATCGTCTTCGGCTATGCTCCGGCCGGCGATCGCCTCGACCTCACGCTTGAGGCGGTCGTACTCACCGCGCAGATAGGCGACGGCGTGGTCCGAGTTCGCGTTCTGCGGTAGGTACAGGATCTGACACGGATACGGGAAGTTTCGTCCCCAGATGCCAGCTAGGTTCCTGGCCGCGTCGCAAATCGGGTGCGTAACGAACATGTCGAGCTCGACGCGTTGGCTCAGCGCTAGCTCGAGCGAGGTCTTGATGATCGAGCACAGATACGAGCCGAACCGGGAGTCAGCCTGCGTCGGCTCGATCGGCGCTCCGCGGATCTTGAATGGCAGCGTCCCGGCTGCGTGAGCGATCTCCTCTGGGAAGTAGACCTGAAAGTGGCCGATCACCTTGCCGCCGTTTTCGCGCCACCGGTTCACGGTCGGGAAGTCGGTGTCCTCGAGGAGCTCCTGGCACGATAAGAGAACCTCGTTGAGAGGAAGGTCGGTCCAGTCCGGGAGGACGGTCGGATGTCCGTTCGACGTCATCGGTGGCTCCAAGTGGGCTGGCGTTTCTCTTGAAACGCGCGGAGTCCCTCTATCGCATCGGCTGTATTCATGAGCTCCTCGACGTAGATGTCTCCCACGTCGCGAAACGCCGCCGCGCGCCGCTGGGTGCTACCGTTCCGAAGCGCGCGCTTGGTGATCTCGAGCGCCGCCCGACTGTGTCGCGCGATCCGCTGTGCGGCGGCTGTGGCTTCATCCTCGAGCTCGCTCGCGGGCACGATCTTTCGGATCAAACCGTGCTTCAGGGCCTCGATCGCCTCGATCACGGCTCCGGACAGCACTAGATCCGCGGCCAACCCGGAGTCGCAACGCTCCGGCAGCAGGACGCACGCCGCGGGTGGGAAGACGCCGAGCACGATTTCCGGCTGTCCGAACGACGCGTCCTCGGCAGCGATGATGATGTCGGCTGCTTGCACGACCTCGAACCCGCCGCCCAGGCACTTGCCTTGAACCGTGGCCACGACCGGGAGCGGGAATGCATCTATGGCGGCGACCGTTTCGAGGAACTCGGGAATCATCTGGCGGTAAAGCGGCGGTAGGTGCTCACCGACATCCGCACCCGCCGAGAAGTGCTTACCGTGAGCTGACAGGAGCAGCACGCGCACCGCCGAGCTCGCTTCGAACTCTCGAATCGCCGCACGCATCTCGGTGAGCATGCCTTGGGTCAAGATGTTGAGCGGCGGGTGGTTCAAAACGAGCCGGCCCAAGCCGCCCTCGACGCGGGTCTCGATGGTGGCGCCCATCACCCGGGTGTTCCGGCCTTCGCGATGGCATTCCCGCACACACCGCAAAACTCGTGTTCGGACGGGAGGTCCTTCGAGCCGCAAGCGTCGCAGGTCTTGAGTGGCGGCCCCCACAAGGTCTCCGACGGGCGGCCCTCGGCCGCCCGTCTACGCAGGAGGTCGTAGCGGGATTCGCGTTTCTCGACAAAAGCCCGCATCCCCTCCAACGGCTCCCACGACGCGTAGTGCAACGCCAGCCAATCCTGGGCGTGGCGGACGGTCGAGTGCCACGCGAGGTCCTTCCAGAAGTTGACCTGCTGTTTCGTGTAGCGAGTGCACTCGGGGAATGACGCGAGCAGCTTCTGGGCGAGGTCGTCCACAAAAGCGTCCAGTTTGGCGAGATCGATCGCGTACCCGTCCTCGCCGCGTTGAGCTTTCTTTATTTCGTCCGGGCCCGCCTCATCGATCCACTCCTCGCCGTGGCGCACGGACGGCACCACCCAGTTTACGAGACCCCAGTCGCACGCCTTCACGGCTGGGATCGGTTCGTTCAGCATCAGGATCTCACGCGCGCGCTTGTCGCCGACGGTCAGCGGCAACCATTGCGTGGAGCCCCCGCAAGCCACCGACCCGACGTGAGTGCCTACCTGCTTGATGAACGTGTGTTGAGCCATGACCGTCAGGTCGCACGCGAGCTGACTCTCGTTGCCGCCGCCGACGGCCATTCCGTTGAGCCTCGCCACAACCGGCTTGCCGGTGTTGAGGATGCTCTCGATGTAGGCTCGAAAGAGCGCCATGTACTTCCAGTAGTCACGCGGCGTCGCGATGTAGCTGGCGGCGTACTCCTTGACGTCACCACCGGTGCAAAAAGCGCGATCGCCGGCGCCGGTATAGACGATGACGCCGACGCGATCATCGAAGCTGGCGTCGCGAAAGGCAGTGGCAATCTCTTCGAGCGTGAGCGTAGAGTACGCGTTGTAGTTCTTGGGCCGGTTTATCGTGATGCGCGCGATTCCGTCGTGCTTGCTGTACTCGATCTCCTCGAAAGCGAACGAATCGCTCTCACGGGGTGAGAAGTGGCGTTCTACTTCTGTGGCTTGCATGTCAGGCCTCCCACCAGCAGGTCCGCGAACTCAGCTCCAAGCTCGGGCGTGTGGACCTTGCCTTCCGGTCGGTACCAACGGGCGATCCAGTTGATCGCTCCGAGGATCCCGAATACCGCGATCTTGGAGTTGACGGCGCGGAACTCCCCGCTCTTGATGCCCTCGTTGATGATTCTGCGAATTCGTCGCTCGTACCGGTCACGGGCGGCGATGATCTTCTTCTGTCGCTCGGATGAGAGCGCGGTCACCTCGAACGCCAGCGGGGACGCCTCGAGGGTCTCGGTCATCACGTGAACGTGCTCGCGAATGATGTAAGCGAGCTGGTCGGCAGCGGTTGTATATCGCCTCTGCGCCTCTTTCGAAAAGCGCTCGACCTCGGCCAGCGAGTCGAGATGGCATTGGTAGAGGATCGATTCCTTATCTGGGAAGTAGTGGTAGAGCGCCGTCTTTTGCACCCCCAGATGGTTGGCGATGTCGTCGAGCGTGGTGGCGTGATAACCCTTTTCGCGGACCGCTCGGAGTGCGGCGTGGAGGATCTCCGTTCGACGGCGGTGCCGCTTCTCTCGGATGCGGGGCGACGGCTTGGGTGCGGTGCCGGCTGTGGGCACGCTACGACCTTTCTGAAAAATTCTACTAGACATTCAAATTTTGAACGACATGTCAAATTTTGTCAAGTCAGGAAAACCCCGACTCCGGTTCATAGAATGCGACTTGTTTAACCATATATGCCAAGCATTAGACCTATCGGTGTCGATTTCCGAGGAGATTGCGGATCGTCCCCTGTCGGGTTAGAACATCGTCTATGGACCGCGCGACCCTAGCAGCCTCCCCCTACGCCAACGCCGATCTGGTCCCGACGTCGCTCGACGAGCGGCGCTGGTCGCGCTGGAACATCGCTGCGCTGTGGATCGGGATGAGCGCCTGCGTGCCGACGTACATGTTGGGTTCGAGCCTGATCGCGAGTGGCATGACGTGGTGGCAGGCGCTTCTCACGATCGCTGCCGGTAACGTGGTCGTACTGGTGCCGATGATCCTCAACGGCCATGCCGGAACCAGGTACGGCGTACCGTTTCCGGTGCTCTTGCGAGCGCCGTTTGGCATTCTCGGTGCGAATGTCCCCGCCCTGCTTCGGGGGCTGGTCGCGTGCGGCTGGTTTGGCATTCAGACCTGGATCGGTGGTCATGCGCTGTACGCGTTGACGCGCGTCGTCGCGCCCGCGATCGGTGATGCACCGACGATCGGCTGGCTGGGTCTGAACGTCTGGGAGCTGGTCGCTTTCTTGGCGTTTTGGGCACTCAACGTCTGGATCGCTTGGTCTGGGACGGAACGCATCAAGTGGCTCGAAGCGTGGGGAGCACCGATGCTGTTGGCGATCGGGTTGGCGCTCCTGGCGTGGACGTTCACGTCACCCGGCGGGCTCGGAAACGCGTTGTCGTTCAGCCGTCAGTTCTCGCAACCGTCGTTGGTCGTCACAGACGAGGAAGTGCGTCTGACGAGCCTGGCGGATACGGACGGTCCGCGCGCCAGCGAATTTCGGATGGCGGCGGCACCGTCCGAGGACGGTGCGCGCGAAGCGGTATCGCAGGCGGAATGGATGCCCTACACCGGGGAACCGATGACGCTCACCTCGGGTGCCGCGGGGGGTGTCCTGGCGGCCCAGCTCAGGGACCGTAGCGGTGTAGTGAGCCCGACGCTGACCGGTCACGCCACGCCGGCTGGAGGGGGGCTTGGCTTCTGGTTCCTGTTCCTGCCGGGCCTGACCGCGATGGTCGGTTTCTGGGCGACCTTGTCGCTCAACATCCCCGATTTCACCCGCTACGCGAGGAGCCAGACCGACCAGGCGTGGGGTCAAGTCCTGGGGTTGCCGACCACCATGACGCTGTTCGCGTTTATCGGCATCGCCGCCACTTGTGCGGCTGCGCTGCAGTTCAGCGACGTGCTCGTAGTCGAAGCCGCTCCGTGGGACCCGGTTGTTCTGCTGTCGCGGTTCGAGGCACCGGTCGTGGTGATCGTCTCGATGGCCGCGCTGGCGGTTGCCACCTTGACGACCAACATCGCGGCCAACGTCGTGGCGCCCGCGATCGGGTTCAGCAACATCGCGCCGCGGTGGATCTCGTTCCGCGTGGGCGCTCTCATCACCGGGGTGATCGGAATCCTCATCATGCCGTGGAAGCTGATCGCCTCGACCCAGGGGTACATCTTCACCTGGCTGATCGGTTACAGCGCGTTGCTGGGGCCGGTGGCCGGCATCATGATTGCCGATTATTGGCTCGTGCGCCGCCAGCGCTTGGATACCGAATCGCTTTTCTCGGAAGATGGGATCTACTGGTATGGCGACGGCTGGCGGTGGGCGACGGTGGCGATCCTGGCGCTCGCGGTTGCGCCCAACGTGCCGGGCTTTCTGGCGGCTGCCGGCTGGATATCGGCGGACAAAATCCCGTCGATCTTCCATTCGATCTACACCTATGCCTGGTTTGTCGGCTTCGCGGTCGCATTCGTGAGCTACGCTGGGCTCGGTTCGTCCGTGCGACCCACCCTCGACACGGAGACGATGAATGGTGCTTGAAGGCGTTCGCGTCGTGGATCTAACCCGCATCCTCGCAGGACCCTACGCCACGATGATGCTGGGTGACTTTGGCGCTGACATCGTCAAGATCGAGCGCCCCGACGGCGGGGATGAGACCCGTGGGTGGGGTCCACCGTGGGTCGCCGGCGCGGGTGGAGCGAGCGCCTACTTCACTGCCGTCAACCGCAACAAACGCAGCTGCACGCTCGATCTCAAGCACGATGGTGGCAAACGTATCCTGTGGCGTATGCTCGAGCGTGCCGACGTCGTGATCTCGAACTTTCGCGCCGGCGTACTCGACCGACTGGGGTTCCCATACGACGCGGTCCACGAACGGAATCCGAGAATCGTTTACGCCGTCATCAACGGTTATGGAGCGGAGGGCCCGGGCGCCGACAAACCGTCGTTCGACGTGATCGTGCAGGGTGAGTCGGGTGTGATGGACGTCACCGGTGATCCAGCGGGTCCACCCACCCGGGTCGGGATCTCCCTTGGCGACGAAACCGCGGGGCTGCTGGTCGTTCAGGGGATCTTGGCAGCACTGCTCGAGCGTACCCGAACCGGGGAGGGGCAACACGTCGAGGTCGCTCTTCACGATGGGTTGCTATCGCTGTTGACTTATCACGCGCAAAACTGGTGGTCGGGTGGGAAGAAGCCGGTGCGGCTTGGCAATGCTCACCCGTCGATCGTTCCTTACCAGACGTTTGAGACCAAAAACGGGTGGATCAACATCGGCGCCGGAAACGAGCGCCAGTGGGTGCGGCTGTGCGAGGTGATTGGCAAGCCCGAGTGGGTCGATGACCCGCGCTATGTCACCAACGGCCAGCGCAACGTTCACCGGGATGAGCTCATTCCGAAGCTGGAGTCGATCGTCGTTTCCCGATCGACCGCTGCCTGGATCGCCGATCTGTCGGCGGCTGACATCCCGTGCGGCGAAATCCGGACCGTGCCCGCCGCACTCGATTCGGCCGAGGCCAAGGCCCGCGAGATGATCGTCCAGGTTTCGGGCTCGGACGGCGAGCCGCTGCCCCTGGTCGGTGTGCCGATCAAGCTATCGGCGTCGCCCTGCGAGGTCCGAACTCGTCCCCCCGAGCTCGGCGAGCACACCGATGAGGTGTTGAGCGAGCTCGGCTACGGTGCCGACGAGATCGAGACCTTGCGACAAGAGGGTGCTGTCTGACGCGTCAAGGGTGACGCACGGTCGGTCGCACGACGCGCAAGCGTCAGCTATGATTAAAGGCAGAGAACGGGCACGATATCCCTCATGGAGGCATCATGGCGAGAGTGGTCAAGGGTGGTCTGATCCAGGCGGCGATCCCCGATGGAGACGCCAGCCGGCCGATCGACGAGATCAAACAGTCGATGATCGACAAACATGTGGCCCTGCTGGCTGAGGCCGCCGAGCGCGGTGCGCAAGTGTGCTGTCTGCAGGAGCTCTTCTACGGGCCGTATTTTTGCGCGGACCAGGACGCAAAGTGGTACCAACTCACCGAGCCGGTTCCTGACGGCCCGACTTGTCGACAGTTCGCGGACCTGGCACGAGAGCACGGCTTGGTGCTTGTGCTGCCGGTGTACGAGGAGGAGATCACCGGGGTCTACTACAACACCGCTGCGGTCTTTGACGCCGACGGATCGTATCTCGGCAAGTATCGCAAGCATCACATACCGCACTGTGCGCCTGGCTTCTGGGAAAAGTTTTTCTTCAAACCCGGCAACCTCGGATACCCGGTGTTCGAGACGGCGTTCGGGAATGTCGGGGTGTACATCTGCTACGATCGTCACTTTCCCGAGGGCGCGCGGATCCTGGGGTTGAACGGTGCGGAGATCGTCTTCAACCCATCAGCTACAGTAGCCGGGCTTTCGGAGTACTTGTGGGAGCTTGAGCAACCGGCCCACGCGGTCGCCAACGGATACTTCATCGGCGCGATCAATCGCGTCGGACACGAGAACCCGTGGGACATCGGCGAGTTCTACGGCAAATCGTACTTCGCCGATCCACGCGGGGAGATCATCGCCCAAGCCCCCCGCGACCGCGACGCGGTCGTCGTCGCTGAGCTCGACCTCGACATGATCGAGGAAGTTCGTCAGACGTGGCAGTTTTTCCGTGACCGGCGACCTGAAACGTACGACGAGATAGCCGCGCTGCTATGACAGCGGGGTTGGCAGCGCGGGTAGCCCCCGGACAGAGAATGTTCTTAGGGGCGGCGGTGGGGCTGGTTCTGTTTGGTCTGGTTCATTCGCTGGCGGTTTATAACGCGAACTTTGGCCCGCCTCGAAGCGCTGCCGACGCGGAGCTTCACCAACTGATGAGGGATCTGCAGATACAGGTTGGCCCGATGCGGTCGTCGGCGTGGGGCGCGGTTCAGATCCTCAACGCCAGCTACTCGGTGCTTCTTCTGTACGTCGGGACCTTGAATCTGCTTGTTCTCGAGACTGTCGCAGTGCATGGAAAGCTCCGAGCGCTGACTGTCGCCAACCTCGTATTCACTGGCCTGCTGCTTGTGATCACGATCGCGTACCAGTTTCCCCCACCGATGGTGTTCGCGGTCATCGTGTTCGTCTTGTTCGCGTTGTCACTCTACCAACAGCGAAGAGGAACGAAACGGAGGGCATAAGATGGAGTCGACGCGGACCGCCGACCGCGCAGCGGAGATCAACGCTCGCCACGATCGCTATCTATGGGATGCGGTGATACGGTATTACGAAACGCCACTGCCACTGGCCCGTGGGCGCGGCCAGCACTTGTACGACTATGACGGTAACGAGTACCTCGACTTCTTTGGCGGGATCTTGACCGTTCCGGTCGGCCATTGTCACCCCGCTGTGACCCATGCGATCCAGCAGCAAGCGGAAACGCTGGTCCATACATCGACGCTCTACCCGACCGGGCCGATCGTGGAGCTGGCGGAGAAGATCGCTTCGCTCACGCCAGGCGAGTTGTCTAAGACGTTCTTCACCAACAGCGGTACCGAGGCCGACGAAACCGCGATCATGCTGGCCAAAGCGGCAACCGGCAATCAAGCCGTGATCGCGCTGCGTCACGCCTACTCGGGGCGCTCGATGTTGGCGGTAACGTTGACCGCGCACGCGCCTTGGCGCAGCGTCGACTACATCTCCGGCATCAAGCACGCGCTGGCTCCCTACTGCTATCGCTGTCCGCTCAAGCTCGAGTACCCATCCTGCGGAGTGGCGTGCGCAGAAGATCTGGAGGAGTTGATCAAGACGACGACACCGGGCCGGGTAGCGTGCATGATCGCTGAGCCCATCATGGGGGTCGGCGGATTTGTCACGCCACCGGCGGAGTACTTTCAGATCGCTGCCGAGATCGTGCGACGTCACGAAGGGCTGCTGATAGCCGACGAGGTCCAGACCGGTTGGGGCCGGACCGGCGGTAAGATGTGGGGGGTCGAACAGTACGGCGTGACGCCAGATATAATGACGATGGCCAAGGGGGTCGCCAACGGGCTCCCGATGGGAGTGACGGTGACGACACCTGACATCGCCGCCAAGTGGGAGGGGTTGACGCTGTCGACGTTCGGCGGCAACCCGGTGGCGTGTGCGGCGTCGCGCGCGACGATTCAGGTGATCGAAGAGGATAATTTGGTCGAGAACGCCGAGGCCCAGGGACGGCGGTTGCGAGACGGTCTGGAGAAGCTCCAGGAAAAGTATGCGCTGATCGGTGATGTGCGTGGCATGGGGCTCATGCAGGGGATCGAGATGGTTACCGATCGTCAGACCAAGGAGCCGGCGGTCTCGGAGAGCCTGCAGCTCATGGAAGAGACGAAGAAACGCGGTCTCTTGATCGGTAGGGGTGGGCTCTACGGTAACGTCGCGCGGGTCGCGCCGTGCCTCAACATCGGCACCGACGACATCGATCGAGCAGTCGAGATTCTCGACGACAGTTTCGCTGCAATCGGATAGTAAGGAGATCGCTTGAGCCCCCGCACCGGCGCACTGCTGCTGACGATTCCCGTCTTCGCTTTGTACTTCTATTTGCTCGGTGAGTTCGAGCCGCCATTGCCGATAGCGGATCGCGTAGCCGCCTGGATGCTGTACGCGATCCTGGCGGTGATGTTGATCGGCATGTTGGCGGTGCGCCTCGAGCCCCGGGGGATGTCGTACGTGTTCATGTTGGCGGCGCTACTGCAGACGTTTTCAATGTTCCTGATGCTGCTCCTCGAGTGGCAGGCGTTGGAGACGGTCGTGTATCTCAATGTGTTGCTCGTGTTGAGCCTGTTGCTGGTTTCGTGGCGCTTCCGAAACGTCGCCAACCTCGAAGCTGGGGAGGCTGAGTCATCGTGAGCACGAGACGTCGCTATCGGAACTACATCGATGGCGAGTGGCAAAAGACGGAAACCGATAATTGGGCCCCGAACATCAACCCCGCCAATACCAAAGATGTCATCGGCGAACTGCCGCTGTCGTCGAAGGGTGAAACCGAGGCGGCGATCGCCGCCGCTGAGCGCGCGCTGCCGGGGTGGCGAGCTACACCTGCGCCAGAGCGCGGTCGATTGATCTCGCGCGTCCATCGTTTGATGACCGAGCGCACGGATGAGCTTGCCCGTTCGCTGACTCGCGAAGAAGGCAAGATCCTTCCCGAGGCCAAGGGTGAGGTCCAGAAGACGCTTAACATCCTCGAGTTCATGGCCGGCGAGGGGATGCGGCTCGACGGCGATACGATGCCATCCGAGCTGGCCAACACGTTTGCCTACACGGTGCGCGAACCGATCGGCGTCGTGGGCGCGATCACACCCTGGAACTTCCCGGTGGCGATCCCAGGTTGGAAGATCGCCCCAGCATTGGTAGCGGGGAACACGGTCGTGTTCAAGCCGGCCTCGTTGACGCCCGAGACAGCGGAGCTGGTCATCGGGATGTTCGTCGAGGCTGGCCTTCCAAGAGGTGTGATAAATCTGGTCTACGGCAGCGGCTCGATGGTGGGGCAGACGATCGTCGAGGACCCACGAGTCAAGGCGCTATCATTTACCGGCTCCAACGAGATCGGCGCCGGATTGTACGTCGACGGTGCGCACCATCTGAAGAAGGTGCAGTGCGAGATGGGCGGCAAGAACCCGGTGCTGGTGCTCGAGGATGCTGATCTCGAGCTGGCGATCGAAGGGACGGTTCAGGGCGCGTTTGGCTCGACCGGCCAGCGGTGCACAGCGACGTCGCGGGCGGTGGTCGTCGACGATATAGCCGACGAGTTCGTCGGGCGTGTGGTCGAACACGCCCGGGGAATCGTTGTTGGCGATGGTTTGGCCGCGGAGACCGGTATGGGGCCTTCGGTCGATCAGTCGCAGTATGACACGGTGCTCGAGTACATCGAGATCGGCAAACGGGAGGGCGCCGAATGTCTCGCCGGTGGCGAACCACTCACCGGGCCCGAGCACGCCAATGGATACTTCGTACAGCCGACGGTGTTCGATCGGGTCGATCCAGACAGCAAAATCGCACAGGAGGAGATCTTTGGGCCCGTTCTCGCCATCATCCGTGTTCCCGATTTCGAAACCGGTCTAGAGGTCTGCAATAACACCAGGTATGGTCTCACGTCGTCGATCTATACCGCCGACAACTCGCGTGCCTTCCGCTTCATCCGCGGCATCGATACCGGTATCACACACGTGAACTCCCCGACGATGGGCGGTGAGGCCCAACTGCCCTTTGGTGGCACGAAAGCCACCGGTGTCGGCATGCGCGAGATGGGGAAGACCGCGATCGACTTCTACAGTGAGTGGAAGACCGTGTACATCGACTACACGGGTGAGAAACGGGACAGCTTGTTCTACTGATGGAACAGGTTTTTTCAGTACACCTTCCTGGCGTGGGGAGCCGGTGAGGTTTTGATGGTCATCGTCCGCCGCGCCCGAGGTGCCAAGGCCGCGCGGATTGGCTGGCGATGATCGCGCTGGGACCAGATTGCTTGGAGTACCGCGCACGAACGAAACGACCGATTCCAGGGGTCTATTGATGGTGGTCAGGAATGCGGCCGACGTTGCCTCGGAGCCCGTGAACGCGGGCACTGGCACTCGCCGGCAGGTTCTCATCGGTCCCGACGAAGCACCGAATTTTGCGCTGCGGCGGTTCATCATGGAGCCCGGCGGCGGGATGCCGAAGCACACCAACACCGTTGAGCACGAACAGTACGTGCTGGCCGGCCAGGCGCGGATCGGTATCGGTGATGACGTCGTTGACGTGGAGCCTGGAAGCGTGGTCTATATCCCAGCCGGAACGCCTCATTGGTACGCGGTCGAAGGAGACGAGCAGTTCGAGTTTTTGTGTGTCGTCCCGAATCGTCCCGACCGCATCGAGATTATCGACGAAACCACTTAGTCGGTTGGTCCCACTTGAGGAGATCCGAGCGGCGGCAGCGCGAATCGCCGGACGGGTACACCGTACGCCGATTGTGACTAGCAGAACGCTCGGCGAACGGGTCGGCGTCAGACTTCATCTCAAGTGCGAATCTTTTCAAAAGACCGGTTCGTTCAAACCTCGGGGAGCGCTCAACAAGATCGAGTCGCTCGGATCCGACGAGCAGGCCGCCGGTCTCATCACGACGTCAGCCGGTAATCACGCTCAAGGGGTCGCATGGGCAGCGCGCGAAGTCGGCGCGCCTTGCACCGTTGTGATGCCTACCGACGCGCCGCAATCGAAGATCGATGCGGTAACGGACTACGGTGCCGAAGTGATCCTCCAGGCCGACCGAACGACGCTCTTCGAGCGTGTCGAGGAGGAGCGTCAGGCTCGAGGGGCGACGTTTGTGCACCCGTTTGACGACGTTGCTGTGTTAGCGGGTGCCGGGACGACCGGGCTCGAGATCGTCGAGGACCTTCCCGACGTCGACGCGGTGGTCGTGCCGGTCGGTGGTGGTGGGTTGCTTGGAGGCATCGCGTCGGCGGTGAAAGCGGTTCGACCGGAGACCCGTATCATTGCTGTTGAGCTGGAGGCGGGGCCGGGCCTCGGGCCGGCGCTCGAGGCGGGTGAGCCGGTGACCGTACCGCGGCCCCAGCCGACGCTGGCCGACGGCATGACGCCACCTTTCGTTGGCCGCTTGCCGCTCGAGATCGCCCAGCGTGCGGTCGACGACGTCGTTGTCGTGAGCGAGGAGGAGATCGCCACAGCGATGGGGCTCCTCCTGACGCGCTGCAAGCTGATCGTGGAGGGTTCGGGGGCGGCCGCGACGGCGGCTATTCTGTCGGGCCGGATCGCATTGCCCGCTGGCGCGCGGGTCGCATCTGTCGTGTCGGGCGGCAACGTCGACCTGGGAACACTGGCCGAGATGTTTGGACAACGAGAGGAACCGGCATGAAGGTACGAACTCTGAGCGGAAGTGATGTCGAAGCGCTTCTTCCGATGGACGAGTGCATCGAGGTTGTCGGCAACGCGTTGGCGGCTCTTTCTCGAGAAGAGTCGGTCAATCCGTTGCGATCGCTGGTGCGGTTTCCGAGCGGCGACGGACTGCTCGGGCTGATGCCGGCGGTCACCAAATCCCCGCCATTGAGCGGCATAAAGATCCTGACCGTCATGCCGGGCAACGAGGGGACGCCCTACGATTCCCACCAGGGAGCGGTGTTGTTGTTCGAGTTGGAGCACGGGCGACTGGTGGCGATCGTCGATGCCAGCTCAATCACCGCCATCCGTACGGCCGCGGCCAGCGGCGTTGCGACCCGGTTGTTGGCGCGCGAAGACGCCAACCGGTTGGCGATCCTGGGGTCCGGTGTCCAGGCCGGGAGCCACCTCGATGCGATGCGAATCGTCCGACCAGTCACGTCGGCGGTGGTCTACAGCCAATCGGAAGACAACGCTCGCGCGTTCGCCGCCTACCATTCCGATCGCTCAGGGATCCCGATCGATGTGGCGCATTCCGCCCGAGAAGCCGTCGATCAGGCTGACCTGATTTGTACGACAACTTCAGCTCGAGACCCGGTGGTGTGTGGCGAATGGTTGTCACCCGGTACGCACATCAATGCAGTGGGCGCTTGTTTTCCCACCGCCCGGGAGCTCGACACGCGCGCCGTCGTCGATTCCCAACTGTTCGTCGATCGGCGCGAGTCTGCCCTCAACGAGGCTGGTGATTTCTTGATCCCCAAAGCCGAAGGAGCGATCGAGGACGACCATATCGTTGGCGAGATCGGAGAGCTCGTATCGGGTCGTATCGAAGGTCGGACCAACCCAGATCAGGTGACGCTTTTCAAGTCGCTTGGCGTCGCGGTCGAGGATCTGGCCGCGGCACATCACGCCTACCAGAAGGCGCTCGACACCGACATCGGTTGCGAGATCGACCTCTGAGATGATCGTTGGGGCGGTCACACCGCCGACGCTGGATGACATCGGCGCCGCACGCGACCGGATCGCGGATGTGATCGTGCGCACACCGCTCGTTCGTCTGAACGTCGACAGCGGGTCAACCGAGATCTGGCTCAAGCTCGAGAACCTGCAACCGATCGGATCGTTCAAGCTGCGCGGCGCCGGCAACGCGATG
>CBDUCI010000015.1:0-22969 GCA_965365605.1 uncultured bacterium
CGAGAACCTGCAACCGATCGGATCGTTCAAGCTGCGCGGCGCCGGCAACGCGATGCGGTTGGCGGGAAAGGAACGGTTGCAAGACGGGGTCGTAACGGCGAGCGCGGGCAACATGGCTCAGGGCGTGGCGTGGAACGCCCGCCAAATGGGTGTGGCGTGCAAGGTGGTCGTCCCCGATCACGCGCCGAGCACCAAGCTGAGCGCGATCGAGCGGTTGGGCGGCGAGATCATAAAGGCCCCGTTCGAAGCGTGGTGGAACGCCATCATCGAACACCGTTTCCCCGGCCTCAACGGCCTCTTCATCCATCCCGTCAGCGATCCAGCGGTCATCGCCGGTAACGGCACGATCGGGCTCGAGATCGTCGACGACCTCCCCGACATGGATGCGGTGGTGATCCCGTACGGTGGCGGCGGACTGAGCTCGGGTGTCGGCACCGCGGTAAAGGCGCGCATCCCCGGAGCCAAGGTCTACGCGTGTGAGGTCGAGAGCGCTGCACCGCTGAAAGCATCGTTGGATGCAGGTCGCCGACAGGAGGTCGAGTACACGCCGAGCTTTGTCGACGGCATCGGTGGGAAGACCGTTCTCGAGGAAATGTGGTCGCTGGTACAGGGTGTAATCGACGACTCGATTGTGATGTCGCTCGATTCGGTCGCGAAAGCGCTAAAGCTCGTCCTCGAGCGCAATCACGTGGTCGTTGAAGGGGCAGCGGCTACCGCAGTCGCTGCCGCTTTATCCGGTCGGGCCGGGTCGGGTCGCGTCGTTTGCGTCGTCAGCGGCGGAAACATCGACTGGACGACGTTGGTAGACGTCGTTGGGTCGGTGTCTTGAGTACGGAAAGACCTTACGCGACCCGGTTTCTAGGTACCCCAGCCCATTGCCGACAGACGGTTTTTGTTCGACCTTGAACGCATGACGATGCTGATCCAGAACGCCGAGGTCGTCAGCGCCACCGAGACAACGCGCGCCAACGTCCGGATCGAAGGTGAGAAGATCACCGCCGTTGGCCCGGACGTCGGGGCCGAGTCTGGCGACGAGGTTGTCGATGGTTCCGACCAACTCCTGATCCCCGGTGGGGTCGATCCGCACGTTCACATGGCGTTGCCCTTCATGGGAACGGTATCGATCGACGATTTCGAGAGCGGCACGATCGCGGGGATCATGGGCGGGACGACAGGTTTGATCGATTTCGCGATCCCTGCCAAGGGCGAGTCACTGCTCGAAACGCTCGACGTATGGTATGAAAAGTCAGCCGGCAAGGCGGCCCACGACTATACGTTTCATATGGCGGTTGTCGACTGGGACGATCGAATCGCCGAAGAGATCCCCAAGGTCGTCAGCGATCACGGCATCACGTCGTTCAAGATCTTCATGGCCTACAAGGGCGTGTTCGACGTCAACGACGAACAGATCTTTCACATTCTCGAGGCGACCAAGGCGGCTGGCGGGTTTGTCAACGTGCACGCGGTCAACGGAGACATCCAGCTCATGCTGGCCGACCGGTTCGCCGAGCAGGGCAACACCGGCACCCGTTATCACGCGCTCGCTCAGCCTCCACGAGCCGAGGGTGAGGCCACCGGCCGGGTGATCGATCTCGGCGCGATCGTCGGTCAGCAGGTGTATATCGTGCATGTGACGTGCGACGATGCGGTCGAGCGGATAGCGACGGCACGCGCGAGGGGTGAGCCGGTGTGGGGAGAGACGTGTCCGCAGTATCTGTTGCTGGACGACTCGCTATACGACCTGCCCGACTTTGAGGGCGCCAAGTACGTGCTGTCGCCCCCGCTGCGAAAGAAGAACGACCAGGACGCGTTGTGGAAAGCGCTGGCAGACGACGACATCTCGGTCATGGGGACTGACCACTGTGCGTTCAGCTTCAGCGAACAAAAGCAGATGGGGCGTGACGACTTTCGGCTGATTCCGAATGGATTCATGGGGCTTCAGGAGCGGTTGCCGTTGCTTTACACGCACGGGGTCGATAAGGGGCGGATCAGCGTCAATCGTTGGGTCGAGCTTTGTTGTACGAACCCAGCCAAGATCTTTGGTCTCCACCCGCGCAAGGGTGTGATTGAAGCTGGTGCGGATGCGGACCTCGTACTGTGGGATCCCACGGCAACGAACACGATCTCGGCGGAGACCCACTTTTCGCGCTGCGACTACAACGTGTACAAGGGGTTCGCAACGGTGGGTGCGCCGACAAAAGTGTGGGTGCGCGGTGAGCTGGCGGCGTCGGACGGTGAGTTCGTCGGCTCGGTTGGCCGCGGACAGTTCGTCAAGCGCCCGCCGCGTTAGGCTACTCGCCGATATACGGCCCTCGGCGGTGAGGATGAAGTCGTCGGTCGAAATCCCGCGATGGACGCTCGAGCGCGTGAGTTGACGTCCGCAGCTAGGCTGAGTTGCGCGATCCGAGTTCGAAGATCGTTTCGAGGTGGACCAAGTACTCTGTGAAGGCATGAATCAACACCACAATACCGGCCAACTCCAAGCCTTCCTCTAGAGTTGTGATCGCCACGTAGGCGAGGTTATCCGGGCCAAATCGCTCGAAGTGGTGGCCGCCGACGAGCTCGAAACCGATGGCACCCGCCACGTAGAGAAGCCCGGCCCAGAAGAGTCCTCGTCGCAATGACACCGGTTGTGATCGGAAGAAGCGCCAGTAGGCCAGTAGAAAAACGAGCAAGAAAAACGATGCGGGTATGATCCAGGCGAAGTAGAGCCAACCCCCAAGCCCAAGGGCGAGGCGAACGGGCTCGATCACGCGCTCGTGCAGCTGCAGCGACTCATCGATCGACAGGTACAAGAACACGAGAACGAGCCCATGCCAGTGGCGCACCCACTCGTTGCCTCGAGCGCGAATCACACTGCCGATCGCGGCTGATAGCAAGGCGACCAGAGCGAGTAGAAGCGAAGCGAAGTAGGTCGGAAGATTCGCCTCCGCATCGAGGTTGAACATCTCGACGATCCCTTGGGATCTGTTTGGGGGGAGCAGATGGCCCCACACTTGGGCCACAACGCTCGCCGCGACGAGGCCGATCGCGATCACCGCGAGCCCGCGCACGAGCGGCGCGGGCTCGAGAGTGACCCGTGAGTTTACGTGGACCCTAGGCAGTTGCTCGCGGCTTGTACACCATCGCCGCGACGATCCCGAGGATGACTGAGACCACGAGGCCGCTGAAGAGCCACTGTAGTACCAGGCTGTATGGGATCGGGTAGATCACGTACGAGTCGTAGGCAACGGGGAGCGTGTAGAACAACGTGATGATCACGCCGTATCGAATCCCCTCGCCAAGTCCACGATTCTCGTAGCCCCGGGCGAAGATGTAGCAGAAGAAGAAGCAGAAAAACGCGCTGGTGACAAAAAAGACCCACATCTTCGCGTCCATCTCGGCCGCGGGCCGCCACACGGCCGCCAGCGACTCGTAAGTGTCGGCGAGCCACACTTCGTGGACCAGGTACCCGAGGATCTGGTACACGATGTAAGTCGCCACAAAACTCATAAGCAAGCGTTTCGTGTTCACCGTTTGCCTCCTCTTCCTTTTAGGATACGGGCGTTCTTTTTGGTGCCAAAACGAGCAACAGCACACCGACCAGTGCGAGTGCTGGCACGTCGCCAAACAAGTGACCGCTGTCGGCCTCGTCGCCGAGCGCTTGGAACGCCATGATCAACGCATGGACGATGCTCGACCAGGCGGCGAAGAGAATCAGGCTCCGGTGCTCGGCGGGATTGCGCGACGCCAGCAGCATAAAGATCCCGAGCGTCGCGTAGACGCCCATGATCATGCCTTCGTACTCGGGCTGATTTGGGACCCAGCGCCACCCCTCGGGCCAGATCCGGGTCATCGGGTAGATGCCGATGATGAAGATCAAGCCAAACACGACGAGAGCCAGGCGGAGCGCTTTGTAACGATCGGTCTCGGCCACGGGGAACCTCCAACCGGTAATTGTTAGGGGCGAGCGGGGCGCGATCGTGATCCCTAAGGTCGCGCTCCACAACAGAGTGAGTCAACCGGCGGGTTTTGCGGCGGGGTGGAGCCCGGCTTGGAGAGAAACCTCTAGCTGCGGGTGACGATTGCGGAAGCGACCAGAATCAGCGCTCCGCCGGTGACCGCGCTTCCGGTCAGCGAGTCGCCGAGCAAGGCGATACCCGATGCTGCGCCGACGACGGGCTCGAGATTGATAAACACGCCGGCGCGTCCGGCTTCCATCCGGCTGACGCCCCAATTCCAGAGAAGAAACGGAGCCACCGTGCAAACGATCGCCAGCGCAAGCAGCGCGCCCCAACCTTGGCCTGAGAGGTCGGTCGGCGGAAGCCCCGACCAGCCGATCGTGATTGGCATCAACGTCAAAGTGCCGCCAATCAAGATGTAGGTGGTCGCCAGCGTGGCCGAGTACAGGCGTACAAACCGGAGGCTCAGGAGAACCCACAACGGCACAAAGCACATCGACAGAAACACCAAACCGTCGCCGGTCCAGTCTCGATTTGGGCCGGGAAGCCCGACCATAATCCCGACCCCCAGGGTGGAGAGGAAGATCGCCGCCCACCCCCACGCTCCGAGTCGCTCGCGATGGACCACAAACGCGGCCAGCGCGATGAGCGGCGGCCCCGCACCGATGATCAACGAAGCGCTGGCGACGCTGGTCCGCTCGAGCCCCGCGAACTGAGTCAGCATCGTCAGCGGTACGCACAGCGCGCCGGTCAACACCAACAATGGAACGTCGCGGCAGTTAGGGAGCTGGCCGATGCGCAGCGCGACACCGGCGAGAATGGCCGAGGTGATCGCGAAGCGGTACAGCACGAGGTGCATGGTGCCCAGCTCAACCAGCGCGATCTTGGCGAACAAGAACGCCAAACCCCACAACACACAGGCGGTGGCAACCGCTAGCACGGGACGCGAGATCGAAGTCATGCCGGAGGTGGTGGCAGATAGACGGACCGTGGCTCACTCTCGGCATCGAGAATCGCGCGATGCGCTCCGCGGTCCCGGCGTCGCTCCTCGATCGGGAAGAGCGAAAACCGCAGGTTGGCGATCTGCAGCGCTGGTCGACGCCGCCGGGAGTTGACGCGAGAGCCTGGCCGGCCATTCGCCGGCTTCCTTCCGTTCGAAATCCGAAGCCACCCGAGCATTTGAGAACCTCCCTTTCTGATGGCCAGGGGGCTCCGGCCCTTGACGGCAGCCTCCTAACCAGCTAAAATCGGTTTGATGGTGATATTGTACACGACGAATACTAACCTGTCAAGTAATCTTTGATGGTTAGTATAAAAAACTTTGAGGATCGCCCCCAGGTTGGTGGCCGGCCGAGCCTTGATTTCATCAATACCGAGGGCGGGGAGCGCAACGGGCCTCCCGACTGGCTCGAGAGCTATGGGGATATCGTCGAATGGAGCGCGTCAGAAGCGTTACTAAGGGCCGAGGAGGTGACCGCGCTTCTGACGAAGGCGGCGAGTACCCCGGAGGCGGCGAACGAAGTTTTCGAACGCGCGATCGATCTGCGCGAAGGGTTGTTTCGGATTTTTCATTCGATTCACGCTGATCGTGAGCCAGCTGAGCGAGATTTGGCAATTCTCGATCGAGAGTTGTCGAGTGCAATGGCGCGGCTCAAGCTCACCCCGAGTGAGAATCGCTTCGAGTGGCGCTTTGTCGGTGGTGAGCACGAGCTCGATCGCGTGCTGTGGCCCATCGTCCGCGACGCGGCAGATCTTTTGAGCTCCGATGTGATCGAGCGCGTGGAGGAGTGTGACGGCGATAACTGCACCTGGTTGTTTGTCGACACGAGCCGCAATCGTAGCCGTCGCTGGTGCAAGATGGGTGACTGCGGAAACCGCGCCAAAGCTCGCCGGTACTACCGGCGGCACAAACGCGATATCAGCACGGCACCGTAGCGTTCTCCGACCCGCGTTCGCTATCGTAGTGTGTGAACCTGTCCTTCTTGAATGCCATCGGCTTCCCGGCTCAACTCGTCGCTCGACATCTTCGCGCCCAGTTCGCTGGTAACCAGAACGCACTCTTCTTCATCGCTGTCTGTCTGGTTGGGCTCCTAGGGGGGCTCGCTGGTGCGGCGTTTCGGAGGTTCTTCGACGTGGCGCTCTGGTTGCTCTGGGGTCGTCCTGATGAACTGATCGTGGCGGCGCTGGGAGCGCCGCGCTACTACCGGCTGGGGGTTCCGATTCTCGGGGCCGGTGCGGCGGCCGTCTTGGCAGTGTTCTTTTCCCGGTTGCGGCGGGAAAAGAAGGGGTTCCCCGAGATCCTCGAGGTGATTTCGATCGGTGGGCAGACGATTCAGCTGTCCGCTGCGCTTGAGCGTGCCTCGTCGTCATTGATGACGCTGGCTTCGGGTGGTGCTGTCGGTCGCGAGGGGCCGATGGGTCAGATCGCTGCGGCGATTGGCTCGCGCGTCGGTCGCTCGTTCCAATTCTCGGAGGACCGGGTCCGCATCTTGATGGCTGCGGGGATTGCAGCCGGGTTCGCGGCCGCGTACAACACCCCGATCGGTGCAACGCTGTTCGTCATGGAAGTCATTATCGGTTCCTTCAACATGTTGTTCTTTGGTCCGGCGGTGATCGCGGCCGCGATCTCGACTTTGGTGACGCGCGTATTTGTCGGCCCCGGTCCGATCTATCCACCGGGGTCGGAGTACGTGATGGTGTCGGTGTGGGAGATCGTGCCGTATCTGGTACTCGGTTTCCTGGCTGGGTTGGGTGCGGTGTTGTTCCAGGTCGCGATGGAACGCATGTACCGTCTGTGGGATCGCTCAGAGCTCTCGCAGTTGGCACGGATGACGCTCGGAGGGGTGGTCATCGGACTCCTAGCGGTGGCCTGGCCGTTCGTGCTGGGTAACGGTTACTTGCCGATAAACCTGGTTCTGGCGGGACAGTTGAGCCTGGCGCTCATGGCGACTTTGTTCTTTGTCAAAATGATCGCCACCTCCGCAACGCTCGCGTCGGGTGGTTCGGGCGGCATCTTTACGCCGACGATGTTTCTAGGAGCGATGCTGGGTGGTGTGTTTGGTGGCGCCGGACACGCCTGGGTACCGGAACAGACCGGATCTGCCGGCGCATATGCGCTGGCCGGGATGAGCGGTTTGGTCGCCGGGACGACGCACGCGCCTTTTCTGGCGATCATCATGATCTTCGAGTTGACTCAGAACTACGGCATCGTGCTCCCACTCATGCTCACCGCGGTGATGGCTTTTTGGACATCGCAGGCGCTACGTCGAACTTCGATCTACACCGCTGAACTGAGGCGCCGCGGTATGGAGTGGGAGGGGACACCACAGGAGCGACTGATGCGATCGCTGTCGGTGAACGACATCATGCTCCCCAACGTGGAACTTCATTCACACGCCCTGCCGCTCGAGAAACTGGTCGACATCTTCAATGAGTCGCGTTGGTTGCAGCTCTACATCGGGGATGAGGACGGACGCTTCCTCGGTATCGTCGAGCTGCATGAGGTCAAGCGATTCCTGAACGAAGAGGACATGCGGCCACTCGTGATCGCCGCGGACTTGGTTTCCGAGATTCCGGTCGTCACGCCGGAGACCTCGCTCGTCGAGGTGAATGAGAAGCTATGGTTGCGGGACTTGGGTCAGCTTCCCGTAATCGACAACGAAGTCGATCGACGATTCTTGGGAATCGTGACGCGACGTAGCGTGTTGGGGGCGTTTGACCGTGAGGTTCTGCGTCGCAACGCCCTGTTGGCGAAAATGCGCACCGTCGAGGGAACCGGGTTTGATTACTTCGAGCTGCCCGCCGAGTCGCAGATGGCAAAGGTACCGGTACCGGCCAGGATGGTCGGCAAATCACTGCAGGAGCTCCAGCTGCGGCAGGAGTTCGGCGTCAGCGTCATCGCAATCCAGCGGATGGATACCAGCGGACGCGAGCAGCGGATCGCACCCCACGCAGAGACAGTGCTGCACCGCGGCGACGTGTTGGTGGTCATGGGGGAGGAGTCGAGCGTGGAGCGGTTGCGGGGTGAGTAGCGGTCCGGTGGTCTAACCCTTCAACATCCAACTCCACAGCTGGCGTGGCGTTGGACGTTTGCCGGTTGCGAGAATCGAGACTCGATACACGCGGCTGCCGATCCACAGAAACGCCGCGCAGGTAAACGTCAGAAACAGTATCGATGCTGCCATCTCCACGCCCGGCACGTTGACCATCGTCGCCCGGATCGGCATCACGACGGGTGACGTAAAGGGGATGAGCGATCCGCTGATCGACGTCGGCCCATCCGGATCGTTGAGGACCGCGAAGGCCATGAAGAACCCCATCATCAGCGGCAGGATCAACGGGAACTGCATCTGTTGGACTTCCTGATCGGAGGTCGACGCGGCGCCTACCGCGGCGTACATGCTGGCGTACAGGAAAAACCCTCCGGCGAAATAGAAGAGAAAGACTAGGCCTATCCATAGCGGGACTTGCGGCAGTTCAAAGCCAAGACCTCCAAACTGGTGCAGAAATCTTCGGCCGAAGGTCAAGGCGACACCGGCAACGACGGCCCATATGGTGACTTGAAGGATTCCCGCGGCGGCGATGCCGAGTACTTTGCCTGCCATGAGGTTCTCCGGTCTGATCGAGCTCAGCAGAATCTCCACAATCCGATCCTTCTTCTCCTCTTGGATGCTCCGTGCCACCGCGTAGCCGTATATGATGACAAGGAAATAGATCACGAACCCCATCAACTGCCCCAGCACGACCAGCGGACCGGTGGACCCGCGAGCTGCGTCACCAGCCTTTTTGGCCTCGAACCCGACCTGCTCAAACGCTTCGCCAACTGCATCGGGATCGATGCCGGCGACCTCCAAACGAGTGCGCTGAACGGCGTGCTGTACGGCCGACCGTATCTCGCTCATCTCGCCGAAATTGGTTGCGTTGTTGCCCTCGTACTGGGCCTTGGCCCCATTCAGCAGGCCGTTCGGCAGCCAGAGGTATCCGTCGATCGTCTTCGCTTCGACCGACTGCTTGAGCGACCCGAGAACCGAGCCGGGTCCGGCCAACGCCAGGCCCCGCACGCTGGCCGGTACCGAGAGGTCGATAACCTGGGTCGTGTACAGCGTGCGGGAACGCGCCGTCCCACCGACTCCAGGATCCGCGAACAGCGCCGTGGACACGTGGTCACCGATCCCGAAACCAGTGGCATCCACGATCGCGATCGTTCGCTCGGCGCCGCCGCTGAGGAAGTAGATCGGCAACACGAAAAACAGCCCGATCATCAGCGGTCCAAACAACGTACCGATGACGTACGCTTTGCTCTTAGCAAAGGCCAGAAACTCACGCCGGACGATGGCCCATGTTCTAGACATCGGAGCGAGTCCCGGTTTCGGGGTCGACGCCGACCTGCTCGATAAAGATCTGCTGGAGTGATGGTTCGACGCGTGCAAAGCGCTGGAGTCGGATTCCGTTTGAAACCAGGGACGCGAGGAAATCGTTCGAGCCGGCGCTGTCTTCGAGGGTGACCTCGAGATCGTTCCCGTCGGCTAGGACCCGAGTCACTGTGCTCATCGCTTCGAACTTCTCCACGAGCGTCGCCGTGTCGACACGACCAACGCCGTCCAAAGTCAACGCCACGTGGGTGCCTCCGTGCTCACGCTTTACTTGGTCGACTGGACCGTCGACGATTTTGCGTCCGCCGTCGATGATGCAAACGTGATCGCACAACCGCTCCGCGTATTCGATCAAGTGGGTGCTCAATAGGATCGTTCGCCCGGACTGCCGGATGTCGACGAGGACTTCTTTGAGGACTCGCTGGTTGATCGGATCGAGTCCGCTAAACGGCTCGTCCAGCACGACGACATCCGGCTCGTGAAGCACTGCGGCTATGAACTGCAGCTTCTGCTGCATCCCCTTGGAAAAATCTTGGACCCTGTCATCACCACGGTCTTCGAGCCCGAACCGCTCCAGCCAGGCGTCGATCCGTGGCCGGGATTCGCTGCGCGGAACGCCCTTGAGCTCTGCCAGGAACGACAGCATCGTCCGAATGTTCATGCTACGGTAGAGGCCCCGTTCTTCGGGTAGATAGCCGACCCGGTCGAGCAGGTCGCGGCGCACCGGGCGGCCAAAGACGCGAAGCTCGCCCGCGTCGGGCTCGAGGATTCTGAGCAACAACCGGATGGTGGTCGTCTTGCCGGCTCCGTTGGGTCCGAGGAGGCCGTAAGTCGCACCCCGCGGGACGGCGAGGTCGAGCTCATCGACGGCGACGAGATCGCCGAACTCTTTGCGCACCCCGATCAGCTCGATCGCGGAATCGGATCGCTCCCCGACGCTGACCGCTTTTGTGGTGTGACCCTTGGCCCGATTGAGCACGTTCTTGCCTCCGACTCCCAATACTGCGGCATCCGTGCCGTACCGATGCCAGTATAGGGCCAATCGCCCCGGTCTCGAAAGCGAGCGTTATCCCGATTGGCCGCAAACGGTGGCAGGGCCGAGATTGGTGGTATGAAGCGATTCGGCTTTCTCGCGTTTCTCGGGGCCATCGTGGCACTCTTCGCTTACGCGCTGACGCGCGAGATCACGCTCGCGTCGCCGCTTGTTGGGCACCCCGCGCCGCCGTTTGCAATTCCGTACTACAGCGCGCCCGATTCCAATCTCGTGTTGACTGATTTCCGCGGTAAACCGGTCGTCTTGAATTTCTGGGCGTCGTGGTGTCTGTCGTGCCGCGCGGAGGCCGCCGTTCTCGAGGCCGGCTGGCAACGGTACGGTCCCGACGTGGCGTTCATGGGGATCGCCGTCAATGACAGGGAAGCCGCCGCAAGGGCGTTTATCGAGCGTTACGGAAAGACGTACCTGTTGGCGGCGGACGTCGATGGCTCGGTGGCGATCGACTACGGCCTATTCGGTGTGCCCGAGACGTTCTTTATCGCTCCCGATGGGCGGATTCTGTCAAAACACATCGGCCCGGTCTCGAGCGCTGAGCTCGATCGACAAATCGCAGCGCTCAAGAGCGGCCAGTTGGGAGAAGCCTCTGGTGATCCGTCGAGCTTGACACCGCTCGGAGGCGGTCAGCCGTGAAGACGATAGTCCTGATCGCGATCGCAATGGCCGTAGCGCTGTCGACAAACGCAGTGGTGACTGCCCAGGACGATGCTCTAACGCCGGGAGAGCGACTAGCCGAAGCCGGCGACAGCGTGATCGAGTTGACCCCCGGGCAAGAGTCTCGCGCCCGATCGCTCGAAAGCGAGTTCAAGTGTCCGGTCTGCCGCAGCCAGTCGATTCGGCAATCGCGCTCATTCATGGCCGAGGACATGAAACGTCGGGTGCGCGAGCTGATCGTCCAGGGGCGCTCCGACGACGAGATCCGGGAGTACTTCATAGCCCGCTACGGTGAGTGGATTCTGTTGACGCCTCCAAAGCGCGGGTTTAGCCTTGCAGCGTACGTGCTGCCGTTTCTGGCGGTGGTGGCCGGTGCCGCCATGTTGGTTTTCGCTGCTCGTCGCTGGCGAGGCGGAGACGGCAGACGAATAACGCCAGAGCCGCCACCGGCTCCGTATCTGGAGCGGCTCGATAAAGAGCTAGAGGAGACCGAATAATGAAGAGAGGGCGCACGTCAATTGGTAAGTTGGCCATCGCTATACTGTTGGTTGGTGCCGCGTTGAGCTATCTCGTGTTTCAGGGAACCCGTCAAAACCTCACCTACTATTACGAAGTCGACGAACTGCTGGCGGTCGCCGACACCGACGGTCGAATCCGGATATCGGGAGACATCGTCGAAGGGTCGATCGTTAAGCACCAGGACGGTCGGCAGGTTCAATTCGCGATCCAAAGCGCCGCCGAGTCTGGCGGCGGTTCAGCGCAGGTCCCGGTTGTCTACGCAGGCACGGTGCCTGACATTTTCCGGCCTGGGATTCAAGTCGTCGTCGAGGGGCAACTGGACACGGAAGGCACCTTCCACGCCGAGACGCTCCTCACTAAGTGTCCATCCAAGTACCAGGCCGAGGGCGACCTCACCACGCTGAGTCCATAGCCGCGGTCCCGAGCCGAGAACCGACCGTGCGCGCTCCGCTGCTTGAGGTGGTACGCGTGTCTCGACAGTTCGGGTCGTTGTTTGCGCTTCACGAGGTTTCGTTTTCGATGGACGCGGGCGATTTTCTGGTCATTGTTGGGCCCAACGGCGCGGGCAAAACCACGCTCGTTCGAACGCTCGCCAGGCTCGCACGCCCGTCCTCGGGCACGGTTCGTCTCACCGGTGAAGATTGGTTGTCGGCACCCGCCGAGCGGCAGGTCGAGGTCGGCGTGGTGTCCCACGCCACCTTTCTCTATGACGGTTTGTCGGCGTTCGAGAATCTCGTCTTTTATGCCACGCTCTACGGTGTTGAAGACCCGGAACGAAGCGCACAGAAAGCGCTAGAAGACGTAGAGCTCAGCGAACTCAGCAACCGCCGGGCGGGAACGCTGTCGCGGGGCCAAGCCCAACGGTTGTCGATCGCTCGATCAGCGCTGCACGACCCGCGCATCTTGTTGCTCGATGAGCCGTACGCTGGGCTCGATCCGCATGCTGCCTCACGCCTCGGCGTTGCGCTCGGTCGGCTCAGGTCCGCCGGTCGCGCAATCGTGTTGACGACCCACGATCTGGCCCGTGTGCCCGCGGCGGTCACCCACTACCTCGTGCTCGTGGCCGGCAGGGTGGCGGATGCGGGCGAATGGAGCACGTTGGCGGACGGTGAGTTGGCTGACCGGTACTCGCAAGCCGTGGCGAGGACCAATGACCGGTTTTAGGTCGGCTGCCGCGATCATCGCCAAGGACGTGCGACTCGAAGCACGCCGCGTCGAGAACCTGGCCACGATGGCGATTTTCGCCGTGCTCGTTGTCGTCGTCTTCGTCTTTGCGGGCGATCCGACCCCGGAAGACCTGTCACGGCTCGGGCCGGGCGCCCTTTGGGTGAGCCTGTTGTTCGCCGGCGCAATCGGGTTTCAGCGATGGTTCGCCCAAGAGGAGAGAAACGGCGCGCTTCAGGGCTTGCTGCTGACGCCGGTCGATCGCGGCGCGTTGTTCATCGGCAAGTGGATCGGAGCGACGCTCTTTCTGTTGGCGATAGAGGTCGTTTTGGTACCGGTGGCGTCGATGCTCTACGATCTGCATCTTGGTGCCGTTTGGCCAAAGCTGACGCTTGTCATGGTCATCGTGACGATCGGCTACGCGGCGTTGGGGACGTTCTTTGCCGCGATCGCCGCCCATACGACGGCCGGTCAACTCTTGTTACCAGTATTGTTGTTCCCGCTCAGCGTGCCGATTCTGCTGTCCGGCGCTGGCGCTAGCCAGCAACTCATGACCGGTGACGGCACGGCCTACTGGGATTGGGTTGGTCTTGCAGCTGCGTTTGACGTGATATTCGGGACCGTGTGCACGATGACTTTTGAATACGTGATTACGGAATGATCTCGTCAATCAAGAAATGGTGGCCGCGTTCGTGGCGTCAGTTCTGGACGACGCTGGACGGTCGGACGTACCACGTGCTGCTGCACATGCGGCCGTGGATCGGTTGGCTGGCGGTTGGAATGATGGTGGTCACATTCGCGCTCGTCTTCTGGTGGGTGCCGCTCGAGTCGATCCAGAGGTACCCGCAGAAGATCTTTTACATCCATGTCCCGTCGGCGTGGCTCATGTACTCCGCCGTTGGGGTCGTCTTTGTCGCTTCAGTCATGTATCTGTGGCAACGCACCCAGCTGTGGGACATCTTCGCGCGCTGTGCGGCCGAGATCGGTTTTCTGTTCTGCAGTCTCACGTTGGTGACCGGGATGCTGTGGGGAAGTCCGATCTGGGGCAAGCCGTGGGTGTGGGATGCGCGGCTGACATCGACGTTCGTTCTCTGGCTCATCTATATGGGCTATCTGCTCTTTCGGGTGCTCGCCCGACGCGATATCGAGGTCGGTCGGATCGCAGCGGTAATCGGCATCGTGGGTGCCATCGACGTGCCGATCATTCATCTGTCGGTGCAGTGGTGGCGGACGCTCCATCCGCTGCCGGTTGTTATGATCGCCAACGATCCGGGTGGCGGCCTCCCGGCTTCAATGTTGGTTACGCTGCTCGTCGCGCTGACCTCGTTCTCGCTTGTGTTTGTCTACTTGCTGACGCAGCGAGTTTGGCAAGAGCGGACGATCGAAAACCTGGGACTCTTGGAAGCGATACTCGATCGAAAAGCGGAGCACGCAACGTGAGATATTATCTGACGGCTTACATCATTTTTTGGAGCGGGCTGTTCCTCTACCTGGCGTGGCTGACCGGTCGCCAAGCGTGGCTCAATCGGCGCGCTGCGGGGTTGGTTGAGCGACTCGTCGCACAAAGTGAAGGAGAGAACCGATCATGAGCGCGTACTGGCTAGGTCCACTTGCGCTGTGGGTGGGGCTCGGCCTCACGCTCTACGGATTGGTCGCCGGAATCGTTGGCGGCCGGCGTCGCAATCAACGACTGATCGATGGCGCGGTGGGCTCCGTTTTCGGTGCGGGGATTTGTGTGGTTTTCGCCTACGCGCTTCTCACAGCGGGTTTTCTGGCAGACGAGTTTCGGTTGTCGTACGTCGCCAACAACGCCAGCCGCGCGATGCCCGTGTGGTACAAAGCGACTGCCGTGTGGGGTGGGATGGAGGGCTCGATGCTCTTGTGGGCGTTTATCCTGGCTGGCTACTCGATGGCTGCGATCTGGATCCACCGGCGCCGCCATCCCGAGTTGATCCCCTACGCCGCGGCGGTGTTACAGGGCATCATGGCGTTCTTCATTGGCGTCATGGTTTTCAGTTCCAAGCCGTTCGTGACGCTCGACTTTACCCCGGTCGACGGCGTGGGATTGAACCCGCTTTTGCAGAACCACTGGATGGCTGCGCATCCACCCTCGCTCTATATGGGCTACGTCGGGTGGTCGATTCCGTTTGCGTTCGCTATGGCGGCGCTCATCAGCGGTCGGTTGGGAACCGAATGGATTGTGGCGATCCGGAAGTGGGCGTTGGTCGCCTTTCTGTTCCTCACGATCGGCAACCTGATGGGGTCTCACTGGGCGTACATCGAGCTCGGTTGGGGTGGTTTTTGGGGTTGGGATCCGGTCGAGAACTCAGCCATCATGCCGTGGTTCGTGGGCGCTGCGTTCGTGCACTCGATCATGATTCAAGAAAAACGTGGCATGCTCAAGCTCTGGAACGTGGGTCTCATTACGGCCACCTTCGCGCTGACGATCCTGGGCACGTTCGTGACGCGGAGCGGGATCATCGAATCGGTGCACGCATTTGCGTCGACCAACATCGGGGTCGTCTTTCTGAGCTTCTTGGTCGTTGTCATTGGTTCGGCGGTCGGCTTGACGTGGTGGCGATCGGACCTTCTCCAGACCGAGAACCGTCTCGAGTCGTTCGCGTCTCGAGAGAGCGCCTTCCTGTTCAACAACCTGCTGCTGCTTGGCATTTTCTTCGCGATCTGGTGGGGGACGTTCTTCCCGTTCATATCGGAGGCGGCGACCGGGCAGCGAATCTCTGTTGGCCCGCCGTTCTTCAATCAGGTGAACAAGCCGCTGTCGATAGTCCTCCTGTTATTGACAGGAATCGGGCCGGTGATCGCGTGGCGGCGAGCTTCACGCCACAACCTGCAGCGAAATTTCCGTTTTCCGGTTGCGGTTTTGATCGTCGCCGGTGTGGTTGGCTTCGTGCTCGGTATCCGGTCCTGGTACGCCCTGTCCGTCATAGCCTTCGGTGCCTTCGTGCTGGCGACGATCGGTCAGGAGATGGGGCGCGGGACGCGGGCCCGCATGCGCTCCAAGGAAGAGAACGCGTTGACGGCGTTGATAAGCCTGATCGGTCGAAACCGGCGCCGCTATGGTGGTTACATCGTCCACATCGGAGTCGTGCTCGTGTTCGCAGGCATCGCCGGCGTCTTCTTTGTAACCGAGCGATCCGCGAGATTAGCACCCGGGGAATCGGTCGAAGTCGGATCCTTCCAGGTGTTCTATCGAGGAACCGACATCGAGCGGGGCCCAAACTATACCGCGACGGTCGCGAACCTGACGGTGTCCGAAAACGGCGGGCGCGCGTACCGGATACGACCCGAGAAGCGCTTCTATCCCGAGGGACAGGAGCAGACGACGACCGAGGTCGCCATCTGGTCTCGAACCTTTGAGGATTTCTACGCCATCCTCGAGGGGTATCAGCCGGCCACCCAGAGCGCTGACGTCACCATTATCGTCAACCCGATGGTGATGTGGATCTGGGTCGGCGGCGGGATCATGGTGTTTGGCATGTTGATCGCGCTGACGACACCTCGCCCGGGTGCTCGCCGTCGGCGAGTCGCCGAGCCAGCGAAGCGAAAGACCGAGCGCGTCGGTGCGTGAGCGATACATTGCTGATCTTGATCGGGTTGTGGGTGCTGCTAGCCGCGGTGTGGCTGGCTGTTTATCCGCTGTTCGGTGGTGCCGCCGAATCGGTGCCCGCGGCGGTCGCGCAGCGACGTGAGTTAGAGACCGAGAAAGCCCGACTCCTCGAAGAGATCCACGAGCTACAGCTCGATTACGCGACCGGCAAACTATCGGATGAAGACCACGCCGCGCTCGAAGCGCGACTCAAGTCGCGCGCGGTAGAAATCATGCAACAATTGGAAGCTACAGCGGGTCGCTCGTCTGGATGACGCGGTAGCGGTCGACCGTCTTGGTGGCAGCAACGGCTTGGTCGAGACTCAGCGGTGCATCCGTTTCCGTGCCGCGGTCGCTTGGTTCCGGCATCGGGTGCGGGTGAATGATCGCTGACCGAGGGTCGTGCGGCGCGTTTGCGTCGACGTCGATTACCCAATCGAGGCGCTTTCCTTCAAAGGCCGAATCTCGCTTCAAAAACTCGCGGAAGTCGTCATCGTAGACTTCGAAAACGACTCCGTCGATCTCGGGGTCGAAGTAGAAGACGCTTACCGTAGCAGGCGGGTTCGTGTGCCGATCGAATACTTGATAGCGCGGCGGTACGCCTCTTAGTGCTGGTGGTTTGCGGGCGTGGATGCGGCGCATCTTTTCGGCACTCACATTGCTCTCCCAGAGGGTTCACGATCACACCGAACCAGGAGGCTCGGTCCAAAAACCGAATATAGCTTCCATCGCCACGATGGCATTTGATTCTCTCACACGACTGCGGGCGTTACTGGCCCTCTGCCTGCTGGTGCTCGGTTGTCGCGCCGACGTGTGGATCGAGAGCCCGGACGAACGCGAGCTCGCGCGCGCCGACACGGTGGGGATCACGACTCGAGCGGCCCTGATCGACACCGTTTTTCGACCCATGCCGGTCGACAGCGCCGCCGCCAGTTTCGCCTGGTTGATCGACCGGCCGGAGCCCAGGCTCCCGTCATCACGTGCGTTTCCGCGCGACCCGGTCGCTGCGGTCCGTCAGTACTTGCGAGCGCTGTCACAGACCGGCTCGAGCTCTCGCGGCACCATCGGTGTCGGCGAGGTCGGCTACGAGCGAGCGTTTACGTATCTCCACCCGCGTGTCCGGCGGAGCATGTCGGAGGAAGAGCTCGCGCGGCGGTTGGGTGGCGTCGTTCGCCCGACGATCGTTCGGTTGCGAGCCGTCCCGGGAGACTCGACCCGTGTCTTCGCCGAGTTGCTGGTGCTTCGGGAGGTCGACGACCAGGCGATGCTGGGCCTGTACTACGGACACTTCGCTGCGCGACCGGGAGATAACGGGTGGCAGCTGACGGGTGCCCGGCTGGCGAGCGAAGATTGGCAGTCGCGGCTCGGACGAATCGATGAATGGAGATACGATCGCGCTCGAGCGGCCAACGAGTTTGCTACCGAGGACGTGCGCTATTCACGTGATCTGGTCGAGCTCGAAAGCGGTGAGTGGGTTCCGCTCGCGCGACCAGCGCCAGCTAACGATTTGACGCTCGGGTTGCCCGAGCTGCGCTAGCTAGCGCTAAGAAAACCGGGATGGTCCTCAGCACCGACCCAATCCAGCCGCCCCGACGGGTACGTGCCAAGGACCCGCGTGAATCCTGACTTCGCCTTTAACTCGGCCAGAGCGTCGCGAGCATCCGACGTGGCAGTGGTTCCGAGGAAATCGAGGTAGAACAGGTAATCGAACGGTCTACCACGTACAGGGCGGGATTCGATCCGGGTCAGGTCGATCCGGCGTTGTGCAAATGGCTCGAGCGTCGAACACAAGCTCCCGGGCGCGTTGTCGATGTGAAACACGACCGACGTTTTTGGTGGGCCGACCGCTTCGCGAGAGAACTGTTCGACCAACCCACCGAGCTGGGCATCACCCAGGCTGAGCAGGAAAAACCGGGTGTAATTAGCCGGGTCGTCCTCGATGTCGGAGCGGATCACTTTTCCGCCGTAGGCGGCTGCGGCTCCGGCTCCGGCGATCGCGGCCGCACCGGTCATCCGCTCGGTGATCAACATCTTCACGCTGCCCGCTGTGTCGTAGGTCGCGATCGATTCGATCCCTGGGTGACGCCGGAAGAACTCTTGACACTGATCGATCGCCAGCGGATGTGAATAAACCCGTTCGATGTCATCGAAATAGGTGCCGACCGGCGCGACCAGGCAGTGTCTGACGCGCAAATAGACCTCGCCGCGCACGCGGTAGCCGTAGCGCAACAACAGGTCGTAGTTCTGGAAGATCGAGCCCACCAACGAGTTCTCCATAGGCGCCAAACAGGCGTGGGCCTCGTGCTTGGCAACCGCCGAGAACATCTCCGGAAAACTCTTGGTGGTTTCGATCTTGAACGGGCAAACGAGGAGCCGGTCGAGGGCCTCCTCGCTGTAAGCGCCATGGGCGCCTTGGATCGCTACGCAGACGGGCCGTGGAAGGGTCATTTATGCGGAAGCTCCCAATGCTTGTAAGGTACGTTCGCCGAGGCCGCGTAACCGCTCCACCGGCTCGTTGCTGAAGACGAACCGCACAAACCGGTCGCCACTGAGATCGCCCCAGTGGCGCATCGGCGTGGCCGCTACGCGGCCTTTCTCCAGCAACAGCCTCGAGGCGGTCATCGAATCGAAGCCAAGCGCTCCGACGTCCAACAACTGGGACCACCCGCCGGCCGCGGGGACCATCTCGTACTGTGCAAGCTCACGAGTCACGACGTCGCGGCGTTGCTCCCAGATCGAAACACATCGAGCGAACTCGGCCTCGGGCTCGTCGAGAGCGGCAATGGCGCCAGCCTGGGCGATGCCGGTAGCGGTAGCTGTGTTATAAATATGCGCCAACGCGACGTCGGCCAGTGCCTGGCGCGGACCGTACACCCACCCCACGCGCCACCCGATCATGCGATACTCCTTCGACACCGACCCGATCGTCACGGTGCGCTCCGCCATACCTGGCAACGTGGCGGGATGAACGACCAAACGAGCATCGAACACGATGCGCTCCATGGCCGCGTTGTACAGGAGCCAAAGGTCTCGCTCGCGGCACAGCGTGGTTACGGCATCCCACTCGGCGGCGTTGAGCACGGCGCCCGACGGCATCGACGGGTTCATGAGGAAGATCGCGCGCGTCGCAGGTCCAATCGCGCTACAGAGAGCGTCGAGGTCGAGACGCCACTCGTCGCCGTCGGCCACGAATGGCACGAACCTCGGCACCGCACCGACCAATCGCGGTCGGTAGATCATCCCCGCGTACGTCGGGTCGGTTACGATGATTTCGTCGCCAGGCTCGGTGAGCGCGAAGAGCGCGTCCAGGATCCCCTCGGTGCCGCCACAGGTGATGACGACCTGGGCCGGGTCGTAATCGATCCCGGTTTGGATGCGCGCGCGCGCAGCGACCGCCGCTCGCAGCCGGTCCCGGCCGGTGAACGGGAGGTAACTGTTGTCTTCGTCACACCCGATCGCCCGACGGGTGGCCTCGATCGCCGCGGGCGGTGGGGCGAGATCGGTGTCGAGGTTTTCCAGCCGCAGGACGTCGGGATCGTCCCCAACGGCCGCCGCCACACGGTCGATCGAGAAGCCCGGAATCTCAGCGAATCGCCCGCCCATGGAGCGAAGATTAGGCTTCTCGCGGACCGACGCCACGCGACGCCTGGGGGTGTTCAGGGCCGACCCAGTCCCGAATTCATACTTTTGTCACAATTGAGACATAGAATCATCATAGTGGCCAATCATACTCGATATGCAGATGGATTTCGTCCACACACTTCAAGATGAACTTGTCGAACGGGTAGCGACAATGAGGCTGAGGATAGGGGTGTTTACGGTCGGTTTGGTCTTCCTGACCGGCGCATTTCAATTGGCCAGCGCCCAGAAGGTCAGCGCGCCGGCCGTCGATAGCCTGCGGCTCCGAGGGATTGCTCAAGCACAGTTCAATACCACATCGGCTGACGACGAGCCGGATTCGGAATGGCTGATCCGGCGCGCGCGGATTGGCGCGCGGGCGTACGTCGGGGGTTGGATCCAGGGTTTTGTCGAGGGTGACTTTGGCAGGGGTCGAGCGCGTCTCACCGATGGCTGGGTCAACCTCCGTTTTGATGAGCGGTTTCAGCTCAAGCTCGGGCAGTTCAAGGTCCCGATTGACGCGCTCGAGCTGACGTCGAGTCGTCGGCTGCCGGTCATCGAGCGCGATGCGATACCGCGGGGTGCAGTTGGTTTTAGCCCCAACGGGCTGCTCGACGACTTGGGCTACAACGGTCGTGACATCGGTGCGATGTGGACCGGTGCGTGGCCGTTGGTCACCGTCGAGGCCGGTTTCTTCAACGGCTCGGGGGACAACTCGAGCGAGGATGACGACGGCAAGCAGGTAGCCGCTCGCGTCACCGGAAAACTCCAGGAGGAGTGGCGGTTGAGTGTCGGTTGGACGGGGATCCGGGTCAGCGACCCGCCAGCCGATGATGACGCGGCGTGGTATCACGCGGTTGAGCTCGCGGCCACACACGGGGCTTACGGTGAACCCGGCTGGCGCGGCCTCGGTCAAGTCATCTTCGGTGATAACTACGATCCGGACGTGTTCGGCGATGACGATGCCTCGTTTGTCGCCCTCCAAGGTATCGTGGGCTACCACGTGCCGCTGTTCAACACACCCTATCTGATCGGCATGGAGCCGATCGTTCGTTTGGGTTGGACGCGTGTTGACGACGGCTCCGTGGTGATTGACGAGGAGTTGGTCCCGCTTGGCGACGATCCCGAGACGTTCATCGCTACGGGAGGAATCAACCTCTTCTGGCAGGACAACGTCGTGACTCAGTTTCAGGTGGATGTTTCGGATCCTGATATCGGTGAGATCGATGGCGACACGGAGGTCGCATTTCGATTTCAAGCCGGGTTCGCTTTCTAGTTTATGATGACTCACTCAGCGAGGAGCGAAACGATGCGAAGCACCACTTTTGGCCTGGTGGCGTTAGCGCTGTGGGCCGTAGCAGCCTGTGGCGGCGCCGGCAGCGACACCGCCTCGAGCACCGGTCTGAGCGGCGCGGTCGCTGTGGACGGGTCGAGCACCGTGTACCCGGTGACGGAAGCGATGGCCGAGGAGTTCCAGATCATGCACCCGGAGACCCGCGTCACCGTCGGTGTCTCGGGAACGGGTGGCGGCTTCAAACGGTTCTGTGTTGGGGAGACCGACATCTCCGATGCATCACGACCGATCAAGGATTCCGAGCGCGAAATGTGCGCCAGCAACAACATCGCTTTTACCGAGGTACGGGTGGCGTGGGACGGTTTGTCGGTGGTAACGAACCCGTCCAACGACTTTTTCGATTGTCTCTCCGTCGACGAGCTGAAGGCGATCTGGGAGCCGGGTAGTCAGGTCGACAACTGGTCACAGGTTCGGTCGGGTTTCCCGGACAAAGAGATCGTTCTCTACGGTCCCGGCACCGACTCGGGTACGTTCGACTACTTCACCGAGGCGATCGTGGGCGAGGAAGACGCGAGCCGACCCGATTACACCGCCAGCGAGGACGATAACGTGCTGGTGCAAGGTGTGGAGGGCGACGACGGTGCGCTCGGATACTTCGGGTACGCGTACTACGAGGAGAACGCTGATCGTCTGAAGCTGGTTGGCGTCGATGGCGGCGATGGTTGTGTGAAGCCTTCGGTGGAGACGATCGAATCGGGATCGTACGCTCCGCTAAGCCGGCCGCTGTACATCTACATCAGCGACGCCGGACTGGAGAAGCCGCAGGTTAGGGCGTTCGTCGATTTCTACCTGACCGAGGGTACCCCGCTGGTGCGAGAGGTCGGATACATCGCGCTGCAGCCGAGCCAGTATGACGAAGAGCTGGAGAAAGTCCAGGCGCTTTCGACGGGTACGGCGACGAACTAGACCACTGACGTGACCCCACGACCGGTTAGCACATCAGTTCTTGGCGCGGTTTCGAGCCGCACGGCGAGAGAACGTTTCGTGCGTGTGATCGTCACCGCGGCCGGAACCATCTCGATCCTGACGACGATCGGGATCGTCGTCGTGCTGGTGTGGGAATCGATCGGGTTCTTTCGGCGCGTGTCGCCGGTCGAGTTCCTGACCGGCACCGAGTGGACACCGCTTTTTCAGCCTCAGCACTTCGGTGTGTTGCCATTGCTGGCGGGATCGGTCCTGGTCGCGGTGATCGCCGCGCTGATCGCGATGCCGCTTGGGCTCGGCTCGGCGATCTATCTGAGCGAGTACGCGCCGCGCCGGGTGCGGGAGGTGATCAAACCCACACTCGAGGTGCTAGCCGGAATCCCGACAGTCGTCTACGGATATTTTGCGCTCACGTTCATAACCCCGTTGCTGCGTCACTTCATTCCCGGGCTCGGGGTCTTCAACGCATTGGCCGCCGGGATCGTGGTCGGGATCATGGTCTTACCGACCATCGCGTCTCTCTCGGAGGATGCGATGCACGCCGTGCCACGTGACCTGAGACAGGGTGGGTACGCGCTCGGGGGAACCAAGTTCGAGGTCGCGACTCGAGTCGTTACGCCGGCCGCACTGTCGGGCATCGTGGCGTCCTTTATCCTCGCGATCTCACGCGCTATCGGGGAGACGATGGCCGTGGTGCTGGCGGCCGGTATGACACCCAACCTGACGTTCGATCCACGCCAGTCGATTCAGACGATGACCGCCTAC
>CBDUCI010000016.1:0-21549 GCA_965365605.1 uncultured bacterium
AGAAGGTCCCAAGGGTTGGGCTGTTCGCCCATTAAAGCGGTACGCGAGCTGGGTTTAGAACGTCGTGAGACAGTTCGGTCTGTATCCGTCGTGGGCGCAGGACACTTGAGAGGTTCCGATCCTAGTACGAGAGGACCGGATTGGACGCACCGCTAGTGTACCTGTTGTGGCGCCAGCCGCAGCGCAGGGTAGCTATGTGCGGAAGGGATAACCGCTGAAAGCATCTAAGTGGGAAGCCTCCCTCAAGATTAGGTGTCCCGCAGCATAAGCTGCCTGAAGGGCCGTGGGAGACGACCACGTTGATAGGCCGCAGGTGTAAGGACAGCAATGTCTTCAGCCGAGCGGTACTAATAGCCCGTGAGGCTTGACCAACTTTCTCTCGAGAGGATTTCGGCGATGCCCGAGACAGGCACTTCAATTGTAAGCGCGTGACGCATCAGATCACGCACCGCGATTTCCGGCGGTTATAGCGAGAGGGAAACACCCGTTCCCATTCCGAACACGGAAGTTAAGCCTCTCAGCGCTGATGGTACTGCACTCGAGAGGGTGTGGGAGAGTAGGTCACCGCCGGTCTTTTGAGAGAGGCCCCGTTCACATCGAGCGGGGCCTTTTTCGTAGGTGCAGTTTCGGCCGGCGGTTTCAATTCGGCATCCGGATCCTGTACTCTACTCTCGACGCAGACCCTTGAGCCGAATGATCGCCTGCCTAGCCTCCTCGATCATCGGTCGGAGTTCGGGGTCGGGGTCCGTCCAGGCTTCGAGGAAATACTCATACGACGCGCTGGCTTTGTCCCACGCCTCAAGTTGCTCGTAGACCCGACCCAAACGGTACGCGGCCAACGGATCTTGCCAGAACGACTCGAAGTACCGCATGGCATCATTTGGCTCCTCCAGCTCCAACGACAACTCCCCGAGCCACCAGCGAATTGTGGCGTTGGCGATTGCAGGCCCCCGGTATCCGGTGAACTTGAGCCGCGCGGCCTCCAACAGATCCCGCGCTTCGGCGCGATCGCCCCGCTTCCAAGCGGCGAACCCGTCGAGAGCCGCGACCGCTGCTCGCGCCTGGCGAGCCCCCAGGGAGTCTCCTTCCCGCAGTGAACGCTGAGCATTGCGCTGCAAGCGTTTTACCACGCCCGCTCGATCGCTCTCAAGCCCTTGCTCGGTCACGTACGCACCAGCAAAGAAGAGGCTCACGACGTTCGACGAGTCGATCGCTGCGGAGGTCAACTCCCGCTCCATCCACGCGGTTGAAATCGGGAGTCCCCGCACGTGGTTGTGGTAGTAGCCACCCGCTCGTTCATCTTCTGGAAAGCCAGGTCGGCTCATGGTTTTCAGCGCGCTTCGTATCTGACCGCGGTTGATCTGATTGTAGGAAAGGAAAACCTGGGCGAGGGGAACATCGACCAGTCGGGATACTCCCAACACCTCCGCTTGGGTCTCTAGGAAGCGCGGATGGCCCAGAACCCAATAGGCCATCAGAGCGGGCGTGAATGCCGTCATATCAAGCGCCGCCAACGCGCGGGCTTGGGCTTCATCGTCTCCGAACGCCAGGTCGTGTGCCAGGAGACGTTCGCGGACAACCCGGGTGTCCGGAGCACGCTGCGCTAGTGAATCGAGCAGCACCGCCGCTCGGGCACTGTCGGGATCCAATCTGAAAGCCATATCAACGTGATGCATGTACGAAACGACGGATCCAGGGTCGAGAGCGATCGCCCGGGTGAGCGCTCGATCGATCTCCTCCGGCGGGACTAAGCCCTGGTCGCCGAAATGGAAGTACGTCTCCCCGAGGAGGTACCAAGCCTCTGGATCGTCGGGATAGCGCCGCACCGCCACACGCAAGGGCTCCAGACCATCCAGCAACTGGCGCTGGAGCCATAGATTGGCGCGCACGAAGAGCGCTTCGCGGTGCGGCAACCGATGAGCCAACCGAGCGGCGCGTTGAACCGCCTGGACGATGAGATCATGATCCTGTGTGCTCGTTGCCGCCCACTCGAACGAAGAACCCAATCGGTGGAAAGCGAGAGCAAACGTCGAGTCAATCTCGACTGCGTGCTGGTAGGCTGAGATGGCCGCTTCGAAGTCTCCTTGCCGGAAGAGAACTTCGCCCTCTAGGTACGACTTGAGCGCGGGCAGCGACGAGGTCGTCACCCGAGCCAGATTGACGCTTGGTATCGCGCCAGGGCGGTCACTCATGAGTGCCTGAGCGATCGCGATCGACAACTCGTCTACCAACGCGAACACCTCATCGACCGATCCTTCGGTCTGCGCCCGCCCAAGCTCGACCCCGCTCTCCACATCGTACAGCTCGACCCCGAGCCGAAGACCGGAGCCGATCGCCACGGCGTTGCCGATAAGGGCGTACCTCGCACCGGCCCGGTCGCCAATGGCAAGTGCGGTTTGGAGATCTGCTGTTTCGCTCTTGCCGACCGTTTCTCGCCACCGGGCGAGGACGGTCCGGCTGCTAATTGTCCGCAGCCCGGCGATGCCGTTGAGATTGGTCCCCAGGAGATCGACCATCCCCTCGCGCCAGATGTCGAGGTCGGGATCGTTGACCTCGAACGGCAACACCGCGACGCCCGGCGGAGAGTCGCTGACGGCAGGCGAGGAGCTGCTTTGAGGCCGGGGGGTCAAGAGCCATGTCGCGAGAACGACGACCGCTAAGGCGCTTGCGATCCAGACGATTGGCCGGGCCCTACCTCCGGTCGGCGTTCCGTCTGCCGCTTCGGCGCTGTGCGCGGTCCGTTGAGACCGGGCAGGTTCTCGATGTGGTTCTCGCGGTGGTGTATTGGTGGGCTTGAGAATACGGTGTTCCCGGATCGTGGTGATCAGGGCTTGCGTCGCTTCGGACGGCTGGACGTTGAGTTCCTCGTCGAGCCGGGCGGCGAACTCCTCGTAAGTGCGGATGGCCCCGGCGCGATCGCCTAGCGCTTCCTTTAGCCGAATCATCCGACGAACGCCGCGCTCGTCCTCGGGAACAATCGCGAGTGCTTGGTCCGCCCAACGCATGGCTTCGTGGAACTCTCGCGCGGTCTCGGCGCGGTCGACCAACGACCATGCCGCTTGCGCGGCGTGGCGCTGCAGCGACTCGCGCTCGGCCGCCATCCAGCGCTCGAACGGTTCCGATTCATCGGGGAAGAACCCGTCGAGGAAGGGACCGCCGTAGATCTTCAGCGCGTCCTCGTACGATCCGTTCGTGATCGCCGATCGAAAGTCGGCCAGGTCCGACCCGACGACGGCTGAGTTCAAAGACACACCCTCGGGGCTGGCGACAATCGCGTTCTCACCAAGCTCTTTGCGGATGACGTAGACCGAATCGGATAGTAGATGACGGGCCCGATCGGTACGGCTCTCGGGCCATAGAAAGCTGATCAGCTTGTCGCGACTCAGCGGGGCTTCGTGGACCGCGAGCAACGCGAGCACAGCCAACTGACGCCGCTGCGTGACCCGCCCAGAAAGTTTTTTTGGACCTTCCAACCCCAGACCGCCCAACAACTTGAGGCGAAATGGAGCGTCTATCATGCGCCGCACGAGATCAGGACGATCATGGGAAGACTCCTCGTCAGTACGATACGCGAAGTCCCAATGCACGGGCAAACACTCGGATCAAGGGAGAGACGAAAATGACGAACGTAAGAAAGGCACTGGAAGGTGTGTTACTGGGTATCTCGCTGGTGGCCT
Source organism: uncultured bacterium (assembly GCA_965365605.1). Taxonomy (GTDB): domain Bacteria; phylum Gemmatimonadota; class Gemmatimonadetes; order JACCXV01; family JAHWKZ01; genus CAMYLR01. The sequence continues at coordinate 3,678 of CBDUCI010000016.1, forward strand.
TCACGCTCGCTTGCGAGGAGACGGAAGGCCCAGTGAGTCCGGTGACCGTCGATAACGCCAGGTTTGGTCACGGAACAGGGGATCTAACCGCGGGACAGCAAGCCCAACTCGCTCAGCTGAGACGAGCAACGGCTCCCTTTCAGAACTTCAACAAGGGGGTCGCGGCGGGATGGGACACACCGGTAACGGTCTGCTGGTTCCACGGTCAACTTGGGGCGATGGGGTATCACTACGCGAACATCCCCTCGATCGATGGAGCTGTTTCGCTGCTGGAACCGGAGCTGCTGGTGTACGAGCCGAAACGAAACGGCGGCTTTCGTCTAGTAGCGGTGGAGTACATCGTGCCGATCGCGGCCTGGCAGGGCGCGACACCGCCGTCACTGTTGGGTCAGCAGTTCCACGACAACGGTGCGGGTTTGTACATCCTCCACGTCTGGATGTCGCTCCACAACCCGAGTGGCATGTTCATGGACTGGAATCCGAACGCGTCATGTCAGTACGCCGCGGAGTCCGAGGATCGGGCCCCTTAAAGCCCCTGCTACTTGTGTTCAACAACTGATTCACGCGAACGAGCAAACTTGAAAGCGGGGCGGTTCGCAGTTACAGATCGCCCCGCTCCTCTATGTGCCGGGTTCACGCCCCGGCCGATCCGGGTGAAGCCGTGCACGGCGGAGCCGGCAGGTTGCGCCGGGGGCTGGCCCAGGCCGTGGGATGTTCAGAGCCCGGCACACTACCCCCCAAACCGCTAATATCCACCCGCTGCAAGGCAATCAAACCGACTTGTCCACTTGATTCACGGGGGGTAACTGTGAAGAAACGTTTTGCATGCTCGGTCGCCGTGGTGACTCTGATCTTTGTTGGTGCGGCCTGCCAGCAGCAGCCGGTCACCGAGCAGGCCGAGACGACCGAGCCGGCGGACGCAACCGCTGGGCTCGAGGCGGCCGCCAGCACGTTCATCGAGATGTGGAACACAAAGAACTACGACTTGCTCGACATGGTCATGGCCGTTGATTTCAAGCGCCAGGCTCCCGACCAGAGCGCCGAAGGCCTCGAAGAGATGAAGGAGTTCGTCAGCCAGGTTCACGCTGCCTATCCCGACTTTCACATCGTCGTCGATGAGAGCGCCTATGGCAAGAACCTCGCATTCACTCACTGGACGGTCACCGGTACGCACAGCGGTGAGGGGTCCGTCCCGGCCACGGGGAAGAGCGTCGAGATCTCCGGGATCACGATGCTACGATTCCGGGACGGCATGATTACCGACGAGATCGTTTATTACGATACCGCGAGCTTGCAGGCGCAGCTCGAAACCGAGGAAATCCCTCACGCCAAGTAGCGGTAACTGGTGCAAGGCATCACTGGGTCCTAGCTAGGGAGGAACGATGACAGGGTTCTTTTCTTGGGTGGTTATTGGTCTCCTGGCAGGCATGCTGGCCAAGCTGATCAAGCCCGGCCGGCAGCGCGGAGGCTGCATTCTGACGACGCTGCTGGGTGTAGCGGGCGCCTTGGTGGGTGGGTTCATCGGTCAGCTGGTGGGCTTTGGCAGCATGGAAGTGCTCTCTTGGCGGGGTCTGGGCTTAGCAACGGTGGGTGCCCTGCTGTTGCTAATTGTCTTTGGGTCGTTCTTCAACAAGAAGTAGGAGCAAAAACGCGCGCCGCGAAACGCGGCGCGCGTCATGTTGCGAAACGTAACGAGCGGGATCTACGCCGCTTCGGCGATCCCGTGCGCCCGGCAGATGCCGTCCAATAGCTGGTTGACGGCAGCGAGCGCGATCGCAGCGCCAGCCTCAGCATCGGATGCGTCTTCGGGGGTCGAGACGCGATTGGCGAGCAACTCACGGGTCTCATCCGCATGCTCGATGTCGAGTGTGCGGTGGACCTCGAAGTAGTCGGTCGCCGGCGAGCCGCTGACGTCGTAGTGTTTCTCCAGACCGTCGATCTTCTCCGTCGCCACTGCCGGAACCATCGCCTCATAGGCGTAAAGCGCCCCGAGGCCGCGAGCCACGGGACCGTTGCTTACCGCGCGGCGGAACGCTTCGATTGCGAAGCTCGTCTCGGGTAGTAAGTCGGTGCTCTCGGCTTCCTCGGCATCGCACCCCACCGCTTCGGCGAACCGCAGCCACAACCCCGGATGGTGGTCGGAGCCCTCTTCCTCATCACGCAGGTTCTTCAGCAGTGCCTGCCGCGTCTCGAGATCGTCACAGCGCGAATGAAGCGCTGAGATGTAGGTCGGAAACGCTTTGACGTGCTGGTAGTACTGACCGGCATACGTCTGCAGCGCTTCTGGAGAGAGCGTTCCATCCTGCCAAGCCCGGTAAAAGGGGTGCTTGAGGATATGGTGTTCGTCGATCAAAGCGTCGATCCGATTCAAAAAGTCTTGCGGCATCATCGCCTCCGCTGGGGGTGTCACTCGAACATGATGGACACAAAAAACTCGACCCGCAATCTATACTACCGCGGCCGGACGTGCTCAATGAGGTGTTGCCCGATCTCGGCGTCGGTCTGGACCCCGCCAAACGCTTCGGCGCCGGGTCCGGTAGCGAAGATCGGAACCAGTTCGGCGGTGTGCCCCTCGGTTATGTAACCGCCAGTCAATGCGTCTTCCTCGTCAGGGAAAACGGCGAAACCGCCCGTTTCGTGGTCGGCAGCGACGACGATCAGCGTCTCGGGATGGGCCGCTTGATAATCGAGGGCGGTTCGAATCGCTTGATCGAAGTGGGCCATTTCGGCGACGATCACCTCGAGCGGTGCGTTGTCGTGTCCGCGCTCGTCAGTTTGCTCGGTCTCGACCAGCAGGAAGAATCCGTCGGGATCGCGGTCGAGGATTTGGAGGGCGACCGCTGTCATCGTTGCTAGGGATGGATCGCGGCTGGATGCTGTAGCGTTCAGGGTATTGAACAGGCCGAGCACGTTGGAGAGCGTGTCGAGCGGCAGTTCGCGCAAACGCGACGGATTCGTGATCAGCGTATAGCGATCGCCAAACCGAGGATTGGCCTCGAGCACGCCCTGGCCGTCGCCGAGCAGTACTTCAATGCCATGGTTTGCCATCTGTTTTGCGCTCTCTGGGTACGCATGACGATCGCTGGAGTGAGTCGCGAACGCTGCCGGCGTTGCGTCGATCAACTGGGCAGTGGTGACGATGCCTGTCGCAAGTCCAGCATCTTGCGCGAAATCGATCACCGAAGGGCGCGGCAATGAGTCCGGCCCCACGCCGATCCCCGAGTAGAACGTGCGCATCCCGATCGCCAGCGCGGTGGCGGCCGAGGCGCTCTCGGGCCGATTGCTGGTCGTATTACCGGAGCGCATCAAGCCGACTGACGGAAAACGCTCGACCGCGGGTGGCCGAGACGTGCTCGTGAGGGCGCTCCAGTAGCCTATCCCGGCGCCGTCGGCGATAAACAGGACGAGCCGGGTCGGTGTCGATTGCGTCGCCGGTTCACGCGTTAGCGCGTTATCAGATGGCTGATCGGCACTCAGGCTCGGAGGTGCAGCCGACCCCGAGCAACCGGTTGTGAGCGCCAGCACCGTTGAAGCGGCAACGAGTTGGATGATGAAACTCAGAATCGAACTCCCAGAAAAAGACCCGCGGCGGCCGTGGCGCACGCGATGCCGAACAATGCCCATCGCCGGAGGAAGTTACCGGGTTGCAAGTTTGGCTGTTCGATGTGGCGCGTCACGCAGTAGTAGTTGAGCGCGTACGTTAGTGGGGACAGGAGAAAGCTCGCCACGGCGGCGATCGTCACCAGGACGATGGGGTCGGGCAACAGCGCGATCTCGAGCATCGCGAGCACCACGATGAATACCAGAAAGCTCCAGAAGAGCGACCGCTCGCGGGGCGGTTCCAGCGCGATTCGGCGCACGCACCCGGAGAATGCGCGTGGGAAGCCATCGAGCACGCCAAAGCTCGTCGATGTCATCCCGAAGAACGCCGCGATCAGGAACGGGTAGAGCGCCCAGCTGCCGAGAACATCGGTGTAGAGCCGGGCGATCGTGACGGCCACCTGACCGCCCTGCGGGACGCTCCCGGTGGGCTTGAGGACGGCTACGCCCAACGCCAGAAACATTACCGCCAGGACAAACGAGAGTCCGTAGCCGAGTCGCATATCGGTAAGCGCGATGGCGAGCACTCCGCGCTTCTGTTCCGGTCCCGGCCCCGCCCGCTCAGCCCACGTGTCGCGCCGCTCGAGCGCCCACATCGAATGCCACACCGAGACATCGAGGCCGGTCGGCATCCAGCCCAGCATCGCTGCCGCGAGCACCAGCGAGCCGATGGGGAGGTGTGGGCGGACGAGCTCGATCACGATTGCGGGTGACGGAGGTCGAGCGAAGAAGGCGATGGCGGTCATGATCGCCAGCACGGTCAGCATCGCCTTGCTGGCTGCCGAGAGGCCCGAGAAGCGCCCCGACCACAGAACCACAGCGCCGAGACCGGCGATCGCCGCACTCCAGGCGATCAGCGATAGCTCCGGTACCACCGCCCGCGCCACCACTGCGGCCACGCTCAGCACGCCAGCCAACACCGTCACTCCCTGCACGACGGTCCCGAGAAGGAATGTCCACAGCGCCCAGTTGCGAGGCCCGGGTACCCGCGCGTACCCATCGAGCAGTGTCGAGTTGGTGGCGACCGCGTAACGTGGCCCGAAGTCAAACGCTGGATATTTGAAGACGTGGGCGAACATCACCAGCCACAGGAGGCCGTAGCCGTAGAGTGCGCCAGCGGTGGGCGCGAGCACGAGATGGCTCGCTCCGATGGCGGTAGCCGCCATGACGAACCCTGGACCGAGCCAGCGGACCCAGTCGAACCGATCCGCCCAGCGAGCTTCCGCGATCGTGTTTTGGCGAGACATAGCGCCTGTGAAAGTCCCGGGAAGGTCGTTTGACCCTCCCGGGACGATGTAGGGGTCTGTTAGCTGATTACTACAGCTTCTGCATCGCCGCTGGTCGCACCAACGCGGTGCCGGCCGACACGAACTGGTAGTCGGCGACTTCCTGGAAGATCTCGCGCGCTTTGTCGGCGTTTCCGGCCGCCTCGTGCGCGAGCCCCAGGTGGTACTTGATGAACGGGTTCTGAAGGTTGGCCTGCTCGTAGTGGGCGATCGCTCCTTCGGCGTCACCCTTGCCCAGCGCGACCATGCCGTGCACCTGGTGATACGGCTCGAGCTTGCGCGGATTGGCATCGCCTTCGAGCAGCGCCTTGTTCTCCTCGGCCTTTGTCGCCGCGGTCTCGTAATCACCGCTGCGGGCGGCGAGCCGAGCCTCCCATATCCGAATCGCCGCTTCTTGCCGGCGGGTGAACTCGACGTCACCCGTCGCTTCGGCGTTTTCGCGCATCAGCGCAGAGAGGTCCTTGACAGCTGCCTTCGCTTCCGGGATCAGCTCGTTGAACAGCGCGATCGTGGCCGCGTTGGCCATCGTGAATTGCCTCACGCTGCGCATCTGGTCAGCAGGGATGTCCAGGTCGGAATAATCGGTATCGATCTTCCTGAGTTCCGCGATCGCGGCTTTGGGGTTGCCCTCGTACACATGGACAAAGGCGCTGAAGTTCGCATTAGTGATCTTGTTGGTGCCCTTGTCGACGTCGGCCGCGAGCTGATAATCGGCGCGCGCCGCGTCGTAGTCGCCGAGGAACGTGTTGACGATCCCACGCTTGAGTGCGGCTAACCCGAGGGTCGGGTCCTTGTCGAGCGCGGTGCTGTAGAAATCGCGCGCGCCCTCGTAGTCTTTGAGGCTACGCCGGACGTCGCCCTGGAATGAGTACCCCATCGGGTTGTCCGGATCCAACTCAGCGACGTGCGACGCGTGCCTTCCGGCGGCGTCGAAGTCGTAAGGCTCCTGGAACAGCGTTGAGAAAAAGAGCCCGGCGTGCGCGGCGACCATCTGCGGGTCGAGCTCGAGAGCTCGAGCCATTGTTGCCCGCGCTTCATCGATTTCCAACCGTGCCGCTTGGACACCAGCCAGAATGATGTGCGCCCGCGGGCTGTTCGGGTATTGCTGCACGAGCGTGTTGGCGAGCTCGAGCTGGCGGTCGGTGTTGTTGTCTTGCCCCGCCTGGACGATCTCAACCAGGATCCGCTCGCCGTCGCTAGCGCCTTCGATGTTGGCAGCCGCCTGAGCGATGGCCGTTCGCGCTTCTTCAGGCGAAAAGACTGTGTTCGCGATGCCGATGTAACCGCGCACGAACGTGGGGTCTTCCTCGATGGCGAGCCGGAAGTGGTCGAGCGCAGGAACGGCGCGGCCGACGTCGAAGAGTGCCTGACCCTGCTCGAAGTGAGCCAGCGCCGCTTCCGATGTCGTCGTGGCCGGGATCTCAGCGATGGCCCCCGCTTCCTCGACGTACTCGCCGGCTTCTGGTTGCTGGCCACATCCTGCGAGCAGGAGTGCGACTCCGACCGCAACGAATAACCGTTCGAGAGTGTTCAACGTCTCCTCCGATTCATTGAATGGATACAGTTGGCTGGGTTCCAGACGTAAAGACGCCGTCCGGTTTTGGTAACGCTCAATTCTTTTTCGGAGCGGACGACGCCCCAGAAGGTAGCGCCCCTGTGCATGGGTCGCCCGGCACCCACTTGTGGGCCTAGGTTCGTCCTATGACGCGCGCTGTCGAGCAACGCGACCGGTGGCGCCGCGCTGCGCCGCGCTGGCGGGCTCAACGCGACTTCGTTCGCGCCCTGACGGCGCCGGTGTCGGAGGCGCTACTGGCGGCTACCAAGCCCGAGTCCGGCGAGCTGTGGCTCGATGTCGCGGCCGGCGTCGGCGATCCAGCGATGTCGCTGGTCGATCGGGTCGCCCCGCAGGGTAGTGTCGTGATGACCGACCTCGTTCCCGACATGCTGCGTGCGGCCCGCGAGAATATCCGTGCCGAGGCCGGTGAACGATCGGGCGGCCTGTTATCGGTAGCCGCGGCAGCCGAGGCGTTACCGCTCAAGAGCGTGTTTGACGGGGTCACGTGTCGCTTTGGCGCGATGTTCTTCGCCGATCCGCTGACCGCGCTGAGCGAGATTCGTCGAGTCCTTGCACCGGGTGGGTGTGCGGCCTTTGTCGTTTGGGCGGATCGCGAGCAGAACCCTTACTTCGCAGAGATGGAAGGCGCCCTGCGGGATGTCGTCGACGACCTTCCCGTCCACGACCCGGATGATCCTCACGTGTTCCGGTTCTCGCCCCGCGACAAGTTGGCCGAGCTGTTGAGAGCTACCGATTGGGTCGACGTAAGCGAGAACGAAACACCGTTCACGATGGCCGTCGAGATCTCGGCCAGCGAGTTGTGGGCTCACACGGTGGGATTGAGCGTCGAAGTCGCGGGGCTGGTCGAAGAGCTCGGCGCTGAGCGCGCGGCCGAGCTCAAAACGATCTTCGAGAGCCGCGTGGCGCGTTACTTCCCGGATGGCGCGATGCGCATGCCGGCTGTCATCCGTCTCGTGCTGGCGCGGACTCCAGACTGACGTCTACTCCTGCGTCGCCCTCCCGAACCCTGGACCCGCCGTACGCCAGACGACCCACACCAGCGATCCGATCCACAGACCGTAGATAACGAGTCGGGCTGGGTGGTAGGCGATCGTCGTTACGACATCGCCTGACTCGCCCAGACCATGTTGCAGAATCGCGCGTGACACTTGCTCTGCGGTAAACCAACCCCACAGGACGATCGCCCAGTACATGCCGACGAGCTTCCAGCGCGGCATGCGCGCCGCGGCCGGCAAGTAACAGGTGTTGAGCATCGTAACGACCAGCGCGAAGCAGTACATCGACGCGATCGTGAACGGGCCGGCGATCAAGACCAGGAAGTTCGGCTGTAGCGCCTCGAAGCTCTCGCCGCCCAGCCACGAAGCGGTGATGACGGTCATGCTGGCGCCGACAAAGATCGTCAGCAAGATCAAGAACGTACGGCTCAAAGTGAGGCGATGCGTGTGGCGGCCGACCCGGTGGTAGACGATATCGCCGGTGATACGGGTCACCGTGTCGACGATGCCGAGCTGGGTCGAGAACAGGACCAGGGCGCCGCCAAGCAGAAATACGATCTCGAGCCAAGCCCCGCTGCGCTCGCGTAGGACCTCGGCCTGAGCCAGCACCATTCCGGTCTGATCACCGGCCAGCTCGGGGTTTCCGGTGCCGATGGTGGCGCTCACGAGCAGCGTCGTGATGACCACACTGAGCAGAATCAAGACTACAAACGTGGCCAGCAGCTCGCGCTGCGCCAGCCCCATCCAGCCCCGGAACCTGGCGAGCGCGGTCTCGCTCCGCACGGAGAACGCGAACCCGCGGTCGGTAACCCGCTCGTTCTCGCCCCGGATGCCGCAGATTCGACCCTGATAGACACCCATCCCGAAGCCCTTGTCCCGGATCCACAGCGATTGGGCGAGCAACAGCGTCCCACCGCTGCCCGCGTAGGCTACGGCGATCAGCAAAGTCGGGAACTGTTCGCCCGAGAGGAGCGATCGGGGCGCGCTCCCGATCGACGCTGCGCCCTTGGCCAGCGCGGTCACGTCTCCGAACGTGACGCCGGCCGCCAGCAGCGCCAAAAACAGGAGCGGGAAGAAGAGCAGAATCAAGCCGATCTCGAACTTCTCGAGCGCGTTGTACACGACTCTCGAGAACGCCAGGCCAAACCAGATAAAGGCCAGCATGAACAAGGCGATCGGTTGCCACGCCGAAATGATCTCGGCACCCGCGATGGCGTTGATCGTGGTGCGCGAAAATTCGGCCGAGACGGCGGCCCAACCCGGCCAAAAGAACGAGATCAAAGTGGCGGCCAGAAAAAACCACGGCCAGAACGCACGGCGGTCGAGGCGCGCCATGGCGGTGAACACCGATTCGCCGGTGGCCAGACTCCAACGCTCGATCTCGCTGATGACGACGAACTGAGTGAGCACGCCGACCCAGAATAGCCACCAAATCGAAAAACCGTTGGCGGCGATCAGATTTGGCCACAGGAGAAACTCGCCAGCCCCCAACCCCATACCGAGCGCGATCATCGAGGGGCCGAGGACATTCTTGAGCCGCGGCACGCGGGGGACGTCGTTTAACTCATAGAGCGGAGGTCCGGCCCCGCGGCATGGATAGTCGGACGATGGTGGCGCGTCGGGGAGGAGCGACTCGTCGATGGGGCGGAAGACCCCATCGCGGTACTCAACCCCCTCATCCGGAGGGCACGTGATCTCTTGGTTGCTCATGGGGGCGCGCGCAACCCTAACCCTGGAGCCGGTTCAATCGCAAGCCCCGTCAGTGTGCGAGGAGGCGATCGACCGTTAGTATGCCGCGACGTGTCCGCGGACTCTCCGATCGATCAGCACATCATCTACTCCACCGCTTACGAGGCGGACATCGGGGCCCATGTATTCCCGACCGAGAAGTTTCGCGGGGTGTTCGAGCGATTGGTCGCCGAGGATGGGCTCGGGCGGCCGCTCGCGCCGGAGCGACCCGACCGCGAAGTGTTGCTCCGGGTTCACACGGCGGAATACATCCGCGACCTCGAGCGCGGTCGCCATACTGAGCGTACGATCGCTAGCGAGCTTCCGATCACAGACGAGATCGTCGAGTGGTTCATGCTCTCGTGTGGCGGCACTGTGTTGGCGTGCCGGCAGGCGCTAACGCTCGGGTGGGCGGCCCACCTCGGGGGTGGTTTTCACCATGCTTTTCCGGGGCACGCGGAGGGGTTCTGTTACCTCAACGACTTGGCGGTGGCAGCCCGTGCGGTGCAGGCCGACGGCAGCGTAGAGCGAGTGGCGATCATCGACGTCGACGTGCACCAAGGCAATGGCACGGCCGCGATCTTCGGCGATGACCCAACCGTGTTTACCTTTTCGATCCACCAGGAAGACAACTACCCGATCAAGGCGCAGAGCGATCGTGACATCGGGCTCATGTCGTTCGATCCCGGTCGGGAGGGGGGTCCGTCGGTGACCGACGATGTTTATCTAGCGGCGCTCGAGCCCGCGGTGATCGAGATACTGGACGACTTTCAACCCGAGCTCGTGTTGTATCAGTGTGGGGCCGACCCGTACGAGTGCGACCAGCTGGGTGGTTTCCAGCTCACGCTGCAAGGTCTCGCTCGCCGGGACGCCACCGTGCTGGGTGCGTGTCATGAGAGGCGGATCCCGGTGGCGATCACGTTTGGGGGCGGATACGCGATCGACGTCGCGGATACGATCGCGATCCACCTTGAGACGGTTCGCACCGCGCGGCGGATCTGGGCCGGCCCGCAGGAGATCGAGCGCTGAGCGATCCGGTCGTACCACCGGGCGCGTCGGTACCGATCGAAACCGGTCGCGGCAACATGCTGGCAGCGTTCAGCGACCGCGGCTTTCGACTGTTCTGGGCGGGTGCGCTGATCTCGAACGTCGGGTCATGGATGCAGAATGTGGCCCAGGGATGGCTGGTGCTCGAGCTCACCGATTCAGCGTTCATGCTCGGGTTGGTGGGGTTTGCGTCGACGATCCCGATGTTGATCCTGCTGCTCCTGGGTGGGGTTTTCGCCGATCGTGTCGATCGCCGGCGGTTGCTCCTGTGGACGATGACCGGGATGATGGTCTTTGCCGCTGCGCTCGCCGTGCTTACGTGGCAGGGCGTAGTCACGATCTGGCACATCCTTGTGCTGTCGTTCCTGTCGGGTTGCGGGATCGCGTTGGCCGCGCCCGCGTACCAGGCGTTTGTCCATGACCTGGTCGGCGACCGGCACCTTCAGAACGCCATCGCGCTCAACTCGGCCCAATTCAACCTCTCACGCGTGGTCGGCCCGAGCCTGGCCGGAATCGTCGTAGTGCCTATCGGGTTGGCGGGCTGCTTTGGTGTCAACGCGGTGTCGTTCCTGGCCGCGATCGCAGCGTTGTTCCTGATCCGTGTTCGATCTCGACAGGTGTTCGCGACGGCGCCGGTGTGGCAAAGCTTGCTCGAGGGGGTGGCCTACGTTCGGCAGCATCCGAGGGTGCGTGTGTTGTTGCTGCTGACCGCGATGGTCAGCATTCTGGCGATGCCGTACGCGACGTTGCTGCCGATCATCGCCCGTGACGTCTTGGATCTCGACGCGTCAGGACTCGGTTACTTGTACGCGATCGGCGGACTAGGTGCTGTGGCGGGTGCGCTGTCGATAGCGGTTCGCAACCTCTTTCGTCGACGGGGCGTGTTTCTGTTAGCGATGGTTACGATGACCGGGCTGGCGACGAGTGCGCTGGGTTTCGCCGGGACGATCGCCTTCGCGGTCATCGCTTTGGTCGCGATCTCGTTCGCGGCTACAGCCTCGATCGCGCTCATGAACACGTTGCTTCAAGAGTTGGTCGACGATGAGAAACGCGGCCGTGTGCTCAGCATGTACGGGTTGGCGTTCATGGGGACGTTCCCGATCGGCAACTTGCTGGCCGGCACGATCGCGCGCTACTCGTCGGCTTCGGCAACGCTTGCGGTGACGGGTGCGATTCTCGCCGCTAGCGGAGCGTATATCGCGGCTACTCGGGCCCGGGTGAGAGCGATCGAGTGAAAATCGCGTCGATCGCTCTGCTGGTATTTATCTGGGGTTCGACCTGGCTGGTGATCAAGATCGGGCTCACCGACCTGCCACCGTTTTTGTCCGCTGGGGTACGCTTTGCTCTCGGGGCAACGATCCTGTTCGTGGTGGCGAGGATGCAAGGCGTCGTGTCGATCCCGCGCTCGGCTCGACTGCACGTCGCACTAGTTGCGCTGGGGGCGGGCTCGTTCTCGGTGAACTACGGGGTCGTGTACTGGTCAGAGCAGTACTTGCCATCGGGCCTGACGGCGGTGTTGTTCTCTACGTACCCGTTCTTCACGCTTCTCGTCGCTCATCTCATCGTTCCGGGCGAACAGATCACGGCAAGAAAGATGATCGGCGTGGCGTTGGGATTTGCGGGTGTCGTCACAATTTTCCGAACGGATCTGACCGTGGCCGACCCGCGAGGGCTGACTGCAGCGATGGTGTTGCTCGTTTCCCCAGTGGTGGCAGCGACCTGCACGGTGGCGGTCAAGCGGTGGGGCGGTCGGATTCACCCGTATACGCTGACGACACTTCCGATGACGTACGGTGCGCTGACGTTGCTCACGGTCTCGCTGTTGACCGAGGACATCCAGTCGGCGCGGTGGTCGGTAACGGCGATCGGTTCGATCGTGTACTTGGCGATCTTCGGTTCGGTGATCGGGTTCGTCGTCTACTACACACTGCTAAGGAACGTCGCGGTCACGAACCTGAACCTGATCGCCTACTTGTTCCCGGTGGTGGCGGTGGTGTTGGGGTACTTGGTCCTGGGCGAGGTCCTCGAACCGCTAACGTTCGTAGGTGCGGGTGCGATCGTGATCGGGATCGTGCTGGCGACCTACCGTCGTCGCTCGGGCGGCGAGGGCGAGTCGTTCAGCCAGTCGGCGGGGTCGGAATCGGCCTCCCATTTGACCGCCTCGAACACGGTTCGGCAGCCGCGACAGTAGTACTGCCGCGTCATGAGGCTCGAGCCAAACGACGCCTCCATCTCGACTTCATGCGATCCGCAGTGCGGGCAGGCGTGAGTGGGGGTTGGATCGAGGTCAGGCGGTTTTGAAGGCGACATTCTTGGTGCCTCGTAGCTCGTCGAGGATCGCTGCATCCGGACCCCCGCGATCGAGCCGGCGGCGAGCCGGGTCCCAATCGTCCCAGCTCAGCGGCTCGGCGAGCGTCCAGCCACGGTCACCGCTCGTCAAACCGACGGCTCCGGGTTCCGGCAGGAGGTTGGCCAGCCGGCCGAGCAGCCGCTGACGCAGCGCGTCGTCATCGGTGTCCTTGAGCCCGGCCGCCACGAGCTTCGCGTCGTGGCCGGGGGGTCCGAAAAACGCGCTCGTGTCACGAATCGCCCGGGACAAACTCTCCTGCAACGCCTCGCGTGGCGCGCCCCCCTGCTCTTCCATGAGCCGCACCCACCCCTCGGCATGGGCATAATGAAACCGTTCCTCCAGCAACATCTTGTCGGCGATCCGGGCGATCGGATCGAACCGCCGATCAGCAAACGCGCTCACCACAAGCGAGAGTGCTTGGTCGACGACGACGTTGGCGGCGACCAAATCCGCCCAGCTCTTGAACGCTCGGTCGAGGAAAGCGATTGACGCAAACACTTCTGGTGGCCGGGTGTCGTTTAGCGGATCGATCTCGATGTCGAACTCGCGTTTGAGGATGCGGTTGAACAACCGCGTGTGGCCGAACTCCTCTTGCGCCATCGAGCAGGCCGCGATCCCGGCCTCGATCGCCGGTGGGCCAAACGTCCACTCACCGTAGTGGTAGCCGAGCAACAGCTTGGTATCGCTGAGCGCGACGACCGTCGTTTGAAGTCCCAGCCTTGCGGTGTCGTCCAGATCGAGTTTGACGTGATCCTCGCTCATGCGCTCTCGATTTTTGCCGCGTCGTCGTGCGCCGGGTGCGCGCTCGCGATCGACGCGCGCGGAATGACCCACATGTCACTCCAGTCCTCTTCATCGTAGATCTTCCAAGCGTAAACCCGCGCCAGATCTATGTGCGGCGCGTTCAAGGTCCCGATGTGCGACATCGGGTCGCCCGGTGCGATGCGACAAAAGACTTCGAATACTTCGTCCGTCATACGCTGAGCCCGACCGCTTTGAGGAGCATTCGCCCACGGTCGCTGAGCTTCTCCTTGGTCCACGGCGGCGACCAGACGACCTCAACCGCGACATTTGTGACCCCTGGAATCGATTCGACCGCTCCGCGGATGTCCTCGAGGATCATATCCATGCCCGGGCATCCGATCGAAGTGAAGGTGAGGTCTATCCCGACCGCACCCGACGGGTCCACCGAGATGTCGTAGATCAACCCCATGTCGACCAGCGAGATCGGCATCTCGGGGTCGTTGATCCCGTCAAGGGCTTGCCAGATCGTGGTTTCCGAGACTTGAATCACGCCGCGAATCTACGCCCGACAACCGGTGGTCACCAACCATCAGTCGGTCAAAGTGCTTTCTGTTGCGGCGTTCGCGTGGAGCGGGCACCTTGGCGACACTTCAAGGGGGTGCAGTGGGTACGGCACGACCGATGATCTTGGCGTCGCTCCTGATTGTGAGTGGGGTGAGCCTCGCGTGTGATGAGTCGACGACGTCCTTCCAAGGGCCATTCAGCTTTCTGATGGTCGCACTTGCAGGTGACACTCCCGAGAGCTTGGTCCCCGAGGGCGGGATGGTGACCGTCTCAGAGGGCGACCGGCTTCGTCTCAAAGTCCAGGCCGTCGATTCCCGCGAGCGCCCGCTGCCGGAACAGATCAGGACCAACTGCATCAGCGCGAATGCAGATGCGGTCGTCAAGCTCGACGAGGCGCTCGACCGCTCGTTCATGGTGTTTCTTTTTTCGGCTCGAGCGAGGGGAGACTCGGTGCTGACGTGTCAGAACGATTTGGCGGGTATCACTAGGATCGTCCTGGTCCGAGTCGAGGGCGCTTAGCGCGGTCTTCCATCTCCGTTGCTGCTACCGAACAAGTCGGTTCCGCGGCCCTGAATCATCTCGGTGTAGCGTTCGTTCATTGGACCCCGTCCACGCCACCGTTCCCAGACCTGCTCCCAAGTGATCGTCTCCTCGAACAGCCACCTCTTTTCTTCGGGATCGAACTCGCAAGGCAGCTCGTACTCGAGATCGTACTCGCCAGTGTCGGCGTTGTAGTGGGCGGGGATCTCTACGCCGACCTCGGCACACAACGGCACCACTGAGTCCATCCAGGTCTGTCTCAGCTCGTCGTTGGTCTTGCCCTTGAGTCGGTACTCGAGCTGTCCGGAGTGTCGTTTCAGCTCGTCCGGCAACCCAAACCACTCGATTCCGGTCGGGAACATCCAGTCGACAGCGCGCTGGAGCATCTCTTTGACCTCGCCGCCGGCCTTTGACAGCCGCCGCATCCATGACTCTCCGTGCCGGAGGTGGAAGTACTCCTCCTTGTCGACCTTTACCAGCGCTCGTTTGAGCGGACCGTACGAGGTGTTCTGGTGAACGTCTGAGAGCAACACGATGCCGGCCCGATCGAACAGCCCGTTGGCGACCGCCATCTCGGCCCAGTTCTCGAGCAGCTGATCGAACCCGTAGGGGTTTTTGAACTCGTGGGGCTGGCGTCCGAATACCAACTGCTCCTTGTCTTCACCAAGATCCTCGAGCAGCCGGTAGGCGATGTTCGCGTGGCCGAGCTCGTCCTGGATGACGGCGCTGACGGCGATCCGGCTGGAGATCGTTGGCGCATCCTTGGCTGCCATGTAGTACGCCGGAGCGCTCATCAGCTCGGTGTCACCCTGGACAAGCATCTGGGTCACGATCGCCTTGAGGTAGCCAGGTGTCATGTCAGCCCGCGACTCGAGGATAAAACCGTTGGCGATGCGCTCTTTTAGCTCGTCCTCGCGGCTCGTATCCGTGGCGGTAGTTGGGTCAACCATGCAGAAAACCTCAGCGTTCTATTTGCCAGATTGAAGTTCGAATGCGGACCCACTTGGAATCCGCCGCGTCAGGATGTGGCTCGATCGATAGCTCGAGCGACGACTCTCCTTGCGTCGCACGAAGTATTCGGATTGGACCAATCGAGTCGTCACTCGCGATCTCCCAACCACTTTCAGGCAGCGACGTCCGATACCACTGCACCACGACGTTCCGCTGGCGCGGTACGACGAGCGTAGCCTCGCTCAGCGTTCCCCCGGTGGCAGGAGCGGCGCTTGCCGCGACGATCGTGCTCTCCGGGATGATCGGAAAGTCGGCTGAGAACTCCGCCGGCAAGTCGACCGGGGTCGGCACCACGTTCTCGACCGCAGCCTCCGCTGGCTGGTCGGGCCCGACCTCGGCGATCTGTTCCTGAGGTGTCGGGCTGTCGGGTGCCTTGCCGCACGCGACCGACGGGGTCAACGTCATGAGCACCGTGAGGATCGTCCCAGCCGGATGCGACATCGCCTCTCCAAGGAGTGCGAAGAGTGAGTGAGAAATCGAACGCAGAGCGTACGGACGCGGGGGGCGTGAGTCAAGTGTCAGCCAAGTGCTGGACGATCGGGCACTCCACCCTCCCGGCAGAGCGGTTTCTGGTGCGGCTCGAGGCGCACTCAATCGAACAGATCGCCGACGTCAGACGCTACCCCGCTTCACGCCGCCACCCGCAGTTCAATCGCGAGACACTGGCTACCTTTCTCGATGCCCGGGGGAAGAGGTACCGCTGGTTCGAGGACCTGGGCGGTCGGCGTGGCGGTGTGCCAGCCAAGGAGTCGCTCAACCGGGGCCTCGCCAACGACGGCTTCCGTCACTACGCCGATTACATGCTGACCCCGGAGTTCGATACCGCGTTCGCCGCGCTCGTGACCTGGCTATCCGAGGGAAGAACGGCACTGATGTGCGCCGAGGTCCTGTGGTGGCGCTGTCATCGCAGGATGCTCAGCGATCGGCTGGTCGCGGCGGGTGGCGAGGTCGAGCACATCATGGACGATGAAAAAGTGCAATCACACCCGCTGTGGGACCTCGCCACGCCGGTCGGTTCGGGTCTCATCTATCCGCCCGATCAGGGCGAGCTCGGCCTGTAACGCCCCGTCTACTCGCCGAATAAAATCGAGAACCCTGCCGAAATCTCCCAGTTGTTTTCCGGGTCGGTGTCACCGTTTGCTCTCTCGAGCCAGATGATATTATCGCGCACGTCGAGGCGGATCGCCCACGATGGATTGTCCATACGGTTGAACCATTTGAGACCGATCGCGAGCGGTAGCAGGAAGTCGGTCTGCAAATCGTCGATGTCATCGGGTGCGTTGTCGATGCGTGTCGAGGCGGCTCCCGCGCCCCCACCTGCAAAGAACCGCAGCGGGTTGTCCGATTGAAAGGTGTAGTCGACCTCGAAGCTGTACAAAAACCTGTTGACGTCGACCACGTCGTCGAACCCCGTGTCGCCGACCGGTACCCAGTCGAAGTTGCCCCCAAAGCCCCACCCGCTGGCCTTGTGGAGCATGAGGCGCGTTCCGAGTAGACCGTCAGAGTCGCCTTCGTCCGGGAAGAGTCCCCCGGCGTGAAGATTGAACTCGTAGGGCGGAAACGGGTTGTAGCGTCGCTGCGCCGACGCCGGTCCGACCAGGAAAAGAGTCAAGCCGACGAGTACAAACATCGCTCGCATCTTCATGTTCACCTCGTATGTCGTCGTTGCAAGTTGTGCCCTGTATGGCGGATACCCGAGGGGCGACGGGGGGGTTCCGCGACGGTTGGCGAAGTCGCTGGCGGGGGCGCAACTTTCTGGGGTGAAGGGGGCTATGCGAACGATGAGAACGGGATCCGCGTTGGGACTCGGTGTCGTGCTGATGTCCCTGACCGTACCCGCGATGGCGCCGGCTCAGGACGTGATCGAGCCAGCCTCGAGCGTGCGCGTGATCGAAACCCGAAACCGCTTTAGCGGACAGCTCGTGCGTCAGGTCGTCGAGATCCTCGAGCCAGCCGAAGTGTTGCGGGTCCAGGTTGAACTAGGCCGAGCCGGTTTCGATCCCAAGCTTCGAAACGGCGTCATCAACACCTCCACGCGGCGAGCGTTGCGACGCTTCCAGATCGCGCGCGGCCTTCGTATCTGTAGTTGCGTGAGCTACGAGACCGTGATCGCGCTTGGCATTCGACCCCGGCTGTTGGCCGGCGCCGAGTCGGCGGTCGTTTACAGTCATCGTCGTGATGACGAGCTGATCGTTGTCGTGCCGGGTTTTGCCTACCGCCATCACCATGGCGTGAAGCATCACCAGCCTTCGGGTGTCGTGGTGGGCCACGAACCCGTTCTCGGTGCTGGACAAGTGAAAGAGATCTTTCCGCGATCATCGGTGGCTCAGCGGGAACAGCGGCCGGCACCGAGCCGCAGTCGGACACCGTCCAAGATCCGCCCCGCGCGAGGCCGCTGCCATCACCCCGCCACGGCCACCCGTTACCAGGG
>CBDUCI010000017.1:0-21355 GCA_965365605.1 uncultured bacterium
TGTCCCGAGCGCAAGGTTTCAACCGCAGTTGTCGCGTGACCCCACCGGCGGTGGTAATTTGGCGCGGGTCTTACCCAGTCTATCGAAAACTAATCCCTTCACGGAGGTGTCCTTTGAGGCATTGTGCAGTCATCATCGGAGCCCTCGGCCTGTGTCTGGCCGTTTCGGGCACGCTCCAAGCGCAGGACTCGAGTGCGATGCAAGAGATCATCGATCAGTGGCGTACTCACTTCAACGCCGGGCACTACGATGTCGTGGCAGCCCTTTATACGGCCGACGCCGTTCGTTATCCCCCCGGCGCGCCACCCCAGAGCGGCCGTGAGGCGATCATGGCTGACATGTCGAACTACGCGGATCTCACGATCGAGCTGGAACTCGGCGGCAGCGAGACCGCCGGCGACATGATCTCGAGCTGGGGCACGTACGAACTCTACGCCAGATCGGCAGAGGGCGAAGGCCCGGTGCAGTCTGGCCCCTGGATGAACATCGCCAAAAAGGATGAGGACGGGACGTGGAAGATCGCCCGCGACATTTGGAACCGCAGGCAGCAGCCTGAATGAGCCAAAAACCGGCGACTGGAGTCGACGGCCGCGATGCGAAGAAGCCCCGTTACGGCGGGGCTTCTTCTTTTGTCGCGGATAGTCGATCCTAGCCTTCCGCCATCCCCCGCAGCGTCTGCGCAAGAAGCCGCAACCGCTTGGCGACGTTCGTCGCCGCCCAGCCGGCGCCCTGCTCGACATCCTCGGCCAGCTGCGTCAGAGCTGCACCACGCTCGCGCTCGCCCAGGGCCAGCGCGGAATCGAACTCGGCCCGCACCCCATCAGCGTTGGCGACGTTTTCGCGCGCCAGCTGGTCCAGCAAGGCGTGCGCCACCACCGGCTCTGCCGGCCACGTGAACCGCTCCTGGTGCTGGACGTTCAGCTCGTCCACTCGTGCCAGCTTGGCCGCCTCGATCTCATTTTCCGAAAGGTGCTCGCTCGGAATCAACCCATACACATCCAGCCCGCGGCCCATCTCTGTCCCGTAGATGTGACCGTTGTACCAGTAGGTCGACCAGAGTCCACCGCTCTGGAGTGTGTCCGCGTTCATGGGACCACGATCGAAGAAAGCGACTTCGAACGGGTTCCCGGCATCGGTGAAGTCGAACACCGAGGCGCCGCCTTGGTACCATGCCTGAACCATCAGGTCGCGTCCCGGGACCGGGATCAGCGAACCGTTGTGAGCCACACAGTTCTCGCTCGCGCTCTGAAACACCGGCAACTTGTAGTAGCTCCCGAGCTCGAGTCCGTTCTCGCTAAGTTCGAAGATCGCGTCGGCACCCCAATCGCGGGGATCGTCAGCGCGACAACGGGCCTCGCCACCACCGCCCCACTCGTCGGTGAAGAGCACCTTGGTAGCGTCGTTGTTGAACGTGGCCGAGTGCCAGTACGCAAAGTTGGGGTCGATCACTTCGTCGGTCCGCACCGGGTTCGCCGGATCGGAGATGTCGAGCAGGATCCCGTTGCCGGAACAGGCCCCGGCAGCGATCCCCAGCTCGGGGAACACCGTGATGTCGTGACACTGGTCCGTGCGCGACGTTTCTTGCGTGTTCGGCCCGTGCTCCCCACCGGGCCAGAGCCCCTCGGCGACTCCGGTTTCGCGATTGGCGAAGATCCGCGGCGTGGCGACGATCTCGGCGTCTTGCGGAGCGTCGAGCGGCACCCGGATCACCTCGATCCGGAAGAGCGACGAGTTGGGATCGTCCGCGGGATCGGCCCCAGAGCATCCCGCTAGCTCCTCGACCGGCCGGACAAAGCTCGTCCCGGACACGTAGATGTACACGTTCTCATCGTCGGTCGGATCCGTGACAACCGTATGCGTGTGCGAACCGCGGCATGTCTGGACCGCCGCTACCTGCACGGGGTTCTCGATATCGCTGATGTCCCAAATCCGCACCCCGCGGAACCGATCCGGATTGGCCGCCGTGTCCAGCGGTCCCCAGCCGCAGTCGATACGGCCATTCGGCGCCTCGACCGATGTGAACAGCAGGTTCCCGTAGACCGACGGGTCGCCCTGACCGCCGGGACACACGACCGAGCTCACGAGCTCCGGGTTCGCCGGATCCGAGATGTCGTAGACCATGAATCCCGCGTAGTTACCGACAAAAACCCGGTTCCCCTGGAAGGCGAGGTCCGAGTTCACGAACAGAAAGGACGGGGCGTCGCCCTGCGCCACGAAGTCGTCGGGCTTGGGGACGTGAGCGACAAGCTCCATGTTGTGAGCCGCCATGCCGGCGTCGTGTACGCCGGCCGCCAGCCCCACGCGCGGATCCGGTGACGCTTCCTGCGCGTGGGCCGGAGCCACCTGTAGCAGCCCCACTGCGATCAACGGAAGTCCAATCAGGGTTCGAAGCTTCAACGAGTGCCTCCTTGAGATATCGTAGAGTTCAGCATGCTGCGCATGCGCGCGATCTCGGCACGCTGGTCGGAATCAACGTGGGATGCGAAAAGAAAGATCTCCGTCTCCTGACCCGCGCCGTCGGTCGTGAATAGATCGTCGACCATGACGAGCGCGCCTTCATGGTGATGGATCATGAGTTCTAGGAAGAGTCGGTCGAACTCCGATCCACGCGCGGCGGACAGCCGCGCCATCTCCTCCTCGGTGAGCATGCCCGGCATGAGCACGCCGCGTTGGTGTTCGTCGGGCAGTGATTCGCCGCGTCTCTCCAACCAGCGCTGCATGCGCGCGATCTCATCCCGCTGGGAGATCTCGATTCGTTGCGCGAACCGGTGGATATCCTGATTCCCCGTACGCTCGGCGACCAACACGGTCATGTCGAGCGCCTGCGCATGATGCGGGATCATGCCGTGCATAAAGCGGACATCGGCCTCGCTGTAGCCCTCTAGTGCTGGAGCGGTCGACTCGACAGACGGCCTCGCGCTCGTGCCGCAGGCAACGAGCATGGCGGTGAATAGGAAACCTGCCAGCAGAGGAACCGGAGCGCGGTCGAGACGGCTGGGCACAATCTGTGAGACGCCGCGACGAACCATTTCGTTCAGGTCCGAGACTGCTGCGTCCATTCGTTCTCTCCAAGATGGTGATATAGCGTGGTTAGTCGACGGAACCTTGTACCGAGCCCCGAGGGAGCCGACCCATGACCAACCGGCTGTCCTGGGCGCACCACCCTGGCTCACCGTGATCCGCGCGGGCGGGTTCGGGCTCGCAGCGTCCTTCATGCTCTTCTGCGTCGTCCCAATCGGGCTGGCTGCTTGGCTGGGCGGCGACCTCGCAGCAGGGCTCCTGGGGCCCGACGACCCCTGGAGCGTAGCTGCGGGTGCCGTTCTGTTCGGCCTCGGCTTGTGGCTCTGGCAGCGCGGGCAGGCCCGCGGCTCTCTCGCCCCGGGTTGCTAACGACCTCGGCTTTCCAGCGGAATCATGATGTGCGCGTAGGGGGTGTTCGGCCACATCACCCACGGTCCGCCATTCAAGTGGTCGGTCGAGATGTTCTCCAACAGCGAAGCATCCGGTTGGAGAATCATGAGGTGTGGGCCAAGGTCAGTGACCCAATCCTCTGGTCCTGTTGGTTCCGTCGCGTAGGGATCGCTGTTGCTCACCGGGGTGTCACCCTGAAGCATATACGCGAAACCGATCTCCGTATACGTCGGCTCGGTGTTGTTCACGTACGCGCTCAAGAAGTTCTCCCACGGAGCGGTAATGCACCACGGGTCATTCCCTGGCGTGTCCGGGTTATCCGGAAGGCACGTCCACTCGTTGGTGCCTTCCCGCAGCACATTCATGCCCCAATCTTTGATCGTTGCATCCGCCGAAACGGATGCCGGACCAGCGCTCATGGCGCTCTGGATCTGTACATCCACTTCTGAAGTGTACTCCGCCTCCTGCGCGATCAACGTCGCGGGGATGGAGCAAGCAAACAAGAGTGCAGCCAGCGCGACCTTATGGCTACGAAACATCGTCGCCTCCTCAACTGGAATCTGAGAGTCTGGGTGGTGCCTTTTCGGCAGCTGGGCGGTCTTGTGGTCCTTCGTGACGGCAATCAGCCGTCGCGGAGGATACGAGGACCCACAGCTTTGCGTCCCCGGCTTTCGCCGGGTTTGCCCTTATCGAGGCGATTTACGCAAGTGATGCTATCACGGGCACGGTACTCGGTCAAACACCCCGCGATAGCAATACCTCACGCCGGGCCAAGGGTGGACCTAAGCGCGCGGCGATCTTGATAACTTCTGGCCCTCCGGCCAGCTTTCGGTATGATCTCCAATCTCGCCAGTCGACTCCGTTTTCGCCTCCAGCGTTCAGAGACCACCGGCCCAGTGTTGCTCGCCATCCTCGTAGGCCTTGCCGCGGGGACGTGGTCCATTTTTTTCCGCGGACTCATCCGCCTGGGGCAGGTGGTGTTCTTTGATGGTGCGCGAGCGCTCACGGACCGGCTCCCCGTGCCCGCTGGCACGAGCGACTTCTCGGTGCTGCTGGTTCCCGCCATCGGGCTGGCCGTGGTTGTGCTCATCGTTGAGCGATGGGCCCCGGAAGCAAAGGGCCATGGCGTGCCAGAGGTTCAGCACGCCGTACGCTCACGCGGTGGGATCATCCGTGGCCGGGTGGCGATCATCAAGGCGCTCGCCAGCGCCACTTGCATCGGCTCGGGAGGCTCCGTTGGACGCGAAGGGCCGATCGTGCAGATCGGCTCCGCCGTCGGGAGCACGATCGGACGAGTGTCGGGACTGGGCCCCGAGCACACCAAGCTGCTGGTCGCCTGCGGTGCGGCTGGCGGAATCGGAGCCACCTTCAACGCCCCGATCGCAGGTGTCATCTTCGCCCTCGAAGTCATCCTTGGAAGCTTTGCCGCACGCTCTTTTGGCCTGGTCGTGATCTCCTCAGTTTCCGCCACTGCTGTTTCACGGGCGTTTCTCGGACGGGAGCCCGCGTTTCAGCTCCTGGAGCGATTTTCACTGGCGAGCGAGCGCGAGTTCATGCTCTACCTCGTGCTCGGTATGACGCTTGGATTGCTCGCTGCGCTCTACGTGCGGAGCGTGTATGGCCTCGAAACCCTCTTCAACAACTGGAAGCGGTCTTCGGTTTTCAAGGCGCTGGTGGGTGGGCTCGTGGTCGGAGCGCTCGGCTTGTTCGGCAGCAATCTGATCTTCGGCGTCGGTTATGAAGGCGTTCAAATGGTGCTCGACGACCGGCTCGCCTTGCACCTAATGCTGCTTCTCGTCGGCTTCAAGTTGCTGGCCACCTCGATCACCCTGGCTGCAGGTGGCTCAGGGGGAGTGTTCGCACCGGCCCTTTTCATTGGCGCGATGGCTGGTGGTGCTTTTGGACAAGTCGCTCACATTGTGTATCCCGATTGGACCGCCCCGTCAGGCGCGTACGCGCTCGTCGGAATGGCGGGACTCTTCGGCGCTGCTGCGCATGCCCCCATGACAGCTGCCATCATCCTGTTCGAGATGACCGATGACTATCAGATCATCCTCCCCTTAATGCTGACGGTCGTGGTGAGTCATCTGGTAAAATCTCGCATCTCGACCGAATCGATCTACTCCGTGAAACTCGAGAATCTGGAGGCGCAGACTTCTCCGGGTCACGAGATCAGTCTCCTCGACAACTTGCTCGTCGCCGACGTCGTATCGGAACGGTTCGAAGTCGTTGCCCCGGACGCACCACTTGAAGATCTAACTCGCAAGATGGGAAGTGGCGCCACCCAAAGCTGGCCAGTCGTCGTGAAAGGCTCACTCGTCGGCATCATCAGCCAGGCCGATATCGAAACGGCGTTGGTGGATCGCGAAGACCGGGATCTCACAGCCAAGGATATCATGACCACCGCAGTCGTCACTTTGCGGCCGGAAGACACCCTTCGCGAGGGCTTTCGTCGCTTCAGTCAGCATGGCATCCAACTGATTCCGGTCGTCGAAGGTGACGCAGGGATCCGGATCGTCGGCGTCGTGCGACGGCATGAGATGGTCTGGGCGTACCAGGCAGTGAGTGAAGAGCACCGGCGGCTCATCGACAAGACCAGGCAGAGCTTTCGTGAACCACCCGAGGACATTGTCCAGATTGAGTTCGCGGTCGATGCGAACGATGTCCGGGTTGTCAATCGAACCCTCCACCAGTTGCAGTTTCCGCACTACGCGTTGGTAAGCTTGGTGAGGCGAAACCGAAAGGTCCTCGTGCCTCATGGGGAAACGATGGTGCAGGCGGGCGACGTGCTGGTGATTTTGACCGAGCAGGCCAACCAAGACGATCTCAAGGAGTGGCTTTCGCGTCCCTCTTGGGAGTGAAGGACCAACGCCGCGCCGCTCTCGCTCGAGCGGCGTCAGGTGCGATCACTCCGTGATCGGGGAGAGCGTGCTGGTGTAGCGTTCATTACCGGAGAGCATCCGACAAGTGATGACGCGCGTTTCCCGAGCCTGTTCGCACCGCTGGAAGTAGAGCGGCTGCAGAAAAGAGCCGTCCTCGAGCGGGACAAGGGCCGTGATCGACTCGCTAATAGGGTCGTTGATGATCATCGCACCGCGTTTGCTCCGCTCGATAGTCAACTCGCGCCCACCGAAGGAGTTGATATAGCGACCGAGGCGACGATCATCGGGTGAGATCGTCGCTGGCGCCCGTTGAAGCGCAGGCCAGGGTTCTCGATCCGTTGCGTCCATAGCCAAGTCGGCGATGGCCAGCGCCCAATCCGCAGGAACGGCGTAGTTGTTGGCGAGGCTCACCACGATGATGTCGGACTCGGGATTGTAGTACAGCTTGGCCACGAAGCCCGGAGAGCGACCTTGCGACAGGAAGCCGCCGTCCTCGGCGCCCAGGACGTCGCGGCGGAGCTTGGCCGAGACAAACCCCTCCCGAAACACACCGCGGGTGAACCGCAGGAGATCTCGAGCCGTGGAGTAGAAGGACCCCCCACCGGGTCGAGTTTCGACCGCGTAAAACCGCGAGTGCCGCCTTTCACCCGGGTAGCGACCGGGCTCGTAGCCCGTGGCGATCCTCGAGATCGGGACTCGCGCGTCGGCGATATGACCGGTGTTCCTCATTTCCAGCGGCTCGAAAACCTTCGCCCGCATGACCTGCGCGAAGGTCCCACCACCAGCGATCTCCAGAACCCGCGCGGCCACAGCGTACCCGCCATTGCTGTACTTCGAATCCGTGCCCGGTTCGAAGTCGAGCGGTAGCTCCGCGAGACGCTCCACGATCTCTTCGATCGTGAACGAGACTTTGCCGTTCCCCCACGGTTGGTCGTTTGTGTGTGGGATACCAGAGGAATGATTCAAGAGGTGGCCGATAGTGATCGTGTTAGCCGATGGAAAGTCCGGAAGATAGCGCGAGATGGGCGTATCCAGCGTGAACACCCCCTGCTGAATCATCACCGCAAAGGCGGCATCGGTCAGCGCCTTCGAAACCGAAGCGATCCGAAAGCGGGTGTGGTCGTCGTGTGGAACGTCAAGCTCGTAGTGCGCATGACCGAAGGACTTCTCGTAGACGATCTCGCCACCGATGTCCACCAGGACGGTGCCATCGAACATGCCAAGGTCAACAAACTGGGCCACAAATTGGTCGATGGCCCGCTCTCGATCCTCGACGATACCGCCTCGGGGGGTCTGTGCCGCGAGGCTTGCGGTCGCTACCGCCAGGATTGGCGCGCAAGCCAAAAGAGTGCCGTACGTCCGAATGAGACTGCTTTTGATCATGCTGTGGTCCCCCTTGTTACGTGTCTAATCTTCTATCGTGGGCTTTCTGCCCCTCGCCACACGACGCTCAGTTCAAGCCGATCGCAATGGCGACCGCGATGGATGCGGCACCGAGTGCCACCATAATCAAGTACAGCGATGTGGTGAACCTTATCCACTCTTCGTAGCGGACCCCGGCGGCGGCGAGCACCGCCATCAGCGCGCCGTTGGTAGGCGTGATGACGTCGCACAGCCCGGCGCCGGTCTGGTACGCGAGCACCGTTACCTGGCGCGAAAGTCCCAACAAATCCGATAAAGGAACGAGGATCGGCATCGTGAGGACAGCCTGACCGCTGACGCTGGGGACCGGGACGTGGATCGCCGTCTGAGCAACGATCATCCCGATGCTGGAGGCGAGCAGGGGGAGACCGTCGAGGGGTGCGAACATCCCTTGAACGATCGTGTCGACGATTCGACCGTCTTCCAGTACAACGAAGATCGCGCGGGCGAACCCGATCAGGAGCGCCGCGTAGGCCATGCCGCGGAAACCTCGCACATACGCTTCCGCCGTCCCGGTGGCGCCCAGGCCGGCAAGGCCACCGACGAGGATTCCCATGATGAAGAAAGCGCCCGATAGCTGATTGAAGTCCCACCCCCAACGAAGAAGTCCGACCACGAGGATGATAAAGGTTACCCCGACCAAGCCGAAGATGAACCAGTCCATGCCGCGGATTCCCTCTTCGCCGGAGTCGGGCACAGCTTCCGGTTCTACTCGAGTGCGATCGGCGTGCCGCATCGTCATTCCGATCCAGAGCGCCAGCGCGATCGTCAGCATGACGATTCGGAAGAGCGCGCCCGATCCCAACGGTAGCTCTGCCAGCTTCTGAGCGATCTGGACCTGGAATGGATTGATTGGGCTAAAAGCGGAACCGACGACCGCCGCCCCCAAGCTCATCGCCACCGCGACAACAGGCGTGAAGCCGACGCGTCGGGTGATGACCAGCAGAACCGGAATCAGAGGAATGATCTCTTCCTGCATGTTTTCGACGACACCACCCATCGCGAAGAACAGCGACGTGATGGGGATCACTAAGAGGTCTCGCCCACCCAAGGCGCGGATCAGCGAGGTGACGCCGCGCCGGAGGGCACCGGTCTCGTCAACGACCGTGAACGCGCCACCAATGAGGAAGACGAGAAAAATGACGTCGGCCGCATCCGCCATGCCCCGTGGTAGAGCGACGACAGCGTCAAACAGGTTTACGGGGGTGCGCTCAACGGAATGATAGGTGTTCGCCACCACGACCGTGCGACCCGTTGCTTCGTCCTGCGCCCGATCGAACTGACCGGCGGGTACCACGTAGCTCGCGAGGGCGGCGATCACAACGCAGCTCGTGAGCAAAACGAGAGGATGGGGGACGCTGAACCGGGGCTCGCCGGTCGCCGGGCCTGTCATTTCAGCATTTCGTTATCCGAGGATCGGGTACTCAAGAGATAGCCCACAACTCCTGGATTGTTTGCGCGGGAAGTCAAGTTCGTTCTGATTTCAGATGACCTGAACGCGAACGTTTCTGAGCGCGCGGCAGGGCTTCTGTCCAGCTCGAATAGTCAACCGACCGTGCGATGTCGGCCCGCCCTGGGTGCAGTCGAACTAGGCCTCCCTCACGCGAGTCGCCCAATTGTAGACCCACGCCAGCACCGCACCACCGATCGCGCCGTCGACTAGACCGTACAGCGTCACGACGATCACCGACCCGATGCCGTCCGGGCCGTGGTAACCCGGGTAGATCGAAGCCCCAAGGTCGAGAAACGCCCCTCCGTAACCCGGAGACGCCAACTCAAACAAACCGACAAACAGAAAACAGCCGCCCGTGAGGACGGCGATCGATGTGGCTAACCCTTTCGCACTCAGCTTCATGAAACCTCCTTATCGTGTCGAGTTGAACCACCGGCCTATGGCCGTTGCTTCTAAGACCGTTGTTCTCTCTCGGCTTTACCTCACACGAACTGGCGCAGTGCCTGCTTGCCGCCCCCGATCCAGGGGAGGCCGTGCGCCAGCAGCAGATGATCAAATTGCCGGTCTAGCAGACGGCCATACGCCTGCTTGAGCCCGGCCTTGACGCTCTCGGGGTCGTCACCCATATAGGCGTCAGGAACGAAGCCCAGTGGGCCGTCCCCCATGCGCACGAGGCCGTCAGCCACGGCGAGGATGCCCTCTCCTCGCGGGATCAGCAGCGCCGTCTCGTCGGGACAGAGCACGTCGACCTCCAAGGCTTGGATGCCGCCGGCGAGTATGTCGCCGAAGGCGAAGGGCTCGACCGCCTGGCCCTCGCCGAACTCGTGCATCCCCTTGTCGACGCAGCGCACGGTGCACTGGAACGTCTCGCGCAGCTTCTCACTGTCCCGGTAGTGGTGTCGGTTCGTTAGCAGCACATGCTCGGGCCGCGTGGGGAAAGCCTCGACGCCTTGCTCCGGGATCGTGGCGTCAATCAGCACGCGCTCCTCGACGAGATAGTACGAGCTCACCTCGAGCTTGATCTTCGGATGCAGGCGGGTCCAGTGCAGGACCCCGGGAAGAACTTCTTTCATGACGCTAACTCCTGGCTTGAACGAATCCTCCGCTCCCGATCCGATCAAGGGAAACCGATCGATTCGTGGCACCAACTCAGCCACTCTTTCAGTCTACCATTGTTGCTCGTTTCGCGAACCTGCCTGTGGGGGAAGCTCTGACAGCCGACCAAGCGATCACCCCGACAGACAACCGGTTCCAAGGATTCTACAATAGAGTTGGAGTAGTTTGGCCGAGCGTACCTAATTGCGAGAAGTCTCACTCTGGAGGAACGATGAAAAGAGGCCTGATTACACTATTGGCCATGGCCGGAGCCATAATGGTTTTCCGTAAGGTTCTTGGCAGCGACAAACAGTCATTGCGTGAGCACTGCTCCGAGATGTGCGAGAAGAAGCTCGATCAAATGCCGGAGTCGTTCCCGCCCAAGAAGATGTTTAGCAATTTGGCTGCTATTCGTAAACAGACGGAACAAATACTGGAGCTGCTACAAGAGCGCGAGAGCGTAGTTGGTGTGCAGTAGTCCCAGTCACCGCACCGTCTGAGGCCATGACCCGGCTCCCGGTGCCCCGGGGCGAAGGTTGACGCGCGTGTGTCCGTCGCCGATTGAAGCGACCAAACGCGTCAGATCGTGCGACCGAACGACCAACGATGCGTCAACGATGTATTCGCCGTGTCACGTCGGGGTCGGCTCGAAACACCAGCGACGAAGCAGCTGATAGAGCGGCTCCGCGGTACCTCGCTTCCGTGACGGAGCTTCCTCGTGGTGGGCTGGGTGGAGTCGAACCACCGACCTCACGCCGGGCGAAGCCAGCCATTAGCGACGGCGTCGGCAAAAATGGATTCTGCGGCCGCCCATAAAGTTGGCGCGCTCATCGCTATTCGACCTGTCAGTGATCGTTCGCGGTGCTCGTCCACGTTGTAGTCTGTCCAGGTGCCTCCTCCGACGACGTGATTGAGCAATATGGGCTGTAGCCGATCAATGGCTTTTGCAAACTGGGCGTCGGCCGTTTCAGCAGCTTCAAACTCCTCCCACAATTGCTTGAAATGGCTCGCCTGATCGCTTGGTAACAGCTCAAACAGACGCATTGCCGCCGCTTGTTCGCGTTGCAGATGCTCGGTATCGTCCTCTCGCTCAAAAAGCGGCGTGTCACCAGCGTCGATCTCAACGATATCATGGAACAACAGCATCTGGATGACACGATTCGTGTCGATCTCGTCGACTGCCCACTCCGCGAGTACAGTTGCAAAAAGAGCAATGTGCCACGAGTGTTCCGCGGAATTCTCCCTTCGCGACGAATCCGCTATCCGATTGCCTCGCACCACTGTCTTTAGCCGATCGACTTCCAACAGAAAACGAAACTGATCTGCCAATCGCTGATCGAGTGAATCAAGCCAGACTGTGGACTTCACATCAACCCTCCTGTGGATGATGTCCCATCGGACGGCAGCCCGTTCTCGACGAGCGGTGCGCCCAACCCGACCCTGACGATCGTGGCGCTCGCCATCCGTCAGGCCGATCACATCGCCGAGCGCATGGGGGAGGGGACGCTGTAGGAAACCGCCCATTCTTGTCATCACACGTCACTCAGTCCCTGAATTCCGGAGGAGGTAGAAACACGAGGGAATCGGGAGGTTGATTGTCGCCGCTGAGGGAGAGCATCTCGTACCGTGTCGTGCCGTTGTCGTACACACCCCAAGCAGGAACCCGCAGGTTTCCAAAGCGCTTCAACGGCCCCAGCGTGTATCGATATACCGTAGTCGCCTTGACGATGGGTTCCTTCCTAGCATTCAGTATGACCCAGCCGCCCAGGACTCCGTCCGGTCCGTAAAACTCAAGCCGGCGGGTCCCCGGGATGTCCCCTTCTCCGAATTGGACTTCGTAGAAGGGGTCACCGGCCGCAACACCCCGGACAAGCCGGTAGAAGTTGAAGGGCGCTCTCCTCAGATCTCTTTCTAGCGTCTCCTCGTCGGCGTACGCGAACTCACCGTTATTGAGAGTCCACCGTCTACCTTCGGGGCTATAGGCTCGTATCGCATGGTTGATTTCGCTCTTCCTCCCCGCATAAGATCGGGGTCCAGTGAGGTCAAGGATCTCATTCTCCACGTACGAATCCACCCTATGCCATGGGTACCACTCGTGAACAAAATGGAGAGTCTTCAAATCGGCCCAGATCGACATCCCCCCCATGGTCTCAACCATGGCCTCGGCATCAGCGATCGCCGCTGCATCACCTCGCACTCCTGCTGTGCCATTCTGTTCGAGAGCGATCTCCTGTTCGGCAGCAGCCGAGGTGGCCGCGTCGTCAATGGGAGCAACTGTCATAAGACATGCCGCGACTAGTGCTGCGAAGAGTTTACTCATTGAAGACCTCGCGATCGCCAGCGTTACTCGCCGATCGGTCTGCACCGGGCAGCTCCGACTTGAGCCGCTGAAACCAGGCGACGCTGGTTTTTGCCGTCGGCGTCCATAAGGTAGAGCCCCTCCTCGCCGTCCCGGTCGGAATAAAACGAGATCGTCGTCCCGTCCGGGGAGGCATAAGGGTTCCACTCACTGGCCTCGTTGAACGTTAGCTGCCGTGCGGACTCGGCCCCCAGCGAAAGGTGAAATATCTCGTCATCACCGTCGCGATCGGAAACGAACAGCACTGCATTAGGGCCGAACCAGGACGGGTTATAGTCGCTGGCCTCGTTCCAGGTGAGCTGGTTGATCTCTAGCGATTGCAGGTCGAGCAAGAAAAGTTCGTCGTCACCATCTCGGTCTGAGTAGTAGACGACCTTCTCGCGGCTCAACCATGAGGGTCTGCCGTTGCGATCAGCCGTAGCCGTCACCCGACGGGACTCCCCCGTCGGAAAGATGGAGCGATACAGCTCCCACGTCCCGTCACGATTCGACTCGAAGAGAAATTCGGTCCCGCTCGGGGACCACTCCGGACTGTGGTTATGCGATGGATGGTCGGTGAGTTGCAAGCGTTCCGATCCGTCGGGACGAACCGCCACGACCTGCAACCAGTTGCCAATTCGACTGAAGTACGCAACCCAGTCGCCATCCGGAGACCAAGCGGGATTAGCGTCCTCGCGGTCGTTGCACGTAAGGTTCTCAAGTCCACTTCCGTCCCGGTTCACGACGAATACTTCACGTTCTGCCGCCTCCCCATCCCATGGGAGAAAGAACACGAGACGCGATCCGTCGGGTGACCAGGCACGTTGGTTCTTGACATGCGAGCTCGATTCCCGTGGCTGCTGCGCAATTGCACAGCCGACGAGCGTTACCATCATAAAGAACAGTGAGGCGAGCGCGGTCATGATCGTCTTTCTGGCGGAGGTTGGCAATGTGTCCAGTACCATGAATCCACGGATTGGAGGTCGCACGAGCATCGCATCACTGAAACGACATCCGTGGAATCACTGTTCAAAGTGAAATGCCAATTGAACCGCTGTCCGCAAACGACCGTCCCTCGACTGTGAGGCCCAAAACGATCGGAGTCAGGCACTCGTGGGCAACGTCGGCTACGGTGTGGATCGTCGTCGGAATCCTAGCGGCGGCACAGCGCTATACACGTGGCCGCATCGGCGATCACCCGATCGCCTTCACGAAAGCGCTCGCTGCCTATCTGCCGGCGATTGTGGTCTGGACAGCAGTCACCCCCGTGATCTGGTGGTCTGCACGGCGGTTGCCGCTAAGCGGCCATCGAAGGTGGCGAAATCTCGCTCTTCACGTGACAGCAGGCTCGGTCTTTGTCGTCGGACTGAACCTGCTGGTTCTAACCGCTTCGCAGCTCGGTGGGTCGACTACACTGGGTGCGCAGACGATTGGGCGCGAGTGGTTCGATCTGACAATCTCCCGCTCAGCGCCAACACTGGTAGCGTATCTGTTCATCGTTGTGCTCAGTCAGTGGCTTGGCGACCGATCGGCAGTCTGGAGTTCAGGTGGGGAGCAAACGGTGATGATACCAACGGCTCCGTATCTGGAGCGCATC
The DNA here is from genome assembly GCA_965365605.1 of uncultured bacterium. Taxonomy (GTDB): domain Bacteria; phylum Gemmatimonadota; class Gemmatimonadetes; order JACCXV01; family JAHWKZ01; genus CAMYLR01. The sequence continues at coordinate 14,199 of CBDUCI010000017.1, forward strand.
CCAGTCAACTCCTCGGGCCGCATCGTGCTTCTCGACGTCGACGACGTTCAGTGGATCGAGGCCAAGGGGAACAGCGTCCTGATTCACATTAAAGGGCGAGAGTACCGGCTCCGGGAAACGCTCAGGAAAGTGGAGCACCGACTCGATCCCGCCCGCTTCGCGAGAATACACCGATCCACCGTCGTAAACCTGAAAAGCGTAGCGAGTTTCGAGCACTTTTCTCACGGTGATTACGACGTGCTGCTGGACGACGGGACGCTTCTCCGGCTCAGTCGAACCTTCCGCGACCGGGTGATCGGGAGGGTTGGCGCTGCGATGAACGGCTGACCCATCCGGCTAACTCGCTTGGAGGACCACTTCACACCCTAATAGACCGTTTCCCATCGTTCGTGTTGACTTCCGAACTACAAAACTCGTTCTTGTCACAAGTTACTCGGCAGAATTGCTTTCGATCGCCAACGACCCTTCACACAGCCATTCAAAAGGGATCGCAAATTGGTCGAGATCATCGACGATCGTCGGATCCGTCGCAACCTGATGTTGTTGAGTGTGCTCGCCTCGCTGTTAGCATGCCAAGAGCGGGAGGCCCCTGCCAATCCGGGCCTGGCTGGAGATGCGGTGATGTTCCGTGGTGGCCCGACCCACTCCGCATCAGGTGGAGGCCCGGCGCCACTGACTTACGGCGGTTTACAGTGGCGATTTCAGACCGCGGGCCCGGTCGTTTCCTCGCCGACGGTGACCAACGGCACCGTATTCGTCGGCAGTGGTGACGGATTTCTGTACGCGATTGATGCCCTCACCGGCGATGAGCGCTGGCGGTCCCACGCTGATGGACCGGTGGATTCGTCTCCCGCGGTGGTCGGGAACGTCGTCTTGTTCGTGAGCAGAAAGGGGACGCTCCACGCTTTGGAGGCGGACTCCGGTACCGGTTTGTGGTCGGTCAAAACAGGCAAACCGGTTTCGCTGCCCTGGGGTTATGAGAGCGGCGACTACTTCACTTCCTCCGTCGTGTTAGACGGCACGCGGGCCGTATTCGGAAGCCGGGACGGGCATGTCTACGCGGTTGATACGCAAGATGGGGCGATCGTGTGGACCTACGCGTTCGACGCGCAGATCTGGGCAACTCCGGCGATCGCTGATGGTGTGGTGTTCGTAGGCGGTCAGGATGGCACTCTGTACGCGTTGTCTGCTACCGACGGAGCACTCCGTTGGCGCTTCGAGACTGAAGGCCATCGTCTCGATACTCGGGACTATGTAGAGCACTACGGATATGATCGGCGCACCATCCAGTCATCTCCAACGGTACACGATGGTGTCGTGTTTTTCGGATCCCGTGACGGTCACCTGTACGCGGTGGAAGCGTCGTCGGGAGACTTGCGATGGCGCTATCACCATGACGAAAACTCATGGTCGATCAGCTCACCGGTCGTAGCGGGACGGTTTGTTCTCGGGGGTTCCTCGGATGCGCATTTCTTCCACGCACTGGACCTTAGCTCCGGTGAGGAGGTGTGGCGCTTTCCGACCGAATCCAGCGTCTGGAGCTCGCCGTGGGTTAGCGACGAAGCGGTGTTCTTCGGGACCGGCGCGGGCGATGTTCACGCGCTCAACTGGCGCACCGGTGATCCGCTCTGGCACTTGCGGTTAGGCAGCGCCATCCTGTCGTCGCCCTCCGTCGCGGGCTCGACGATCTACATCGGGTCGTCGGATGGGGCGGTTTACGCCCTGCGCGGATCAGGCACCGGTGGGCTTCGCCGTGCAGTCTATTGGGATCCTACGATGGTAGCTGGCGCGACCGTCGCCGATCACGATCGGGTTCGGGATTACTTCGCAGTCCACGGCTATGAGATTTTGGACGCGAAAGAGTTGACACGGTTTCTCGAGGATCGCGTCGATGACGCGAAGGCGAGTGTGATCGTTTTCGCTCTCGATCGCCTGCCCACGGAACTCGTCGCCCCCCCGCTCGATACTTCGCTCGTTAGACGCTACCTGGACGCAGGGGGGAAGGTGGTTTGGCTGGGATGGCCGCCGCTTGTTTGGCTTCCCGACTCACTTGGCATCCGATCCTCCTACGCCGAGATCGATCGAGCACAGACGGAACGTCTCGTCGGCGTCGACCACGACGGATCCAATTTCGATCGCTTTGGGGCGGAACCAACCCCAGTCGGCAAGCAATGGGGTCTGCTCGATTGGTGGGTTGGCAACTGGAGTGTCAATGCCGAGGCACCGTCGAAGGTCTTGGCGAAAGATTCGAATGGGCGCGCTGTGGCGTGGGTACAGGAGTTTGGAGGAGCGTCTGGAACTGGATTCGTGCGACTGGCCGGATTCGGGACGTCCGATGAACGGTTGGCCCAGGTCCGTGCAGTCGCGGAGTATCGGCCCAAGTGACCGCGGCATCGCCACGCTAGCCAGCCAACCTCGTACGCAGGCAACTACCACACCCCTGTCGGGCCCATTCCGCAAGTGACCGGGCTTCCTCATGGTGGGGCCAGGTGGAGTTGAACCAGTACCTTGGCCTAATCGTCTCTTTATTCGCGGCTGGCGCAGCGCGACCACAATCGCCCAAGCCCTTCTGGCAATGCAGTCACCTGGAGTGCTCTTACACCATGCGCCAGCTGGGCGCAAAACAGTCCCGATCCCGAATCCAACCACGATTCTCCCAAAGGAGCTGTGATGACCAATCGTTCCACGGCGAGAGATGCCATTGAACAAACCCTGTCTGCCTGGGCCGCTGCGATTCGCGACGCAGATCTGGACGCTCTTGGGGCCCTAGTCACTGAGGATGCTGAGTTCTGGACCCACGGCGCACCACCGTTGAAGGGACGCAGGGAGCTAATAGGGGCGTTTGAGCCCTTTTTCGCACAATTCGAGATGCAACAGGATTTCACCTGTCAAGAGCTAGTCATCCTAGAGGACCACGCCTTTATGAGAGGCTTCGAGGTGAACCGACTCGTGCCGCGTGACGGCGGTGAAACCGTCGAGGTGAGACAACGGGCCTTTTCGCTGTTGTGTCGTGGACGAGATGGCAAATGGCGGTTCGCTCGAGGGATGACGAATCTGGATACTGAAGCCACCGGCTAACCACGCCGAGCTATGGTCTCGAACTCTGAGGCTTTGGCTCCAGTTACGCGTGGATCACCACAACAGCGCTGACCGGTACGTCGGTTTCGCACTGGCGCGCACTCTCGTCTGGCCTATCGCCCAAGACGAACTCCTACACCCAGAGTAGCCCTGGTGTGCAGCTCCCAACCGATACGAAGTTCTGGCGCAACGTAAACCTGGGTGGAGTTGAACAAAACCGACGGCCTAGTCAGAGCAGAGTTCTGATACCGATTAGCGCCCACAGCGTCAAGTAAACGATCATGATCAACCTTAGCCAGGCTCCATATTTCCCGACCGTGCGATCCCCTACTGATGCGTGTCCTTTGCCCATGATGAAACGGGCTCCTCCGAGTGCTTTAGAAAGACCCCCACGTGATCGGTAGCCCGCTTCCCCGCCTCTCAGTTGGTTAAGTCGCTGGTAGAATTTGTAGCTGACATAGGCCAGCGGAACCGTCCCGACTACCATAATCACCCAAACCACATGGAAAAGGATATCATCCATGCGTTTTTTCTCCTGACATTGGACGGTGTGGAGTTAAACCATCGGAACCGCTGCTCAACTCACGGTCAGACGTGCACCCGCATCACCCACGCGCCTTCTTGCGTCGGCTGATCTCCTCGGCGAGCGTCGTCAGGATCAAATCGAGGTTCATGATGTAGTCTTCTTTCCCCATATCCCCGGCGGTATCCCGAACACGAGTCAAGGCGACCGAAGCCAGAATGAGCTCGTCGTAGGCAAGGGCTTCGACATCTCGCACCCAGGGCATCGATTCGAGCTGCGATGCTCCGCCAAGCCCAAGATCCGCCACGTGCTCGAGAAGCTGTGCGACGGCCTCCGGTTGATCGTCTTCCCTTAACCCCTGGGCCAGATGCCGGAAGTTGTCTCGCCAATCGTCCATCGGTCCTCCCCGGGGGAGTTCGAGCGAATTTCAAATCTAGATGAAGTAGGCTACCCCTCTTCGGGCAGTACGTTGTAGTGACTCGACATGCCGCCCACGAGGTGGGGTGCGACGTGACAGTGGAACAGCCACTTGCCGCTGTTATCGGGGACCATGTCGGCGACCGCCATCTCCATCGTGACCAGGCTGGCCACGTCGGTCCGCATGCCGCGGATCTGCACCGTGTTGCCGTGCCAGTGCGGCGCATGGACCTCGAAGTTCGTCGTTCCCATCAGGTACCACCGCACGCGCTCTCCGGCGCGCATCTCGAGGCCCTCGAGGTTGCCGTACGTCAGGCCGTTCAGCGTCTCCATGAAGTTCGACCCACCAAACGGCGTCCAGAAGAACATCTCACTGCGATCGATGCTCTCGGGGTCGCCCGCGTACGCCTGGATGTTGTCCTCAAGATGCCAGCTCACGTTCTCGTCCTGCTCGTGGAACGAGACGACGAACTCCCTGTCGACGTCCTTCGGCGCGCCGTCGGCTCCGGCCATGCCGCGGGCGGTGACGATCATCGGGCCCATGAGACCCGCGTTGACGTCCTTCTCCTCGTTGGCGTGGGAGTGGTACATCCACAGAATCGACGAGCCGTCGTTCTCCCCCGGCCCCGCTCGCTCGGGCACCGGCCACACATAGGTGTGCATGCCGCCCGGCGGCACGGCATCGTCAACGCGTTCGGCGTCTGTCGACCCATCCGCGGACGGCGCGCCCTCGGAGGCCTTGTCGTAGAAGACGCCGTGCGGGTGTACGCTGGCCGGGTACCCGGTGTTGTTCTTGAAGACGATGCGCAGCGTGTCTCCGACCTCTGCGCGCAGCAGCGGGCCGAGGAACCCCAGGTGCTTCCACTCGTCCGTTCGCTCCTTGAGCGTCGTAAATGTGTCGTCGGTGTACTCACGGTACAGCGACTTTCTGTAGACCCTTCCGATCCGGTCCGGGCCCGAAGCCATGAAGTACAGCTCGACCCCCGAGAACGCTTCACCGGTGAGGCGGTTGTCGCCGCTCGGGGCGTAGTCCCACTCGACTTCGTCAGTCGCGATGTAGTATGTGCGCGTGGAGCCTTCGGTCGCCCCGTAGCCGAGGGCCTGAGGTATCCGTTCACAACCGGTGATGGTGACCGACAAAGACGCCAGTAGAAGGACGAACCCGTTGCGCATGGAACCTCCGGGGAAGTGTTTCAAATGTGGTGAGCAACCCGTGAAGGCCTCACTATAAGAGAAAGGCGCACTGGAGTCGAGGCCCGATGTGGGAAGCTCGCCCTAGCGGCTCTACCGTTCTTGTTACCGCGTCACGCAGACTACTCCCGCTGGAGCGGGGTCAGCCGCGCGACCGCCTCTCTGGCCTCCTCAAGTTAGTACGCGACCCGGATCCTCGGCTCACACAACACCGGGAAGTTCACCGATCGCGCGATGAAGCACAGGCCGTGCGCCTGCTCGTGGAGCGCCTCGGCACGAGATAGATCCGCGCTCGGCTCAACGGTGATCGCCGGCCGCAGGACGACCGAGGTGAACTGCCCGCCACCGTCAGCCGTCTGCTCCATTTTCCCGATCGCGTCGTCGATGTACTCGGTGACCACGATCCCCGCGACCGCGCAGAGATGCAGATACCACAGCATGTGGCAGGCCGACAGCGAGCCGACGAGCAACTCCTCGGGGTTGTACCGCGTGGGATCGCCGCGGAATGCGGGGTCGGATGAGCCCGAGACCGGTGGCTTCTCGCCCGCGCTCAGTTCGTGATCGCGCGAGTAGACTCGATAGCCGCTCGTGCCCTGGCCGGTGTTTCCCGTCCACCGCACGTGGACGGCGTACTCATGGGTCTTCGGTGCCATCAGCGGGGCACCTCCTTGCCGCCCTTTAAATGCGTTCGCGGGATCACTGTGCTACTGAGAACGTGCCACGCCCATGTTGTGGGAATCGCTCATCGTTTCCGGTTGATCCAGCGCGGTTGCGAGTTGCCTCATGGCTGCACACCTAGAATTAATCCTCGTCACCGTCTTTGTCACCGCGCTCTCTCCACCGCATCAGACCACCCCACCCACCAAACCAAAGAAGGCCCGCCGTGATGGGCGTTCGAGTTGGGCAGTCCTGACTCTCGTTGTTATGATGATTGCATGGTTGACGAGCACCGACTGTTTGTCTTGAGATCGTTCAACTGGTCAACGCTGTTCCTGCTAGCGGGACTGCAGATGCCAAACACCGCCCAAGCCCAGGAGCGACCGTCACTCGTGACTCGGGTCACAAACGCCTACCCGGCCTACTCCTCTGACGGCGAACGAATCGCCTATATGTCCAACGCTGACGGGGATTTTGATATCTACGTCGTCAATCTCGATCGCGGCGAACGGCGTCAACTGACCAACGCTCCCGAGCGAGACGGAACGCCCGCCTGGTCTCCCGATGGACACCGCATCGCTTTCCAGACTTTTCGCGACGGTCACTCGCAGATCTACGTCATGGACGCCGACGGTGCTAACGTCCGCAACCTGTCGAATAGCAACTCGCACGACGAGCACCCCTTCTGGTCACCCGACGGCAGCCACATCCTCTTCGTCTCCGATCGTGACGCTCCCGAGGGCAGCCAGTCGAGTTTTGACCTTTACGTAATGGACGCCGACGGGACGAACGTTCGCCGTATAACGTCGACTCCGGAGACCGAGACGTACGCTTCCTGGTCGCCCGATGGATCGAGGATCGTTTGCCGACGGATCGAGGCGGACGGTAACTGGGAGGTCGTGGTCCTCGACGCAAATGGGAGCACGCTCGGCAACCTCTCCCGCCACCCCGGGTTCGACGGCTGGCCGTTCTGGTCTCCCGATGGCACCAGAGTCGTATTCAGCTCAGAGCGCGCCGGCTCAGCTGATCTCTGGATCGTTGACACCGATGGTACGAACCTCACGCAACTCACTTTCGATCCCGACGCAGACGAACGCCAGCCATGGTGGTCGGCCGATGGTCAGCGAATCGTGTATTCGCAGTACGTATGGTTCCCAGATGAACCGTTTTACGAGGCATCGGAGATTCTCGAAGTTGAGGTCGACCCGCCGAGCGAGGATCCTTGAATCATCCAGAGGCAACCGGCGCTGCTGGCTTTCGCAGCCGCAACCCAGCTTCAACGACGTTGCTG
>CBDUCI010000018.1:0-21265 GCA_965365605.1 uncultured bacterium
ACATCGCCTCGCACGGGGTGGGAACCATCTATATCACCCCCTTCTTCCCCGCGCTCGCCACTAAACGTCTGTACGCCGGCCACCAGCTCGTGGAGGTTCTCGAGTCGCTCCTCGCGGCGCGGGTCGTTCGTCGACCGGTAGTGGGCGAAGAGCCCTGCGCGCTCGAAATACTCGGCTACCCAAACGCCGACCGGGTCCTCGACCGCACGGGTTAGGAACTCCCTCAGGAGGTCCGCCAGCGCACTCAGCGCCTCGACCGTGGGTGCGTTGACCCCGAGGCCCGTCATCGGATCGCCGATCGCTACGGACAGCGGTGCGCCCCGCTCCGAGGCGACATCCTCGAGCAATTGCAGCGTGGCGGGTCCGACTCCCCGCTTGGGCACCCTCAAGACACGCGTCATCGACCAGTCGTCGTCGGGGTTTGACAAGACTCGCAAGTAGGCGATCGCGTCTTTTATCTCGAGCCGCTCGTAGAATCGCGTCCCACCGACGATTACGTACGGCAGCCCACGCCGCCGCATCCCCTCCTCCAAGGCTCGCGACTGAGCGTTTGTGCGGTAGAGAACGGCGACATCGTTGGCACGATATCCATCTCGCTCGAGCTGGCGAATCGTCTTCGCCACCCAACTCGCTTCACCACCGGCGTCCGCCGCAGCGTGGACGTGTAGAGGATCACCGTTCTCCCGATCGGTCCACAGCTTCTTGGCTTTTCGCTCGCGGTTCTTGACAACGACCGCGTGGGCCGCCTCGAGAATCGTTTGCGTGGAGCGGTAATTCTGCTCGAGCCGAACGGCGGTAGCTTCGGGATAATCGTCCTCAAACGACAAGATGTTTGTGATGTCCGCGCCCCTCCACCCGTAGATCGATTGATCATCGTCGCCAACGACTGTGATTGAGCGATGTTCGGCGGTCAGCAATCGAACCAGTTGGTATTGGGCATGGTTGGTGTCTTGGTACTCGTCCACCAGGACGTGCCGGAACTTGCGACGATACCCAGCCAGCAGCCGCTCGTCGTCGCGCAGTGCGACCACTGTTTCCATCAGCAAGTCATCGAAATCAAACGCCCGGTTGGCTCGCAAAGCGCGGCGATATTCGCGGTAGGCCTCGGCTATCGCCTCTTCTACGTGGCCGCGATGGGTGGCAGCGTATTCGTCGGGCGACAACAACTGATTCTTCGCATCTGATATTCGACGCCGAACTCCGTAGGCGTCCACAGAGCCGATCGACCAACTCATATCGTCCATGACGCGCTTGATGAGCTGAAGCGTGTCTTCGGCGTCGTATATCGTAAACGAGCGCGGGTAGTCGAAGCGATCGGCGATGATGCGGAGCACACGTGCGCACACCGAGTGAAAGGTGCCGACCCAAACGCCCTGGATGCCATCCGGGCGTTCGGTCAGCAGCCGCACGATACGTTCGCGCATCTCCTGGGCTGCCTTGTTGGTGAATGTGACCGCCAGGATGTTGCCCGGATCGACATCGTGAGCGTCGATCATGTACGCGACGCGATGCGTGAGCACTCGAGTCTTGCCACTGCCCGCGCCGGCGAGAATAAGGAGTGGTCCCGGTCCGTGCTCGACGGCCGCTCGTTGGGTCGGGTTGAGTCCTTCGAGCAGCGAGTGGGTCACGACTTGGCCACTGGCAGGGTGATCCGGAACGTGGTGCCCAGCGCGTCATCCGTCGTCACCAGGTCGAGGCTCCCCCCGTGATAATCCTCAACGATACGACGGGAAAGCGAGAGCCCGACGCCCCAACCCTGAGACTTGGTCGACACACCGGCTTCAAAGATCCTCTTCCGTAGCGCGCGTGGAATCCCTGGCCCATCGTCAGACACCTCGACCTCTACGGTGTCACTCGTCGCGTCACGGGCGGTTCTAAGGGTAATCTCCCCGCCTCGATCTTCGAGCGCGTCGACCGCATTCTTGACCAGGTTCTCCAACGCCCACTCGAGCAATGTCAAGTTGGCGGCGACCGGAGGGACGACCTCGAACTCGGTGATCAGTCGGATCGACTTTCCGCGGTGTGGCAACCGGGCGCGGCAGTACTGTTCCAGGTCCCGCATCACGTCGGTCACGTCGATTGGGGTCAACTGTGGCTGTCGGCCGATCAACTCGAACCGATTGGCGACCTTCGATAACCGGTCGACGTCCTGCTCCATGGCGTCCAGTGCCATCGCGGCGTCGACTTCTGGTTCACCGCCGCTGGTCCCCGGCACGGCGACCGCCTTGCGCTCGGCACGCAACAACTCGACCCAGCCATACAGTGACGAAATCGGCGTTCCCAGCTGGTGCGCGCTCTCACGAGCCATGGCGACCCAAATCTGACCGCGTTGCACCCGAAGGTTGTACCGGATCAGCCAAAACGCGATCAAACCGATCGTCGCCAACCCGAGACCTTGGATGTAAGGCAGGTATCGGAGCAACGTAATGGTGCCAGCTTCGCTCACGTGGATCTGCTGAATGATGGCGCCGGTCTCATCGGTGACTGCATAGGGGTTGGCGATGCGATCCATCCGTGCCGTTTCTTGGCGCAACGCGAGCCGTTCAGCAGGCGACCATGGACCGGTCTCATTCGAGATCTCGAGTTTCGGGAGATTTCTGAAAGCGAGCGGGTTGCCTTCCGGGTCGGTGAGAACGACTGGGTAGGGGAACTCTTGTATCACTTCCTCGAAGACGAGGATTTGAGCGTCCTCCGGCGATGAGATCCTCAACGCCCTAGCGTACAACGTCGCCAGACGCTCGGTGTCCTGGCGGATGTCGGATACCAACGCCCGTGTATACCACACGTATCCGCCGAACAGCGCAATCGTGGCCACGATGGCGACGATCGGCCAGATCCGCGGCCGATGCTGGGGGCCGCGGTCGAGGTTCATCGGCCCGGAGCCAGGGTCTCGCTCCCTCCGAGGTAGGGACGCAACACGGTCGGCACAGTCAAAGTGCCGTCGGCGTTCTGATAATTCTCGAAGATCGCGATCAACGTGCGCGGCAGCGCGAGCGCAGATCCGTTCAGGGTGTGCGGAAACTGAAGCCCACCGTTCGATTCGGGTCGATACCGCAAGTTACCCCGCCGCGCTTGATAAGCCTCACAGTTGGAGCACGACGAGACCTCGAGCCACTTCTCGACACCGGGCGACCAGACCTCGAGGTCATACGTCTTGGTGGCGGCATTCCCCATATCACCGGCGGCCAGCAATACGACGCGGTACGGCAATTCGAGCGCCTGTAGAACCCACTCTGCATCGGTAGTCAGCGATTCGAGCTCATCGTACGAATCATCGGGACGCGTGATCTTGACAAGCTCCACTTTGTCGAACTGGTGAACACGAATCAGGCCACGCGTGTCACTCCCGTGCGCACCAGCTTCGCGTCGAAAACAGGGCGTGTAGGAACAGTAGCGAAGCGGGAGCGCGTCGGCGGACAGGATCTCATCCCGGTGCCAGCCCATGATCGGCACCTCCGCAGTCGGGATGAGGTACAGCTCGTCGCGCTCAACCGCGTAGAGCTGGTCCTCGAACTTCGGCAGGTGCCCGGTTGCGGTGGCGGTGCCCGGGTTTACCAACACCGGCGGTGCGATCTCCAGATAGCCGGTCTCGCGATGACGGTCGAGCATGAAGGTGATCAACGCCCTCGATAGCGCCGCTCCGTCGCCGACCAACCCGACGAACCCGGAACCCGAGATCTTGGCCGCTCGGCCCAGATCGAGCATCCCCAATGCGTCACCGAGATCCCAATGCGCCCGGGGTGCGAAGCCGAGCTCACGAGGCGTTCCCCACGTGCGCACGATTTCGTTCTGTTCGACGCCGCCCGCGGGCACGGTTTCGTGGGGAAGGTTGGGGATCTCAAGCCACAGTCCATCGAGGTTCCCCTTGAGCGTTTCCGAACGCTCATCGAGCTCCTTGATGCGCTCGCTGACTTGGCGCATCGTGGACTTCAGCGATTCAGCGTCATCCTGCTCCCCAGCCGCCAACAGTTTGCCGATCTCCTTCGAGCGGGCATTGCGCTCGGCCTTCAGCTTCTCACTCTCGCTGAGAGCGCGCCTGTGCTCGGCATCGAGCGTCACCAACCGATCGACGTCTATCGTCTCGCCCCGCTTGGCGATTCCGCTTCGCAGTCGATCGGTATCCGTTCTTAGCAGCCGCAGATCGAGCATTACGAATCCGCTACGAGTCGGCGATTGAGGGGTTGAACCTGGTAGGCCCACTCGAAACGGATAAACCGTGAGTTCGGGTCTGCGGCGAACTCTTGACCTACGTCGATCACCGAAAGTTTGGCGTAGTTGATCGGCACGACGCCTCCAGTGGCGACGAAGCTGATCCGAAAAGCGTACGTATGTCCCTCGATCACCGGCACACCAGCTGAATCGTTGACCGAGCTGTATCCGCCCCCCGGTGCACTCTCAACCGCATCGAACGAGACCGTCCCGAGATCGTTGATGCCGGTTCGGACAAAGGACAGTTTGGGTGCAAGCGTCGAGAATGATCGGAAGATCAGTGTACCGTCGGCGCGCGAGTCGAGCACGCAAGTCCCAAAGGTGCTGCCGATCTCGCTGGTCCCGATAAAGAACCGTTCGCCGGCCGGGAAATCCCAGCCGCTCGGGAACCCTGGCAACGCGAGCTCCCACACCTGGGCGTCGCCCCCGTTGATGACCGGCTCTACAGCACGAAACGGGTTTTCCTCGTCGCACGCGGCAGCTCCGATGAACACCGTGACGACGACCAGGAGAGACCGCATGGTTGCTCGCCTAACCATCGCCTTTCACCACCTCGATCGGCGCGTCGGCGTCGACTCGCGCGCGCATATCCGACAGCAGATCTCGCATCGTCTCCTCCCAGTCCGTGCGAGGCAGCCAACCTGTGGCCGCCTTCAGCTCGGTCGGGTCACCCACCATCCACGCGAAGTCGGTCGGCCGACGCTGTCCCGCATCGACCTCGATTCGCACTGGCGTCTTTGCTAGCTCACATAGCGTGTCAAGCGCTTCGATCAATCGATGCTCCTTCCCAGAACACACGTTGTACACCCCACCAGGCTCACCGCTCTCGATCAGACCGACGTACGCCTCGACGACGTCGCGAACATCGAGTAAATCTCGAATCGTGGCGACGTTTCCGACGCTGATGGTCGCCGACCCATGCCCCGTCTCGGCCAGCGCGATCCGTCGCGCCACTGATGGAAACAAGTACTGACTGGCTTGCCCCGGCCCGGTGTGTGGAAACGGCCGCGCGCGCACCACCGGGACTCCAAAGCTGCGCCAATACTGATACCCCAAGACATCTTGGGCGACCTTGCTCGCGCCGTACGGGTTGATGGGCAGCAAGGGCACGGTTTCGCCGATCAGGCCCTGAGTCGGATCCGGGTCGCCGTACACCTCGCATGACGTCACCAGCAAAACCCGCCCAACAGACGCCTCGCGGCACGCTTCCAAAACGTTTATCGCACCCACTGCGTTGACATCGAACGTCTTCGCAGGGTCGCGGAAAGACTCGCCAACGCTCGTCTCTCCGGCCAGATGTACCACGACGTCGGGCCGCGCATCGGTTATCGCAGCGCTAACGCCGATCCGGTCGCGGATGTCGAGCTGAACGACCTCATCAGCCCCGCCGATCGTGGACGAGGAGTGGTAGACCGACCCGAGAACGGTGTGACCCTCGGCCGCCAAGCGGGTAGCTAAGTGACGCCCGACGAAACCCTCGATGCCGGTTATGAGAATACGCATGCGTTCCGTGATTTCGATCGGCGTGGGAGGGGCGCCAAGCGCTTGGATAAGGCGCACAAAAACGAAAATTTAGCGATTGTTGAAGGTGAGCAGCAACCTGCCGTGTGGGGTCTCAGAGCGGCGTTGTTCCCAGGCGGTGCAGGGCTTCGAGCATTGCTCGTTCATCCTGGGTCAGAACCTGATCGCGCCGACCCATCACCTTCTCGGCTGTACGCAAGAACGGCTCCAGTCGCACAACCTGCTGCTCGTCGCCATCGAACCAGCAGAAGCTAGGGAGGAAAGTCGGTGAGACCTGTCGACCGCCAAAGAAGTGAGTACCAACCCCGAACCGGGCGCCGGTCGTCAACAGCGACCCAATTCCAGTCTTGACGTGATCACCGAGAAAGGCGCCCAGCTTCAAAACACCGGTGTCGGTCGTGCCGTCGGCTCCGGTCAACCGGATCGGTCCATAGGTGTTCTTGAGATCGCTGGTGGTTGTGCCAGCACCTAGGTTCACCCACGCGCCCAAGACCGAGTGGCCAACAAAACCGTCGTGCGCCTTGTTGGAGAACGGGTGCACGATTGACGCTTCGACCTCGCCTCGGATGCGACAACCTGCTCCGATCGAAGTTCCGCTGCCGACCCGACCACCGAGGATGACGCTGCCAGGACCGACATACAGCGGACCTTCGAGCAGGGTGTGGGGCGCGACCCGGACCCCCGCGCCTAGCACGATCGGACCGGGCTCGGTGTCAAGCGCGACAAAGGGCCCGATCGTCACGTCCTGCTGGACCTTGAGACCATCACCAAGCAGCGCCACGGGATCGACCCCGGTAACCGTCTCGGCCGTCGTGAACTCCTCGGCGTCGCGATTGATCAGCTCGCCGTTGGCCTCAACAATCGCCCACAGGGAGTCGAAGACTCGACCGCCGACCTCCTCGGTCGGAAGATTCCGGGCCGACAACCACTCCACCAGAGCGGCTGGTCCATCGTCCAGATCTGCAGCCTCTCGTGCGAGCGTCGGGTCGAGCCGCCACGCCACGGGTCGGTCTCCGATGCGGTACTCGGCCATCTCGGCGCCAAAACGCCAATCGCGAGGTGGGAGCCAGCTGGTGATCGCAATCCGCAAGCCGCTCGCGACCTCAGGCCACGAATTCAAGCGCGGCCGTTCGTCTGAGTGGAAGGCACAACCGATGACCGCGGCATCACAACAAACCATCGCGACCGGGCCGGCGTGGGCCTCCCACCGCTGGCGAAAAGAGCTTGTTCCAGCCAGCAACTCAGCCACCGGTCGCGTCTCGGCGAGCGGCCAAAACGGCGAGCGGTCCGGATCACAGAGGACGAGCGGGACGGCGCTCAACGGACGGTCCTGATCGTCGTGCGAACGATCCACGCCTCGGGGAACCCAACCTCGTTCAGCCGGTTGCGCAACCGCTCGGCCGAATCGCGATCCGTGAAGTCGCCGACCCGTACCTTATACCAAGGCTCGACCCGCTCCACGTAAATCGGATCGGCGACATGTTGCTCGCGCAGGCGACGGACAGCGTCGGCCGCGGCCTCTTGATCCCGGGCGGCAAACACCTGCACTCGGTAACCGGTGGCCAGGGGGCCGACACCAGTCGTCGAGCGAACCGCACCCGTTACTACTGTTTCGCGCACCACTCGCGACGTGTCGGGCCGGGCACCGACGAGTGTATCTGCACGCACTGTCCCATCCGCTGAGATGGAGCCCACCAACGTCTGGTCCGACGGCTCGGCAAAGCCTATCGGTTGGTCGTCGGCCTCACGGAGGGTGGGCTGAGGCTCCAGAATTGGCGCATTCTCGACGGGAGTCGGCCGCTCAGCGGTCGGGCGTCGAGTGGTGGTTTCGGGTTGGGCGTCCCGATACGGAGACGCGCACGCCGCGGCGGCGATCAGGACCGATAACGCCAGAGTGGTCGCCTTCATCGGTCTGGGCGGTCCGCCGTCACCGCCCGCACGAAGGGCTTCAGCTTGTCGAGCATGTTACGGCCGACGACAAGCGTCGCTTCCTCGGTACGCACGATGACGCAATCTGAAATGCCGAGCGCCGCGACCTGCCCTTGCCGACAGAACGCGATGACGTCTCGACACTCCTCGAGCACGCAATCCCCTAGCTGCGTGTTACCCTCGGCGGAGGTTTTGACCCAGCGGGCGAGCGCCTCCCACGAGCCGACGTCGTCCCAACCCCAGTCAGCGGCCGGGAGAACGACTGCGCGATCGGTCTTCTGCATGATTCCATAATCGATCGAGGTCGATTCAACGGTTGTGTAGTACCGCTTGCAAGCGGCTACTGGATCATCTTCCCAATCGCGGACGGCGACTTCGATCGCCCGGTGCATCAGTGGCAGGTGTCTTTCGTACTCGGCCAGAAAAACCTGTGCCTGACCACAAAACAGCCCGCTGTTCCAATAGTGCCGACCACCCGAATAGAAATCTCGAGCTGTCTTGGCGTCCGGCTTTTCCAGGAACGCCACCACCTCGAATCCCTCCCCCGCACCGGGGCCAAAACTCGATCCGCGCTCCACGTATCCGTAACCCACTTCGGGCCGGTCCGGTACCACGCCAAAGAGCACTAGCACGTCGTTTTCGGCAGCGATCTGGAACGCTGTCTGTACGCTTTCCCGGAACGCTTCCACGTTCGCGACGGCGTGATCGGCGGGCAACGCGAGCAGCACCCCATCGGGATCACTCCCGGCTACCAAACCGGCCGCGAGCCCGATCGCCGGTGCGGTGTTCTTGCCCTCGGGCTCACCGACCAACATCGCCACCGGCACCGCGGGACATTCCGCAGCGACCGCGTCGAGCAACGCGGCGTTGGTAAAGACGTACTGGTGGTCAGCCCCGACTACACCGTCCAGTCGCTCGGCCGTTTCCAGCAGCATCGACTTGTCGGAGATGAGCGCAAGGAGCTGTTTGGGCATTTCGGGCGTCGACGCCGGCCAGAATCGCTCCCCCACTCCGCCAGCGAGGATTACGGCATAGTTCACATAAGCAAACCTAGCCGACGGATTCCAAATCGGTCAAGCGAAGTCGGTCGTTTTCAGCCCTGGCGCGCGAGTTCTCGATCCCGGGACTCGAGTTCGGTCAACCGCCGCCGCAGACCGTCATGCTCCGAACGGGTGAGGTCGGGGTCGTAATCGACGACATCGAAGGCGGCATCACGCGCAACAGCCAGAAGCTGCACGTCGCGATCGATGTCGGCGATAGCGAAGTCCGGCACCCCATGTTGACGAGTCCCGAAAACATCGCCTTGCCCACGCAATCGCAGATCCTCCTCGGCGATCACGAAGCCGTCGTCCTGGCTGG
The DNA here is from genome assembly GCA_965365605.1 of uncultured bacterium. Lineage (GTDB taxonomy): Bacteria > Gemmatimonadota > Gemmatimonadetes > JACCXV01 > JAHWKZ01 > CAMYLR01. The sequence goes on from CBDUCI010000018.1 coordinate 9,019, forward strand.
TCAATACCCGAACGCGCTCGCGAGCTGTTTGACCCGCACCCGGGGACAACAACAGAAAGCAACGCGATCGTTGATCGCCGCGACCGACACGCCCGCGAAGTTGATGGAGCTGCGAGAGACCAAAGCGCTCGGCGTGCTCGATGACGAGGAACGTCGCGTTGGCGACGTCGACCCCGACTTCGATGACAGTCGTGGCTACTAGGAGATCGATATGACCGTCGCCAAACTCACGCATCACGCGTTCCTTTTCGTCACTGCTCAGACGACCGTGAATGAGGGCGACTTTGCTACCCGCGAACCGCCGGGCGAGGCTTTCGTAGCCGCTGGTGGCGTCCTTCAGATCCATCACCTCCGACTCCTCGACCAGCGGATAGACGACGTACCCTTGCTGTCCCGCCTCGAGACAGCGACCAATGAACTCGTACATCTCAGAGCGACGGTTTTCCGGTACAAGCCGCGTCGTCACCGGCTGTCGGCCGGGCGGCATCTCGTCCAGCCTCGAAACGTCGAGGTCGCCATAGAACGTGAGTGCGAGCGAGCGAGGGATCGGCGTGGCGGTCATGACGAGCACATCGGGGTGGCCGCCCTTGTGGGTCAACGCGAGACGCTGCGCCACACCGAACCGGTGTTGCTCGTCGACGATCGCCAAACCGAGCTGTTCGAACTCCACTCCCTCCTGGATGAGCGCATGGGTTCCGATCGCAACGTCCAGCTCGCCGCCTGCCAGTCCGGCCAGCACCGCTTCACGCTCGCGTCCGGTGACGGCACCGGTCAGCAGCGCCGTTTGCACCGGCAACGGCTCGAGAAGTTCACCCAACTTCCTGGCGTGTTGCTCAGCCAGGATCTCGGTCGGCGCCATGAGCGCCCCTTGGTACCCGTTCTCGACTGCCCGCAGAAGCGCCAGCAGCGCTACTATCGTCTTACCCGACCCGACGTCACCCTGTAACAAGCGGTTCATGGGTCGTGCCGAGCGCATGTCGCGGAAGATGTCCGACAACACTCGGCGTTGCGCCCGGGTGAGCTCAAAGGGAAGACTCTTGCCTAGAAGCGGGACGAGCTCGCCTTCATCCCCCATCGCGATGCCGGTGTCGGGTCGGCGTCGTAATACAGCCTTGAGCGCTAGGCGAAGCTCCCACCAGAAGAACTCCTCCCAGATGAAACGCCGCCGCGCTTGATCTCGATCGGCAACCGTTTCGGGATAATGGAGGTCGGCTAACGCCGTGCCAAGAGGTGGCAAGTCGTACTGATCGAGCAGCCCCTTCGACAGCGGGTCGTCGATCTGGCCCAAGCGATCAAGCGCGGTTTTGGTCCACCGCCGCAACATCCGTTGGGATACGCCCTGCGTGAGCGGATAGATCGGCAGAATTGGAGCGCTGGGCCCCTCAGCAGCATCGAGCCGCTCGAACTCGCTCGGTGCGATGTTGACCCGCTTGCCAAATCGGTTCACCGAACCGATGATTCGCAGTTCGTCGCCGCGCTGGATCCGGTCGGCGACCCATGGCTGGTTGAACCACACGACTTCGACTGCGGCGGTGCCATCGTCGAGTAGCGCGGTGACGAGTGTCCGGCGGCCTTTCAGGCGCCGCTTGCCGATCGCTTGCACGTGTCCCTCGACGCTGACCGTGTCCCCCACAGTGAGCCGTGACAACGGAACTACCTCCCGCGCATCGAAGTAGTCGCGTGGATAATGGTGCAGGAGCTCGCCGATGTTGGTGATCTCAAGACGCGCCAGGTCTTCCGCCCGTCGCGGTCCAACCCCCGGCAGAAACCGAACCGCGGTATCGAGGCCCACCTCGTCGTTCACCGGACCAATCCACGAGCAAAGAGATGCGGATCGAACGGGATGAGATCGTCGGGCCCCTCGCCGAGACCTACAAACTTGATTGGTACCCCAAGATCGCGCTGAACCGCCACCACCACGCCCCCACGCGCGGTGCCATCCAGCTTGCACACCACCAGCCCCGTGACCGGCAGCCGGTTTCCAAACACCCTGGCTTGGGCAACCGCGTTCTGGCCGGTAGTGGCGTCGAGACACAACAGCACCTCGTGTGGCGCGTCCTCGATCCGGGATGCCGCCACCCTGACGACCTTTTCGAGCTCGGCCATCAAGTCTCCTTGGGTGTGGAGTCGTCCAGCGGTGTCGGCTATGACGTGCGACAGCTCGCGTCTCGACGCTGCGTCAATCGCGTCAAACACGACCGCCGCCGGGTCGCCACCGGCCCCACTCGAAACAACCGGCACATCGAGCTTCGCGCCCCACGCTTCCACCTGCTCGATGGCACCAGCTCGGAAGGTGTCGGCAGCGGCGAGCAGCACGCTATTCCCAGCCGCCTGGAGCCTGCGTGCCAGTCGGGCCGCGGTGGTCGTCTTGCCGACCCCGTTGACGCCAACGAGCAGCACGACGGTTGGTGGGGTCGCGGCGGTCACCAGATGGCGGTCACGTTCGGTGGTCAGCAGTTGCTCGACGCGGGCTGCGAGAAAAGCCTGGAAATCTTCCGCACTCCTCAGTTTTCCCTTTTTTGACTCCGCGTTAAGCTCGTCCACCAAATACAGCGTTGCCGAAACCCCGAAGTCGGCACCCAGCAGTCGCTCTTCGAACTGCTCGAGCGCGGCGTCATCGACCCCCTTGACCAGCACCGCGACGTCCATCAGCGCGACGTCTTTGATCCGCTGCCACAGGCCGCGGCGCGGTCCGAACTCTCGATCTTCTTCGGTCCGATCGAGCTGTTGGCTCACGGCACGTCCACGCGATTGCTAAGTTGCGATCCGATGTCGGTCATCTACTTCCTCTCCGATGCTCACCTCGGCGCTGACGAGGAGTCGATCGAGTCGCACAAGAGACACGATCTCGTGGCGTTTATCGATCGACTACGCCGCGGCGACCGATTGTACCTGCTGGGTGATGTCTTCGATTTCTGGTTCGATTTCGGCACCCCGCCCCCGGACAATCACGCCCCCGTGCTAGCAGCGCTGGAGGCGGCGATTCGCCGCGGCGCCGGTATCGCCTTCATGGGCGGCAACCACGATTACTGGGCCCGCACCACTCGCCACCCGGGATACCTCGAAGCAACCGTCGGGCTCGAGTTGATCGACGATCCTCATACCCTCGTAGTCGACGGAATGCGACTTCTGCTGTGCCACGGCGACGCGTTGGGCGGCACGAGCGGAACATACCGCATCGTTCGTGCGGTGCTACACCATCCGGTGGCGATCTTCGCCTTTCGGCTCCTGGGACCCCGCATCGGTCGCTGGCTGGCGGCACGGACGAGCGCGCTGAGCCGTCGTTCACATCAGCCCGAGGCACAGGTCGTTCACGAGGACCGACTCCGCTCCGCCGCGCGCGCCGTGTTGTCCAGTGACCGGTACGATGTCGTCGTCGCTGGCCATGTTCACCGTCCGGAAATCTTGGCCACCGATGACGGAGTCTATCTAAATCTCGGTGATTGGATCGGGCACCGCACCTACGGTCGGCTCGAGGACTCCAAGCTGACGCTCGAGACCTTCGACGCCTCGACGCACCAAGACAACGCTTGACGACCCATCAGACGCTACGCAGCTATTACCTGATCGCCGGGATGTACACCCTCTCGGCGGCGCTGATTTGGGGTCACCGAGCCTCGGTCGGGACAGCGCCCTAGACGGCACCGGCAGAGACAACCTCGACCGCCCCGATCTCGTGGCCCAAGAAGCGCTGACCGACCTTGAGAAACTGGTCCGGCAGGTCGCTTACCAGGAAGCGGTGAACGGGTTGTCCCGCCGTCCGTGCGAGCCCGTGTTCAGCGAGCAACGCTGCCACCTCGTTGGCGGTTTCGTCGGCTGAATCGATCAGCGTCACCCCCTCGCCAACCGTCGCTGCGATCACCGTCTTAAGCAACGGGTAGTGCGTACAACCGAGAATCAGCGTGTCGATCCCATCATCCTTGAACGGAGCCAGATAGTCGGTCGCGATCAGTTGCGCTGCTGGGTGATCGGTCATCCCCTCCTCCGCCAACGGGACGAACAGCGGACACGCCCGCGCCACGACGATCAGATCCCCGTTTATGCCCTGTAGCGCCTTCTGATAGGCTCCGCTGCCAACCGTGCCGTGAGTCCCGATAACGCCAACCCGTCGGCTCGCAGTCGCCCTCCCTGCGGCTCGCGCACCGGGCCCGATCACGCCCACGATGGGAAGCTCGAACCGCTCGCGAAGCGCCCCCAAGGCGTGAGCCGTGGCGGTGTTGCATGCGACGACAACCGCCTTGACGTCGCACGTTGTCAACAAGTCGACGTTTTCGAACGCGAATCGGCTAACGGTGGCAGGTGACTTGGGGCCGTACGGGACACGCGCAGTATCGCCGAAATACACCAGAGACTCGTGTGGTAGACGCGTCATCAGCGCGTGCATCACCGTGAGGCCACCGATGCCCGAGTCGAACACCCCGATCGGGCGATCGTTACCACTCATCGCGTCTCACTCGTGCTTCGTCGGCGACTGATCGGGAACTCGACACCGGCACGGATCCGCCCCGTTGCTGGATCGACGTCGAGCGTTACCGGGTCGAGCTGTGCGGAGACATACGCGTCGACCGCGGCGAAAATGATACTCGCCGCGAAGTATGCATAGAAATCTTCGCGCCGCTCTTCGATCTGTTCGATGTCACCTCGGATAGCAACCACCTCGGGCGTCAACTCAAATGCCTCTTCCGCCGCCAGCGAATCGGCCAACAAGCTGTCGGGTTGAGTCGCGAAGAACTCCTCACGCGCCGTCCGCAGATCAGACTTCCGGTCGAGTGCTTCGCGTTGCTTTGAATATCCGGCCGCAAAAAACGCTACTTCCGCGCTAGCAAACAACACCGCCCGCCACGGGTGCCCAGCGTAGACCTGACCCCAGCCCGGAAGCAAGAAAGCCCGGATCGCTGCGTTGCGAGGGTTCTTTGGGAGCGCATCCACACTCGGTACCTGCAAAAGCTCCTCGGGTCCCCCGGCTTCGCGGAACCGCGGTGCGAGCAACGGAATCGTATCCGCCGGCGCGGCAACAAAATCCATCGAGTCGATCGGAACCGGTTCGGAGGGTCGAATCTCTTGGGCGATCGCCGATCCCACCCCCACGACGACCAATAGGATTGTAGTCGCGATCGACAAACGCACTCGCATAGAGCTTGCACTCGCGATCATTCTTCTCCGCTCAGCGGTCGTGACGTTACGATTGCAAAATCGGAAACCACCGTCCATGGTACAACCCGAGACCAATACCATCTGTTCCGGGACCCTCGAGCAACCCAACCGCGACGATGGCGGGAACGTGTGGGAATCGAACCCACCTCGGACGCGGCACGCGCGCCCGATGACGGTTTTGAAGACCGCAGAGGCCACCAGACCCCATCCGCTCCCCGGTATGATCGATGCAAGCCCGGCCCATGGCAGTGCTCGATGTTTAAGGTAGAGGTCGGTCAACCATGAGCAACTGGTTGTCTGACTCATACCACGGGGCTAGTTTCGCCCCACGTCGATGACGCTTTGAACAGAATTGAACTAGGGGGATACAAAAACGATGGAGCCAAAAACACTACGCGACATGGATACAGGAGACACTCTCATGCTGGCGAGCGAGATCCAGGAACGGACAATCGTCAGCCAGGTGTACGAAAAGGTCGATGACACTTCGGTTAGACACGTCGAGAACGAGACCGTGAGACAACTCCCCGCCGACGAGCTCGTCTATCCCTTCGAGCCCGGCTACGCCGCCAGACTGCTGTAGTTCCCGCGGACGCCGGTCGCGAACCGGCGTCCCATGCTCCGCCTACAAATACTCGTCTAAGTAGCGAAGGACCCGGCGCACGGTAATTGCGTTGAACGGGAACACGCCGCTCGTGTAGTGGCCCCACGGTACGACGATCACCCGGTGTGGTAATCCGTATTGTCGGAAAGCGCGATGGAAGCGCTGCGATAGATCGTACGGAAAAGTGAGATCGTAGCGGCCTGTGAGGAGCAAGGTATGGGTCCGCCTCGAAACCTGACCCACGAAATGGATCGGGCTAATCGGCGCCCAGAAACGCCGTACGGCGGCTTGCGAGCTATGGGCCTCCAGTTCGGCTCTGACATGACGCGTCGAAATCCCGCGCCATACGACATCCCCGAAGTAACTCGAAACGTGGTGCAACACGCCAACCTTGAACGCTGGTTCCTGCGCCAGTGCCAGGAAGCCGATGCACGATCCCAAGCTCGTGCCGACAATGCCGATCCGATCGTACCCACGCCGTTCAAGCCATGCACGCGCGCGACGGACATCGCTGACCGCTTGCTGGCTGACGCGCAACGTGCGGCCGATGTTGGCGCTGACCGCCATATCGGCCCGAATGCTCTCGTGCGGACTTCGTTCTTCGTGGTACGGTAGCGTCAAGCGCGCCGCCGTGATCCCACGTTCGGCCAGCATCCGGCACAACCCAACGTGGCTTTCGGCATCGGCGTTCCATTGCGGCAAAACGAGCATCGCGCGCTGCGTCGACTGACGGCTGGTGAACAACCGGAGCGACGCCCAGTTCGCGCTCGCGTGCGGCATGCGAACCGCGCTCGGAAATCGAACTCGATCATCACCGTTCTCCTCGACGAACGGAGGCGCGCCGGGGTCGACGTAGAAGCGAGCGGGGGTTTCGACGACGTCACGCGCCCACTGTAGGAGGGCTCTGGCCGGATCGCGCCCCGGCGGGGGTGGAGGGTCGAGGTGCCCCAACCCCCAATCGAACTCGTACGGACGTCGCTCCATATCACGCGCCGCCAGGCGTCGTTCGATCTGGTGCATGAGCGAACCGATCACGGCGTTGACATCGACTAGCCTACGGGCATGGTCTGGCCGCGGCAGGCCAACAAACGCTCGATCGTTTCGCCTACCTTATTGTTGGGCGTCGACGCGCCAGCGGTCATCCCGATCTCGATCGAACCGGGTGGGAGCCAGTCGACAGTACGCGTCTCCCGGTCCTGGTGAACCGGTTTGTGCCGTATCGAGTTTGGTCCTTCGATGCACGATGAGTCATCGATGTGATAGGTCGGTACAACGGCTTGGCAGATCTCGGTTAAGTTGTTGGTATTACTTGAGTTATAGCCTCCCAAGACGATCATCAGCTGAGGCGGTATGCGCAGTAGATCCTCCACCGCGTCCTGGCGTTCTTGAGTCGCCGAACAAATGGTGTCGAGCGCCCGATAATGATCATCAAGATCGGTTTCACCGTAACGGTCGATCATCGCGGACCGGAAGATCTCGGCGACGGCTTCGGTTTCGCGCATCAGCATCGTCGTCTGGTTGGCGATTCCGACGCGCTCAAGGTCAACGCCAAAATCGAACCCGGGACTGGTGGCGTTCACGAATCGTTTCAGGAGCGCGGTCGCATCGCCCCCTTGACGAACAAAGTTAGCCACTAACCCGGCTTCCTCGAGATCGCGAACCACGAGGTACGCCCCATCAGGGTACTCCAACGCCCGTGAGGCGGTCGCCTGGGTCTCTTCGTGGTGGTACTTGCCATGAATAATCGCCGTATAACCGTCCTTTGCGAAACGCTCGACAGTTTTCCAGACGAGCAGCACCGACCCGCAGGTGGTATCTACCAGAACGCATCCGACGTCTCGCAGCCTGCGCATGACATCGGTGGGCGCACCAAATGCCGGCAACAGGACCACGTCTTCTTCGGTTAGATCTTCGTACGACACATCTTCGGCGTAGTTACCAGTGAGGAACCCGATTCCGTTGGCCAACATCTCTTTGTTGACGTGCGGATTGTGAATCAGCTCGCCGGTCAGGAACAGTCGCCGGTCCGGAAATCTCTGCCGTGTTTCGTACGCGTACTGGACCGCGCGGTCCACACCGTAACAGTTGCCGAACTCCTTCGCCAAGCGAATCGTCATATCCTCGACATCCAGGCGATAGCCCGCTGCAACGATGCGTTCGACCAGGTCGGAGTGGTAGGCGTGGGCTAGGTCGCCCGCTACCTCCTGCTTGAGGCCAAATCCCTTGCGATAGTAGAGCTGCTCTTCGCCGATTAGTTCGGTCATGATTGGCGAAAGCTAGGATCGCGGGGACGGTCGCGCACCACCGCCAGCCGGGCCGACCCCCTCCCTGGCCGGCCCCAACATTCACTCAAGGCGTGCGATCCGTCCCCGCAGAGATCGGCGCCCAGCCGCTCCGCTCCCCCGGTGGGTCCGAGCGCCTCACCCAGCTGCTCGCAGGTGTCGAGCCAATCCGGCGCGCAAACGCTTGACCACTATCTCAAGGCGTTGATGTGTAAGGATTTGGAGGCTTCGATGTGGAGTCGGAGAACGACCCGCAGACCGCGATCCGCGGCAAGGTTCGTCAATCCACCGACAGCTCTCTGTCAGACGGCCCCACCGGTTCTGGCAGCCGCGCGCACGGAAAGGACCAGCCGGAGAGTCGCGCATCGTGAGTCAAGAGGATGATCTGATGGGTGGCCCCGACGCGCTCGAGCATCCGCTCGACCCGGGCCAATCGACGATCGTCAAAGTGCAAAAACGGATCATCGAGAATGAGTGGCAACGCTCGATCGGCAGCCATGATCTCGACCACCGCCACGCGCATAGCGAAGTAAAGCTGATCCCGTGCACCGCGGCTCAGACTGGCAGCCGGCACTTCGACCTTTTCAACCCCAGCCACGGTTACCTCGAACGACTGCGGGTCGATCGTCACGCCTCTGTAGCGGCCATTCGTCAATTCGCCGAACAGCTCTCCGATCCGGCCCTCGAGTCGTCCAGTCATGATCGTCACGAACTCGTCTCGACACGTCGCCAGCGTAGCGTAAGCGAGCCGATGCGCGTCGCGCTCGATCGCCATTCGTTCGGCGGTCTCATCGAGCGCTTGGACGTGGGCTTCCAACTCTTTTGGATCGTCCTGCGCGAGTGGAAGATCGGCCAGCTTTCGCCGCTGCTCGAGCTCCCGCTCGACGAGCTCGTTCCGCTCCTTTTCGAGTCGTCGTCGTTCAGCGGCGAACCGCGGCTCGAGCTGCTCGTCACCGTCGAGAAACGGATGCTCCTCGAGGATCTTCCGCCGCTCGAGGCGCAGGACATCGAGCGTCTTCTCTGCGATCTCACGGCGCTCCTGGTCAAGCGCTTGATAATCTCCAAGTGCGGCCCGCGCTTGTTGCATACCGTCGAGTTCGGACTTCAGCTGTTGAGCGCGATCATAACGCTCGCGTTCCACATCGATGTCAATATCGTCTGGATCGAGCGAAGTAGCCTCGGCTATCGCACGGCGCCGGGCCTCAAGCCGACCGGCTCGCGTCTTGATCGCACGTTCGTTTTCCTCCAGCTCGTGGATCTTCGCCCTTTGGTATCGCACGCTCCACCCATAAGCGCTCAAAACGAGCAAGCCGGCCACGGTCACCGCACCAAAGAAGCCTACCGACCCGCCTGCGAGGATCCCGATCACCCCGCCGATCATGACCGCTCCACCGGCACCTCCCAAGAACTTCAGTTGACGAGCTCGAGGCGACGTCTGGTCCTGCGCCACCGCTAACTCCTCGAGCGCGCGATCGCGCTCCTTGGCTAACCTCCGCAAATCACCCAGCTGGGTTGCAAAGTCAGCTTCTTGGCGCAGGTAACCGACCAACGGTTGCAGCTCTTTGGTCTTCTCGCGCACACCCGCTTCCCAGTCGGTGATCCGCCCGATGGCTTGTTCCACTTCCTCACGACGCCGTTGTGCGCGTTCCTCCTCCTGACGGATCTCACGCAGCCGGCGGATCGCCTTCTCGACTATCGCTCGCGCGTCGCGCTCGGCGTCGATCTCTGCCAGCCGTGAACGGTTGGTCGCGAGCTCCGTTTCGAGTCGATCTCGCGCCACTCGTGCATGTTTCGCGTCGGCTTGACGGCGCAGCGTTTCGCGGCGATCGGCCGCCAGCACCTCCAACTCTCGGGGTTTCTGTTTGGCGACCCGTGAGGGGTCGGTGATGTCGGCTTGGGTGAGGCGATAATAGCCGGCTTCAAGCGCATCCATCGCGGCGCGGAAGTCGGCCCGTTCGCTACCCGACAGGAGTCTCAACAACTCAGTTTCAATCGGTCGCACGGTGAGCCCTCCGGAGCCGACATATGCGGTCTGCAAAAACACCTCCGGAGTCGCAAAACCGAGCAGTCGCCGCAGCTCCTGTTCGTACCGTTCCCGGTCCACCGATCGCCCGCGCGGATTCGGCTGTCCCTCCCAGCGACCTTCGATCGAGATCTGACCGGTCGCCTCGTCCAGCTGATGCCACTCAACGACCACCGATTGGGTCTCGAAGTTGCGCGCGATCACGCATCGGGTGAGGCCACCGAGCACCCACTCTTGCTGGACCCGAAACAGCCCGCCACCCCATGGGCTCCGCGCCACTTCGGCCTCCTTGTCCCGAAATCCAAACAGGCCCCGGACGATGGCTGACGCCAACGTCGACTTGCCGGCTTCGTTGGGGGCCAGGACGATACTGCCCGGGTGTGAGGCAGGCTCAAACGAGAAGTCTCTCAACCGGCCGAACCCCTCCACCCGCAGTCGGACCAGCCTGAGGTCGAGCCGCTCGGTCACCCGAATACCTCGACGCCGAGCTTGATCGCACGGTCGACGACGGCTAGAGATCGTTCGTTCTCGGCTCGCTCGCGGGCATCGAGCAAGCGTCGGAAGAATTCCCCGCGAACTGTTTCCTCCTCGCGCCTCTCAGCCAACAGCTGGCTCGTCACGAGCGTCGTCCCATCCTGGACCTCGATGTAGCCGTAACGAGCCTCAAGCTCGGCGACGATCATTTCCGTGCCCGGGACAAAGTCGGGATCACCGATCAGAATTACCCGCCAGATCGAAGTCTCTTCGCACACGTCCCGGATTGCAGCCGCAATGGCCAGCGAATCGGGCCGACCACTGACGTCGATCTCCACCGTCTCGAGCTTGCGAGTTTGGATCGGCAACGGTGTAACTACTGGCGAGCTCTCAGAGTCCTCCCATTCGATCAGCAATACGTGGCGTTCCCCGGTCTCCTTCCAGTTTCGCCCCTCGATCGAGCCACTGTAAGCCCCAACCACGCGTTCACCGCGGTGAAAAAGCCTCAGATTGTGATAGTGACCAAGCGCGACATAATCGACCTCCAAACGCGCGAGATCGTCAGGCGTAAACGGCAAATCGTCAGCCGGTATCGACCAAGCGGGATTGTCCTGGCAAGCGGCGTGCGCTATGGCGATGTGAATACCGTCGGTCTCGCGGCGAGCGAACGTCTGCCAACCGTCCGACGTGCGGTTACGATCGTACGCGATGCCATAAACGGTCACCGAGTGACCACCGACATCGAGCACAACCGGATTGGCGAAGTCGGGATCGACAAAAAAATGGTCGAAGGGAAGATTTTCAAGCCGATAGACGCTGTCCGCAAAGCCCAAGCTGTCGTGCGTTCCCGGTACGCCAAACGAGCGAACGCCGGCCTCCCTAAGTCGGGCGAGCTCACGACGAACTACGTTGACGGTCTCGCGCTCGGGGTGATGCGAATCAAACAAATCACCCGCAAACAAGACGAGGTCGATGTCGCGCTCGATCGCGAGGTCGATGGCGTGTCGGAGTGCGATCTCGACGTCTTCCCGACGCTGGTCCGCGTACCGACCGAAGTTCGACATTCGGGCCCCCAGATGAACATCCGCCAGGTGAAGGACCTTGAGGCTCACTCTAGCGGCCGCTCAGCTCGTACCGCGCCAACGGGGTATGGCGCGCCCCGTCGGCGCACAGGTCACTGCGGTAGAGAACGATTTCAGAAACCACCTCAACGCCAATCGAGGGTCGCCAACCGCGAACGACGCTTGCCACACGGCGCGCCGACTGCGGCCGCTTCACACGCGCCAGCGTCACATGCGGCGAGAAGGATCTCCGCTCGGGCTCGAAGCCGACCTCGCGAGCGGCTTCCTCGATCGCCTCGGCCAACGTCACAATCGGCTCCGTCCCCACCAGTCCGAGCCACAATACGCGCGGGCGCTTCCAGTTGGGAAACGCGCCGGTTTCGCCGGCATGGACCTCGACCGGACCGACACTCGTCGCGATCCACCGCAATCGCTCGTCGAGGCGATCCAGTTGATCGGTGCTGGCGTCACCGAGGAACTTGAGCGTGAGGTGACTGTTGCCAGGGTCGACCCAGCGAACCCCTTCACTCGACACGGTCCAGGTTTCGAAGGCGCGAGCGATCGAGGCGCGAAGTTGGGACGGACAGGGGAGGGCGACGAAAGAGCGGACCCGGTCAGCTGACGTGACCATCGAACCAGGTGCAGATCC
>CBDUCI010000019.1:0-20938 GCA_965365605.1 uncultured bacterium
AGGCGACGGCGGAGACGACGCCTACCGTCAACTGAGCCCGAGCTCACGCACCGAATCAACGCCTTGTCCTCGGACGTTGAACGAGTCTTCGCGACGTATCAACCGCTGTACCAAGGTGAACCGCGTTTGTTTGGCTACATGGAGGAGACGCTCAAGCGTGAACGTGATCCGGCCAAGCTCGAAGAGGCGTACGAGGCGACCAAAGCGGTGGGCCCAACTCTCGCGTCACAGCTCCACGAGTTGGTCGAGCTCCGAAATGAAGCTGCTCGCACGTTGGGCTTTCCCGACTATTACCACATGCGCCTAAAGCTGGAAGAGCAAGACCCGGATGACGTGGCGCGGTTTCTGGAGAACGTCGAGGCCGGCACGGCCCAACCTTTCACGGACACGAAGGCCGAGGTCGACGACCGATTGTCCGACCGTTTTGGCGTGAGACCGACCGAGCTCATGCCCTGGCATTATCAGGATCCGTTTCTCCAAGACCCCCCGGACGTCTTTGAAACCGACCTCGATGAGATCTACCAAGCGGCTGATCTGCTAGCAGTTGCAGAGCGTTTCTTCAACGGGATCGGGTTGCCCGTCAGTCACGTCCTCGCGCGCTCGAGCCTCCACGAAGCGGTCGGCAAGGACCCGCACGCATTCGCTACCGATATCGATCGCGAAGGCGATGTTCGGATCCTCTTGAATCTCCGTCCCAACGAGCGATGGATGGGAACCACGCTTCACGAATTGGGACACGCCGTCTACGACGACGGCATTGCACCCGAGCTGCCGTGGGAGCTACGCCAACCGGCACACACCCTCACGACCGAGGCGATCGCTATGCTGTTTGGCCGACTGTCGCGCAGCACGCACTGGTTGCAGCAGATGGACTTGATCGATCCGGGCCAGGCCGCGCGCCTGGCCGGCCCGGTCGAAAAGGAGCTCCGGAGTGCGATGCTCTTTTCGGCCCGATGGATACAGGTCATGGCGCACTTCGAGCGTGCCATGTACGCCGAGCCGAACCAAGACCTGAACGCGCTCTGGTGGCGGCTAGTGGAACGGTTTCAGGGACTCACACCGCCGCCGAGACCCCCGGGTGGCGCCGATTACGCGGCCAAGATCCATGTCATCGCGGCTCCGGTTTACTACCACAACTACCTGTACGGGGAGTGCTTCGCTTCGCAGATCGACGCGCAGTTGCGGGCCGATGTGTTGCGGGGAGAGCCAACCTACGTCGGCAACGAGGACGTCGGGGTGTGGCTCACCGAGAACATCTTCCAGCCCGGCGCCCGATTCCACTACGACGAGCTCGCTCGAGCCGCCACCGGCGAGACGGTCGGCTCCACGTCGTTTGCCAAGCAGTTCTTGGTAGGACGAGCGGCCTAGCCCGCAAACCGAGAAGTCGTAACAAGGTTAGAATCAGGCTTTGAACTTCAAACTCGCACATGGAGATTACGTAGTGAGAGTTTTCTTTTATGGCCTCTTTATGGACGAGAGTTTGCTCGCAACGAAGGGAATAAAACCTACTGATGTAAGCGTAGGCTTCGTAGACGGTTACGGATTACGCATCGGCGAGCGGGCAACATTGGTACGCCGTCGTGGTGGCCGGGCCTTCGGAACGATGATGGATATCGCTCCAGATGAGGTTATGGAATTGTATGCGGAGGACAGCGTCGCGGACTACTTACCAGAGCCTGTAACTGTCGAACTCATGGATGGCACGAAAGTCGAGGCAACTTGCTACAACTTGCCTAGCGCTAAAGTCACTGGGACCAACAAAGATTACGCAGAATCGCTATTACAGTTGGCAGGCAGATTGGGTCTACCTGATTCTTATCTTGATGAGATTAGGCAGGCGAAAAACAGCCCATAACGATCTGGCGCTGTTGTTCGGCGGTCAATCGCGCGCAGTGCATCGCCCGTTTCGGTGCTCGTCATACTGGGAAAGTCGCTACGGCACGATCGCGCGCGCGACCGTGTTCGTGTCGGTCCCGAACCAAAGGGCTCGCGTCGGCGCGTGGAACACCATGTGGCGTACGACATGGCCTCCGCTGGGGATCTCGGCGCTCGCCATAAAGCGCTCGCTAGCGGGATCAAACCCGATCAACCGGTTTGGGATCGCACCCGTCTCCACGAACCACAGCCGATCACGATCGTCAGACGCCATCGCGTACGGTCGCGCGTTCCGACCCCCGGGGATCGGCCACTCCTCAAAAGACTCGCTAGCGGGATCAAACCGTCCCAAGAACCCCTCGGCGTAATCCACGTACCACACCGCCCCGTCTGACGTCAGCGCCAGCCGCCGGGGCCGGGCGCCGGGGCGCGGCAACTCGAGCTCGCGCAGCGTGAACCCCGATGGATCAATCGTCGCCAGCTTGTTGCTACCAAACTCCGCCACCCACGGCCGCCCATCGGGATCGACGACGATGCCGTACGGTCTCGCACCTGCTGTCGGCACCCGCACGATGTCGACGTCACCGGTGCCGATGGCCAACCGGCCGATAGCGTTGCTGTGCTGAGCGCTGAACCAGATGTCCCCCACCGCATCGAACATCAGCGTGTGCGGATCACCGATCCCCTCGGGCATCGCGATCTTGGCGATCTCGCCTGTCGATGGATCCAGGCGGCCGATATGAGCAGCCTTGTTGCCGGCGTACCACACCGTCCCATCCACGGCCACGATGACGTTGTGGGGGCCAGCGCCCGGATCGAGCGGAAAGCGATGGAACATCCCGGACGACGGGTCGAGCGCGGCCACGTAATCACCGGTCTGGCCGACAAACCAAATCCGTCCGTTCGGACCGACGAACGGGTCCCGCGGCCGGGTCGTCTCCCACGGCACCGGCCACTCTTCGATCGCCAGCGAGTCTCCGTCGGTGACCGTCACACGCTCGCTGGGCGCGGTCGATTCCGTGGTCTCATCGATTGGTGCCGGCGACGGCTGCGACGCACCGCTTTCGCACGCCACCGCGATGAGAACGACAGCCAGCATTCTCGAAATCCACTTCGCTACATGCGCGTCAGCTAACAAGAAGTCCTCCCTCGACCGGTTCCAGCTTTGCTGTGAAGTGTCGCAATGTAGGGGGCGCCTCGACGATCTTGAGCCCGCGTATCCGAGTCCGTAGATCGTTTACGTGAGCCACGACCTCGCACAGGTAGTCGACGTGGCTCTGCGTGTACACGCGGCGCGGGAACGCGAGGCGAACGAGCTCCATCGGCGCCGGTTTCTCCGATCCGTCGGGTTGACGCCCGAACATCACCGAGCCGATCTCGACCGATCGCACGCCGCCCTCGGCGTACAAGACGACCGACAGCGCCCACGCTGGAAACTCAAGCGGCGGGATATGTGGGAGCATCGCCTTCGCATCGATGTAGATCGCATGGCCCCCGGGTGGCCGCACGATCGGAATCCCGGCCGCCACCAGCTTGTCACCGAAGTACGCCACCGAACGGACCCGGTACCGTAAGTACGCCTCGTCCAGCGCTTCGAACAGACCGAGTGCGACCGCCTCCAGATCGTGTCCGGCAAGACCACCGTAAGTCGGGAACCCCTCGGTCAGGATCAACTGGTCGCGGCACTGATGCGCGAGATCGTCGTCGTTCAGGGCCAGAAAACCGCCGATGTTCGTCAAGCCGTCCTTTTTGGCGCTCATTGTGCACCCGTCCGCGTACGAGAACATCTCTTTCGCGATCTCAAGCGGCGTCTTGTCGCGGTACCCCTTTTCGCGCGTCTTGATGAACCAGCTGTTCTCGGCGAAGCGGCATGCGTCGAGAAAAAGCGGGATGTCGTGCTGGTGACAGAGCTCGCTCACGGCGCGGATGTTCGCCATGCTCACTGGTTGACCGCCGCCCGAGTTGTTGGTCACAGTGACGAAAACCATCGGCACCTTCCCCCGTGCGGTGTCCAGCGTCTCGGCCAACGCAACGACGTCGAGGTTCCCCTTGAACGGATGCTCGACCTCCGGATGGAGCGCCTCGGCGATCGGCAGATCGCGGGCTTCCGCGGATTGCGCCTCGACGTTGGCTCGCGTCGTATCGAAATGGGTGTTGTTCAGCACGATCTGTCCCGCGCTCACCGCCGCGCCAAAGAGAATGTGCTCGGCGGCGCGCCCCTGGTGCGTCGGGAGCACGTGCTTGAAGTCGGTAATTTCGCGCACCGCGTCGCGGAACCGATAAAACGATCGCGCACCGGCGTACGATTCGTCGGCCCGCATGACCCCGGCCCATTGCTCCGACGACATCGCACCGGTTCCCGAGTCGGTGAGCAAGTCGATCAGGATGTCTTCGGCCTTGACCCGGAAGAGGTTGTAGTGAGCGCTTTGCAAAGCACCGATGCGCTCCTCGCGGCTCAACTGACGGATCGGCTCGACGGTCTTGATCCGAAAAGGCTCGATGATCGTCTGAAACTCCATCGGGTGGTCCTCGTCAGTCGGTGGCAGTGGCGGTTTCGAGAGCTGCGAGCTGCTCGAACTCACGGATGAGATCGCCGCGTCCGGCCTCCTCGAGCGCGGGGAAGAGGATCTGTACGGGGAGGGCAACCCGACGTGCATCTCCGCCCGGCGGTTCGGGGTTGAAGAGCACCAGGCCGATCACGAGTCGGCTCTCGTCCTCTGCACTCGATCGCAACCGGTCTCGCAGAGCCGCGGTCGATACCGCCGGAACGATCCACGCTTGATCATCGCCGACGCTCGCGACTCCGTCGTCGCGCATCGTCAACCCGCGGTTCTTGGGGATCACCGCCCCGAGCGCGTCACCAACCGCTCTCACGTATCGATCCGCCACGGGATCGGCGGCGATGACGCGGTTCCGTTCCGGACGGTACCACTGATCGCCCGGCACGCAGTCGACGGGCTCGCCGGTCAACACACGCACCGCTTCCCGGCGGTTGGCGTCGTACTCTCGGTTAGCGCTAAACGTCGGCCCCTCGCCCTTTCGGAGCAGGACGAGAACGGTCACCATCCCGGCCAGGAAGAGGACCGAGATCACCAGCGCCGCGATGCCGAACGCCGGGTCCATCGGCTACCCGCTAGCCGCACCAATCGGCTTGCCAACCCACCGATCCGGCATTACAGTCGCTCGATGATTCGGGAAACGATCCAGAAAATGCTGACGCGCTTTATCCCGCTGCGCCCGTGGGTCGCGCTAGTGTTGCTGCTGATCGGTCTGGCGATCACGATCCCAGCTTTCAAGAACCACAGCCTGTGGTTAGCGCTCGCCGGCGCGCCGTTCCTAGGCGGCGCACTCGGCGTTCTGCTCATCCCGCTTCCCTACCCCCGGTAACCAGCGCAGAAAAAGGCTCTTTAGGACGCTCCGTCGTGATCGTGTCCCGGCGGGTCGGGTGTCGGTGTGCCGGGTCGACCTTCGCTGTACCTCTCCTCGACGAGCGCTCGAATCTCGGCTAACGGCATCCCGGCCTCGTGTTGTCGCTTCGCCTCCCGGGCGATATCGAGACAGATCGTTCAGCCAAACCCCATCAAGTCGAGCTCGACCCGTGGCACGGAGCCACTTCGATCGATGGCGTCGACAAAGCAGTCGTAGGCGGAGATGTGGGGTGGGTTTTCGTCCTCGCAGCCACAGTAACATGGCATGTACTCGAGCACTTCGGGGTGCTTCGCGGCAAACACGTAGATCTCGACGATATCCTCCGGCGCCTGAGCCATGATCGCCGGAAACTCGACGCCATCGATCGTCACCCACTCCTCGGAAGCGTTGACGTCGGGGGTGTCGACTTGAGACGAATTGCCGCACCCCGCGGTCACGATCGTGGCCAGGAGTGCGACCCCAAAGCTGCGTCTGGTTCGGTGCATGAAAAGCAATATACACGTCCGCGCGACGTACGGTCCCGGCGCCGTGGCGCTCACGCTCGTTTGCCGAGAAAGAACCACAGCTCGAACGCGATCGCCGTTGCGCCGCCGAGGATCACGACCCAATCGGTAGTCGTCAAGCCGCACCCTCCAGTCGAGCGCTGCGTAGCCGCAGCGAGTTCGATACCACGCTGACCGAGCTAAAAGCCATCGCCGCACCGGCCACCCACGGTTCCAGCAAGACCCCTGTCAACGGGTACAGCGCACCGGCGGCGATCGGGATGCCGATGACGTTGTAAAAGAACGCCCAGAAGAGGTTTTGACGTATCGTCCGCATCGTCCGCCGGGACAGCGCGATGGCTCGCACGACGCCGCGCAAGTCGGCCCCGATCAGCGTGACATCGCTGGCCTCGATCGCGACATCGGTACCGGTGCCGATCGCGATCCCGACATCGGCTTGCGCCAGCGCGGGGGCATCGTTGATCCCATCGCCAACCATCGCCACGATCTTGCCCTCCGCTTGCAGCTCGCGGATGCGGGCCGCTTTCTCGTCGGGCAGCACCTCGGAAACGACGCGGTCGATCCCGACTTGACTGCCGATCGCGACCGCGGTTCGCGGGTTGTCGCCGGTCACCATGACGACCTCGAGACCCTGCTCGTGAAGCGCATCCACCGCTTCGCGCGATCCTTCTTGAACCATATCGGCGATCGCGATGACACCCAGCACCTGGCTGTCGACGGCCACGAACACCGGTGTCTTGCCTTCGCCGGCCAGGTTCGCCGCCAGCGTCGTCGGCTCGCGCCCTTCCGCATCCCCCATCGCAGGGTCGATCCCCCGGTCGCGTATCAAGCTCGCGTTCCCGACCAGCACCGATCGACCCTCGACGCTCGCGTAGGCGCCCTGGCCTACGGTGGCCTCAAAGTCGGTCGCCGATGGCAGCGCGATCCCGCGCTCGCGGGCCGCGCGAACGATCGCCTCGCCGAGTGGGTGCTCGGAACCCACCTCGGCGGCAGCCGCCAATGCTAGCAAGCGCTCTTCCGACTCTCCGGCAACCGCGCGGACATCGGTCACCGACGGCTCCCCGCGGGTGATCGTCCCGGTCTTGTCGAGGATGACGGTGTCGACTTCGTGCGCTCGCTCAAGGCTCGCCGCGTCCTTGATGAGGATCCCCATCTCGGCGCCGCGCCCGGTCCCGACCATGATCGCCGTGGGCGTCGCGAGTCCCAACGCGCACGGGCAGGCGATGATCAACACCGCCACCAGCGTCACGATCGCGTACGTGAGGCTGGGCTCCGGACCGAGCACGAACCAGACGACGAACGTGGCGATGGCGACCGCGATCACGGCGGGCACGAAATAGGCGGCGATGACGTCAGCCAGCCGCTGGATCGGCGCCTTGGAGCCTTGCGCTTCTCGCACCAGGCGCACGATCTGCGCGAGCACCGTGTCGGAGCCGACCTTGGTGGCACGAAAGACGAACGAACCGGTTTTGTTGATCGTCGCGCCAAACACCGGTTCGCCGACGCTCTTTTCGACCGGGATCGACTCACCCGTCAGCATCGACTCGTCGACCGCGGAGTGACCTTCTATGAGCTCACCATCGACCGGGATCTTCTCACCCGGCCGGACAACGATCTCGTCGCCCGGAACAACCTTCTCGATCGCGATCTCGACCTCGGTCCCGTCACGCCGGACTCGAGCGGTGGGCGGCTGAAGATCCAAGAGCCGCCGGATCGCCTCTCCCGTGCGTCCCTTGGCGCGTGCCTCGAGCCATCGACCGAGGAGGATCAGCGTTATGATGAGTGCCGCCGATTCGAAGTAGACGGCGGGCTCGATGCCGGCGGCGCGGAAGACGCTGGGCGCGACCGTGGCTACCAGGCTGTAGGCAAACGCGGCTCCGGTGCCGACGGCGATCAGCGTGTTCATGTCGGCGGAACGGTGACGGATGCCGTTCCACGCGCCGCGATAAAACGGCCACCCGCTAAACGCCACGATCGGCGTCGTCAAGCCCAACTGGATCCACGGGCTTAGCATCGGCAATCCAAGATCAAGCCCGACGCGACCCAGGAGATGGGGCACCATCTCGAAGACGATCAACGGGAACGACAGCCCGGCCGCGACCCAGAAGCGACGCCTGAGCGACGCGATCTCGCTCTCCCGCGCCGCGGCGCGGGTCTCGTCGTCGCGCGCAGCTACCGAGATCACCGCGGCACTGTAGCCAGCCCGGGCTACCGCCCCGACCAGTGCGTCCGGCTCGACGGTACCGGGGACGACCCGCACGCGAGCCGTCTCATCGGCCAAGTTCACGGCGGCTTCGAGGACACCGGCCACGGCCGACAGCTCGGTTTCAACCGATTTCACGCACGATGCGCAATGCATCCCGGTGACGCTGAGCTCAATCGATGTTTCCCGGACACCATAGCCAGCGTGCTCGACCGCCGTTACCAAATCACTCACGACAGCCGAACCCTCCTCCAGTGCGACCGTCGCCTCCTCGGCAGCGAAGTTGACGGTCGCGGTCGCTACGCCTTCGACACCGGCGAGCGCGCGCTCCACGTTGGCAGCACACCCGGCGCAGTGCATCCCCTCGATTGAAAGTCGGATGGGTCTCAAACCGGGCGACGTCGGTTCAGCCACGTCTGTTGTGCTCCATCTCATCGTCCCGTACGAAACTTCTTCAACAGCGTCACGACCTCATCGACCTTCTCGCGCCTCTCGTTGGCGTTGCGCCCCTCAAGCGCGTTCGCGACACAGTGGTTGATGTGTGACTCAAGGATCTGGTCTTGCACTCGCGCCAAGGCGGCTCTGGTGGCTTCGATTTGGGTCAAGATGTCAACACAGTACCGACCCTCGTCGATCATGCGCTCCAGACCGCGAACCTGGCCTTCGATCCGTCGAAGTCGGTTACGAAGGGCTGGTTCACAGCCGCTTCTCTGGTAACCATGGTCCACAGTTGTCACCGGCTCGATCTCCTGCAAAAAGGTCTAGGACTCGTGTCTATTATACCCCCATGGGGTATACATGTTCAACTCTCGCGTCCGGGTCCGGTGCCCTTGCTGCCTGATCCGCCGAGTCGCTGCGACCGATGGAGCGCTCTCTCCACAGCGAATAGACGACCGGGATGACGAGCAGGATCAGGACCGTCGCCGATACCATTCCCCCAACCATAGGGGCGGCGATACGCTTCATGACGCTCGCTCCGGTACCATGACCCCATAAGATCGGGAGCAGCCCCCCGATCACGGCCGTCGCCGTCATGATGACCGGTCGCAGTCGCTGGCCCGCTCCCTCGCGCACCGCTTCCAAGACGTCTGAGGTGGTCTGGAGTTCGGCGCTCCGACTTCGTCGCTCGTGTGCCTGCCGCAAGTAGACGAGCATGACGACACCGATCTCCGTCGCGACACCGGCCAAGGCGATAAACCCAATGACGGTCGCGACCGACCAATTGTATCCCAACAGCCACATGATCAAGACGCCTCCGACGAGCGCGAACGGCAGCGACAGCAGAACAATCAGCGTTTCGCTGATGCTCCGGAAGTTCAGGTAGAGCAGCAAGAGGATGATGAAGAGAGTCGCCGGGACGACGAGCCGCAGCTTCTCCTTGGCCCGCTGCATGTACTCGAATTGCCCCGACCACTGGAGCGTGTAACCGGCCGGCAGCTCGACCATCTCGTCGACCATCCTCTTGGCATCGGTGACGTAGCTGCCGATGTCGCGGTCGGCGACGTCGACAAACACCCAGGCGGTCGGGAATGCGCCCTCGGTTTTGATCGCCATGGGTCCACTGACTTCCCGGATCGTGGCCACCTGACCGAGCGGAACCTGGGCGCCACTCGCTTCGCCTCGGCCGGCGACCAACGGAATCAAGACCTCGGCAAGCTTTTCCGGTTGGTCGCGCAACTCGTGCGGGTAGCGCAGCCGCACGCCGTATCGCTCGCGCCCCTCGACCGTTTCGGTAATCGTTCGTCCACCGATCGCCGCGCTTACCACAGCCTGAATGTCTTCGACGTTGAGGCCGTACCGCGCCGCCGCGGCGCGGTCGATATCGATATCGAGATAGTACCCCGACACCGCGCGCTCGGCGAAGACCGATCGAGTTCCCGGGATCATCTCTACCGCGGACTCAATCTCCTGCCCGATTCGCTCCAGCGTAGCCAAGTCGGAACCAAAGATCTTGATCCCTACCGGGGTGCGAATGCCGGTCGCCAGCATGTCGATCCGGCCCTTGATCGGCATCGTCCACGAATTCGTAATGCCTGGGAACCGGACTGCAACATCCATCTCGTCGATCAGCCGCTCCATCGTCATCCCTTCGCGCCACTCCTCTTCCGGTTTGAGCGTGATCGTTGTCTCGAACATGTCGAGGCCGGCGGGATCCGTTGCCGTGCTGGCGCGACCCGCCTTACCAAAGACGCTCTCAACTTCTGGAATCGCGGCCAGAAGACTGTCCTGGCGTTGGAGAGCGGCGCTCGCTCGAGCGACGCTGATCCCGGGCAGCGTGGTCGGCATGTACAGCACCGAGCCTTCGTTCAAAGGTGGCATGAACTCCGAGCCGATGCGTTGGAAGGGGATCCACGTCAGCATCAGGACCGCCACCGCTCCGGCCACGACCGGCCAGCGATTGCGGAGCACAAAATCCAAAACCGGTCCATAGAGCCGTTTCAGGCCTCGCGAGATCGGGTTCTTCTCCTCAGGGTGAATCTTGCCGCGCACGAAAAGTCCCATGGCCACGGGCACAACGGTGATTGAGAGCAGGCTCGCCGCCGCCATCGCGAGCGTCTTTGTCCATGCCAGCGGCTTGAAGAGACGTCCCTCCTGAGCCTCGAGCGTAAAAACGGGCAGAAACGAGACCGTAATGATGAGGAGCGAGAAGAAGAGTGCTGGTCCCACTTCTTTCGACGATCGTATGACGATCTCCCAACGCTCTTTCGGCGTGATGGTGTGCGCACCATCTCCCTTCCCCACAATCGCTCGCTCGAGGTGCTTGTGCATGTTCTCGATCATGACGATGGCCGCGTCGATCATCGCTCCGATCGCGATCGCGATTCCACCCAAGCTCATGATGTCGGCACCTAACCCCAGGACACGCATGGTGATAAACGCCATTAGGATCCCAAGCGGAAGCGTGAGGATGGCGACCAGCGCGCTGCGGGCATGAAACAGGAACACCAAGCAGACGAGTGCCACCACGATCGACTCTTCCAGAAGCTTCTCCTTCAAGGTGTCGATCGCCCTGTGAATAAGGTCAGAACGGTCGTATACGGGATGGATGACGACCCCCGGCGGGAGCCCCTTTTCGATCTCGGCGATCTTGTCCTTGACGCGCTCGATCGTCGTCAGCGCGTTCTCGCCGAAACGCATCACCACGATGCCACCCACGACATCTCCGCGACCGTTGTAGTCCGCAATGCCGCGGCGCACCGCGGGGGCCGGCTGAACCGTCGCGATATCAGCGACCCGGATCGGCGTCCCGCTCATCGTCGACCCGACGACGACGTTCTCGATGTCGTCGATCCCTTCGAGGTAGCCCAGGCTGCGGACCATGTACTCGCGCTCCGACAGCTCCATCATCGTCGCCCCGACGTCCTCGTTCGAAGCCCGGATGGCGTCGATGACTGTAAGAACAGGGACGCCGTACCCACGCAGCTTGAGCGGGTCGATCGTCACCTCGTACATCCGTTCGAAGCCGCCCACCGAGGCGACCTCGCTCACGCCGGGCACGGCCGTCAACTGGTAGCGCAAGTACCAATCCTGGAGGGAGCGAAGATCGGCCAGCGACTTCGTCCCAGTGGTGTCCTCGAGCACGTACTGGAACACCCAGCCCAGACCTGTCGCATCCGGCCCTAGTTGAAGCTCGGCATCGGCTGGCAGCTTGCCGCGAATGGCCGAGATGTACTCCAGGACCCGGCTGCGAGCCCAGTAGAGGTCGACCCCATCCTCGAAGATCACGTAGACGAACGAGACCCCAAAGAACGAGTAGCCACGCACCGTCTGCGCACCGGGGACCTTTAGCATCTCGGACGCCACCGGGTAGGTGACCTGATCTTCGACGATTTGCGGGGCTTGGCCGGGGTAGTCCGTCTGGACGATGACTTGTACGTCCGACAGATCGGGCAACGCTTCTAGCGGGATGCGCTGCATCACGACCACACCACCAACCAGGACCGCGGCGGCGAACACCAGCACGATCAACTTGTTGTCGACCGACCATTCGATTACGCGAGGTAGCATCGTTACTCCGCTCCCTCCTGCGTAGCCGGTCGGTCCATCTCCATCCCCGGCATCGCCTGGATCGCCGAGCCCATGCTTGACTCGGCGTCGATCAAGAAGTTGGCTGACGACACGATTTGCTCGCCTTCTTCGACGCCGCGCAGGATCTCGATCTCATGCCCCGAGGCGAGCCCCGTCGTGACCTCGCGCGCAGAAAGCATGTCGTCGGCTTCACGAACGAAGACGTACGCGTGCTCCCCGGTGGCGTGCACCGCACTTCTCGGTACGACAAGCGCTTCTTCTCTGGCCGGGGATTCGAGACCGATGTTCGCGTACATGCCGGGCCTGAGTTTGAGGTCCGGGTTTTCGAGCTCGATGCGAATGCGACCGGTCCGCGCTTCCAGTGACACCGTTGGATAGACGTAAGTCACGACTCCCGTGAACTCTTCACCGGGATACGCGTCGATCATGACGGCGGCGACCTGACCCTCTCGAACGAGGGACAGGTCCTTCTCGAACACCTCGCCTTCGATCCAAACCCGTGACAGATCAGCGATCATGTAGAGATCCATGCCAGGCGTGATACGTGTGCCGTCGACAACGTTCTTTTCAATTACGATTCCGCTCGCCGGCGCTCTAAGCGTGAGCGTTTTCCGTGGCGTGCCGCTGCGCTCGATCGCTTCGATTTGGTCTCCCGGGATGTCCCAGTACTCAAGTCGTCGGCGGGCTGAAGCGAGCAAATCTCTGGCCCGCTCTGCGGCTCTGCTGTCGGGCTCACCGACCGTTTCGTCCACCAAGCGGCGGGCGAGGATCAGCTCTTCCTGGGCGGCGACGAGAAGCGGACTGTAGAGGTCAAGCAGCGCCTGGCCGCGCCGGACCGGCGCGCCGGTGAAATCGACGTACAGTCGTTCGACCCACCCCTCGATCTTCGGGTTCACCATCGTCAATCGCGTCTCGTCATAGTCGACGGTGGCAACGGTGCGGACCGTCAGGACGAGCGGCTTTCTTTCAACCGTCACGTACGCAACGCCGATGCGAGCTGCGCGTTCTGCACCCAACTGGACCGGCGATCGCTCATCGTTGGCTGCACCCGTCATCGCGGCGTGGTCGTGGCCCTCGGGTGCTTCAACCCGATCTCCGTCGTTGCGACTCGCATAGAGCGCAACGACGATCGCCGCCCCAACGACCAACCCGATCGACAGTTTCCATTGGACTTTTTTGCTCATCGGACCTCCGCCAGCAGCGCTGGGGCCATTGGCAGCTCGCGTCCTACGGCCATCTCCAACTCGGCGACGTCCGTACCGTATCGGGCCAACAGCTGGTAGTACTCTTGTTCGAAGCGGTTCCTGGTCGTCTGCGCGTCGACCAATGTGAGAAAGTCCACATCCCCGATGCGATACAACGAGAACGCCGACTCCACGTTGGCCTCGGCCTCGGGCAAGATCTCTTCTCGGTACAGGTTGATGAGGGTTCGACCCTGATCGAGATCGGCCAGGAGTTGTTCGATCCTCGCGTCTACCCGAGCGCGCGTCTCGTCGAGGGTCGCCGCGGCGACGCGCTCGAGGGCAAGCGCTTCGTCTCGCATCCGCAACTGCCGACTGCCAGCGAACACCGGTAGGTTGAAGCCCACCAGAAAGCTCGCCATGCGCCGGGTGTCTTCGTCCTCATCTCGCTGACCGTAATGAACGCCGACGGTCAGATCGGGCCACACCTGTTTCCGCGCCAGGTCGTACTGGCTTCTTGCGCGTGCGACTTCCGTCCGCGCTCCATGGATCAGCGGCCGGGACGTCTCGGCCCAGTCACTCAGCGTGTCACGGTCGGGCACCTCCTGGGGAAGGTGGGGCAGCTGCGGGGACGGCACCGGAGTTTTTACGGGCAGATCGAGCAGCGCGTTGAGTCTCGCCGCGGCACCGACTCGCGTCGCTTCCATCCGCGCGATCTCGGTATCCATGCGGGACACTTCGACGTTGGCGCGCAGCACGTCGCTTTGGCGTCCCGCACCGGTACCGTACATCGCCCGCGCAACCGCCTCGAAATCGCGTAACAGTCGGAGCGTCCTCCGCAGCACCTCCAGTTGGCGATCGGCACCGTAAACCTCGAAAAACGCCGCTGTCACAGCGGTCCGCACCTCCCACCACGTTTCATCGGCATCGGCGGTTGAGATCGTCGTCGTGTGACGCGCGATCTGTTTGCCGAGCGACAACTTTCCGAAGAACGGAAACGTCTGTGCGATTTGAAGCGACGGCACCATCGAGTTCGGCATGTCCGCGCTCAGGTCTGGCAAGCGCAAGTTTCTGGCACCGATCTGAAACACCGGATCGGGCGGCAAACCGGCGGATGGCTCCAGCTGCTTCTTCGCGTCGACGACCGCTATGGCAGACGCCAGCCGCGGGTTCCGCTCCCTGGCCAAGCTGATTACAGCGTCGAGCGTCAGTTCCTCGTCGATGTTGGTATCACTCTGTCCGTGCACGCGCTGGGACGAGAACGGCATCACGATCAGCAACGCGATCGCGAGAATTCGACTGTAACGGAGCTTCACTTAGCACCTCTTCAAGTGATTCGATGACAACAAGACAAGCCCGAGCGCGACGATCAGTCGTCGTGCTCGGACGCTTCACTCGAAAAGGCGTTGCTAGATCCGCAGTATGGTGAAGAGGCTGACGGGTGTGTGCGGAGAACCCAACGGCTTGGATGGACCGATGTCACCGCAGTCTCGAGCGTCGCCCCCCAAAGGAGTGACCGCGACCATCGGTGCAGTATCAGTGTCCAGCCGCTGCTTCGAGGGCGAGCTTTTCAGGGGAGTCGCCGATTCCGTTGTTGAACACTCGCTCCTGTGAGCACCGTGAGCCGTTGCCGTGCACGGGGCTATCGTCGCTACCCCTGGATCGCTCCTGGCTTCGCCAACCGCGGACGCAGCTGGACACGTCAAACACGGGTTGGCGATCTGGATAGCGAGAACGAGTACGAGAAACGATTTCATCGCGGTTCGATGATACCCCCGTGGGGTATAGAAGTCAATAGG
Organism: uncultured bacterium; assembly: GCA_965365605.1. Taxonomy (GTDB): domain Bacteria; phylum Gemmatimonadota; class Gemmatimonadetes; order JACCXV01; family JAHWKZ01; genus CAMYLR01. Next base: position 15,020 of record CBDUCI010000019.1, read on the forward strand.
GCAAACTCCCGCAACTGATGTAGGGTTTTCCAGAACCGGGTGCTAACTTCGAGGCGATGAGAAACCTGCGTGTGACTACCCGATGGTTTTCCCACATGCTATCGGCCAGCCGAATTGTCGCTGCTCTTGTGGCGGCGATCCTGTTGTTCCAAGCTACCGCTCCGGCGGCGGTTGCAGCGTTCGAGGCCCCGCATGCTTACAAGCCGTCGGCGCATTCCGCTCACCACCCTGGTTGTCCGTTCGACGGTAAGGAGAGCTGTCCTCATCACAAGGCGCCGCCTGGTGAGCCGTCGCTTGTCCAATGTGGCGATGATGCAGCCGTGACCGCGATCACGACCTTTTCGTTCGACGTGACGGCGACCCAACTTCCGGATGCGTTTGTGCCGATCGGCGCGAGCGCGATTGGCCTCACAACGATCTCGCCCCTGGCCGCGTGCATCACCGCTACTCCCGAGACCCCACCACCGCGCGCACCAACCTCACTCTAGCTCGACCCAATTCACCTAACCGTGCACGTCGATCCCCACGTCGCGTGCGCGCGGCTACTCGTTGCTTCGATTCGAATACGGAGTTGAGAATGGTTCGAATACTTCTCGTTGTTTGCACTTTTCTGGGGGTGATGTTCCTTCCGAGAGTTTTACTTGGTCAGGACCACGATCACGACGATGCTCGGCATCTAGCAACCGATGGACACCACGGCGGCTTTCCCGAGTTCGTCGACGTCTTCTTTACCCACCACGCGTATCTCGAACGAAAGCTCCACCCCCGGTTCGACGTCACCGTCGAGGACGAGGTCAACGAGTTCGAGGAGTCGGCCGAGCTCGTGTGGCAGTTCAACCCGTGGTTCGGCGGCGAGATCGAGGTGCCATTTGTCCAAACCGACCCCGACGTCGGGGACGGCAACAGTGGGATCGGCGACATCGAGGTCGCGCCGATCGTGTCGTTCTACCGCAACCCGGAGGCGATGACGATCCTGTCGGCGCGGTCGGGGTTTGTGCTACCCACCGGTGAAGAAGAAAACGGCCTTGGAGTCGACGGCTGGATTTGGGAACCGGGTTTTCTGTTCTGGCAGGGGTACGGCGCAGATCGTCGCGGCGCGATTCAAGCCGAGCTCACGTACGAACGTTTCTACGCCGACGAAGAGGAAGACGAAGAAGAGGTCGTCTACAACATCGCATGGTCGCACTGGCTGCCTAGCAACTGGATCCCGATCGCCGAACTGAATGGCGTCACCCGGCTCGGCGAAGAGCACGACGAGGACCACGAAGAGCTGGCCGGGCTAAGGCTCGCCAGCGGGGGCCCGGAAAGCGAAGAAGACACGCTGATCTCGGCGACGCTTGGGTTTCGCTACGCGTTCGGGAACGGACAGCAGTGGGGCGCCGGCGTGCAGTTCCCGATATCCGACACCGAGGCGTACGATTATCGGCTTATCGTCGGCGGGATCATCCATTTCGACTGAGAGCGAGGCCCACAAACCCCGTGCCGACGGATTAACTTTACCGTAATGATGGTCGGTCCAATGGATATGCGGGATGTGATTATCGCTGCCGTCTTCGCGCTCGCCGCCGGTTGCTCGATCTCAGACGACGTAACCGGGCCGATCGCGGCCGGCGACTGGGGCGGCATCGGCATCTCACTGGTCGCTACGGAGCAGGGAGCCCAGCTCGAGCTCGATTGCGCTTTAGGAGAGATCTCGGGCCCGTTGGTCCTCGACCCCGAAGGCGGCTTCTCTATCAACGGGACGTTCACAGCGGAGCACGGCGGACCGGTCCGTGAGGACGAAGTGCTGGAGAGCGAACCCGCCACGTATGCGGGCGTCGTCGACGGTGACCAGATGACGCTTACCATTCATTTGTTGGAGAGGGGCACGATCAGCGGCCCGTTCGCCCTCGAGCGCGACGGGACATCACTTCTGCGAAAGTGTCTTTAGCGCGCTAGCGACGCACCAGGTCTCGCCCTTCCACGGTGATCGCCCGGTTCGCCACCACGCGCGACGAGTCGGCGAACCGCACGGTCAGCTCGAGCATGTACTCGCCGGCCGGCAGCTCGGGCAGCGACACCTCAAGCGCCCGCGGGTAGACGAACGTTCCGACTGGAATCGACTCGCTCCACTCCAAAGCCACCGAATCGGTGTGGTCGCCGGCCAGGTTTAGCGTCGAGCCGAGCTTGCGCCAAAAGCCCTGGCGCTCGTCCTTGAGCGCAACCGCGATCGACACCTCGTGCGGCCGCCCCGTACCCGGGTACAGTTCCCAGTAGATGCCGAGTCTTTCGTTCGACCACACCCGGGTCGAGCCTCGAGCGCGGGGGACAGCGTCCTCGAGCGAGAGTGGCAGTTCACCCGGGGAGTCGAGCAACAACAGATCGCTGACCACCGGTCGCCGGGTGCCGGCGCCGCTGATCGGCAGCCCGTAGCGGGCGCGGGCCGCCCGACCGGTCTCCGGTGCGAGCGCTTCGACGCTGACGACCGACGGCGTCCACGGAACCTGGAGCTCGAGCACACCGTGCGACTCCGTGGTTCGGCTACGGGCCGTGGACGAGGAGTCTGTCGGACCCGACGCGATCACCAGCGCGGCATCCACTGGGTCGCCCTCGGGGATCGAATCCGAAACCTGCCAGCCGGCCACCACGACCGCTTCGCCAGCGCGCCGAAAAACAGCCAGTTGGTGGTCGAGCTCGAAGATTTTCTCCGCGTAGCGCGGGGCATACGACGTTCGGGCGCCATCATCCTCGATCGACCACTCGCCTGGCGCCACGCGGGTCGGCCCTTCGAGCACCGCGGCGGCGGGCGCGAAACACCGCTCCCCCGGCGGATCGTGACCGATGATGCCAGATCTGCTGATCGCACCCAGACCGCCGCTCCTGCGGCGGATCCGCTCCCAACCTACCGGCCACCCATACCGCACGAGCACTTCCCGAAGGTCCTTCCCCCACCGCATCTCGAACGGCGAACGGGCGTTCTCGAAGATCCGGTCCTGCACGTGACGGGCGAAGTGCTCGGTCAACCGATCATTCCCGGGCACGGCATAGAAGGGATCCGCCAGCCACCAGAAGCGACGCACGAAATGTTCACGCTCGGCTGGGTCCAAGCGCCGGTAGGTGCGGCGCGCATCGCGATCGAGCAGATCGATCGGGTCGAGCCACCGTTCCCGGCGCGTGCTCGGCATCACCGCCAGTGCCGCGTTAAACGCCTCCTCGGCGATTACGAATTCGCCAGATGCGTGGAGCGCGAGCCCCCGTAGCGCGTGACACCACCATCGCTCGGCGAGGCAACCCGCCAGCCTATCCAACGCCCCGGCGGGGTCGCCGCCCTCGATCGCGTACCACACCCGCTGGCCGGCGATCCAAGAGTCGCCAGGCACACGCTGTGCGGCCCGGTCGAGCGCCGCGAGCAGCCGCTCCCGCGCCTGACCGGTCGCCTCCGGTTCGGGCAACGGCTGCCACGTCTCTTCGCTGTCACCGATCAAGAGCAGACGCCCGACGACCTCGTCCTTCGACGACCGCGAGCGCTGCCATCCCCACGGCAGGCCAGCGACGCGGAACTCTTCAAACTGCTGCTGGGCCTGACGCGCATTTTCGTACACCGTCACCGAGTCGACCGCGCTGTTTGCGGCCTGAGCGCGCAAGGTTTCAACACCCCACGCGCGGAGTACAGCCAGCGTGACAAGTGCGAGGACGGGATACCTCATCATGACTTCAACGATACTGTTCGATGGTCAGAATCGCTCGCGAACGGTAAGTTTCTCATCGCTTGCCCATACATCCGGGGTGCCGCCCAAGTTGCTGCGCGGCTGAGAGGATACCCGTCGAACCTGATCCGGATCATGCCGGCGAAGGGAGGATATCTGTGTCGATAACACGAAAGACCGTCTACCCCGACGAGCGGACGGCCACCCAGATTACTGTCGGGCCGTTTCCGGCGTCGCGCAAGGTCTACGTCGAGGGGAGCCGACCCGATCTCAGGGTCCCGATGCGAGCCATCGAACAGGCCGATACGCCGGCCTCCTTTGGCGCCGAACCCAATCCGACCTTCTACGTGTACGACACCTCCGGGCCCTACACTGACCCCGACGTCGACATCGATCTCAGGCGCGGGCTCGAGCCGATTCGAGCCCCATGGATCGAGGCGCGGGCCGACACCGAGACGCTCGACGGACCGAGTGCGCATTTCGCCGCTAAGCGGTTGGCGGATCCCGAGCTCAACCCGATCCGCTTCCCAAGCCCACCGCACCCGCAGCGGGCTCTGCTGGGGCGGCGTGTCACCCAGATGCACTACGCGCGACGCGGCGTGGTGACCGCCGAGATGGAGTTCATCGCCATCCGTGAGAACCAGAGACGCGACGCACTGGCTCTCCAGGGCCTGTTCGATCAACACCCGGGTGAGTCCTTTGGCGCTTCGATCCCGCACGAGATCACACCCGAGTTCGTGCGCGACGAGGTCGCGCGCGGACGAGCGATCATTCCCGCCAACATCAATCATCCGGAGCTCGAACCGATGGCGATCGGCCGGAATTTCCTGGTCAAGATCAACGCCAACATCGGTAACTCCGCAGTGACTTCGTCGATCGAGGAAGAAGTCGAGAAGATGGTGTGGGCGATCCGGTGGGGCGCCGACACGGTGATGGACCTGTCGACTGGAAAGAACATCCACGAAACCCGCGAGTGGATCCTGCGCAACAGCCCGGTGCCGATAGGAACGGTGCCGATCTACCAGGCCCTCGAGAAGGTCAACGGGGTTCCCGAGGAGCTGACGTGGGAGATCTTCCGCGATACGCTGATCGAACAGGCTGAGCAGGGGGTCGATTACTTCACCATCCACGCGGGCGTGCTGCTGCGGTACGTCCCGCTGACCGCCGATCGCGTCACCGGAATCGTCTCGCGGGGCGGCTCGATCCTGGCCAAATGGTGTCTCGCTCATCATCAAGAGAACTTCCTCTACACCAAATGGGATGAAATCTGCGAGATCATGGCCGCGTACGATATCTCGTTCTCGATCGGGGATGGGCTGAGGCCGGGATCGATCGCCGATGCCAACGACGCAGCTCAGTTCGCCGAGCTCGAGACCCAAGCCGAGCTGACCGAGCGGGCGTGGGAACACGATGTCCAGGTCATGAATGAGGGGCCGGGGCATATCCCAATGCACCTCATTCGCGAGAACATGGAAAAACAGCTCGAGTGGTGCGACGAGGCACCGTTCTACACGCTGGGTCCGCTGACGACCGACATCGCGCCGGGATACGACCACCTGACGAGCGCGATCGGCGCGGCACTGATCGGCTGGTACGGAACCGCGATGCTGTGTTACGTGACGCCCAAGGAGCACCTCGGGTTGCCCGACAAGGACGACGTGCGCGAAGGCGTGATCACGTACAAGATCGCGGCCCACGCGGCCGACCTGGCGAAGGGGCACCCCGGTGCGCAGGCGCGCGACAACGCGCTTTCGAAGGCGCGGTTCGAGTTTCGCTGGGAAGACCAGTTCAACCTGGGGCTCGACCCCGAGCGCGCACGCGAGTTTCACGATCAGACGCTGCCCGCGGACGCCGCCAAGGTGGCCCACTTCTGTTCCATGTGTGGCCCCAAGTTCTGTTCGATGCGGATAACCCAGGACGTCCGCGACTACGCTCGCGAGCACGGGCTCCAGGAAGACGAGGCGCTAACCGAAGGGATGGCCGAAAAATCGGCCGAGTTCCGGCGTCGGGGGGAGCTGTACAACAAAGTCTAGCGCCGGGCCTCAGAGCAGCTCGTGAAACGTCGCCGTTGAGAAAGTGAAAAACTGCATGCGGCGATTCTCCCACCGGCGGTGCTGTTCCAATAGGAAGCTTCGCTCGAGGCCCAGAGCCATCGCTGGCTCGACCGGCAACCGATAGTTGTAGTGCGCGAAGTCGATCTCGACATCGAAGCGTCCGGTGCACGACTGCGCGT
>CBDUCI010000020.1:0-20878 GCA_965365605.1 uncultured bacterium
TCGAGGTTGACCGACGCGCCACGCGGGTCGTCGCGCCGCGCGGCGACCGGGCGTTTTGGGCTGCCGCCGATCGGCTGCCTGAGATCGCTGCTCTGTACGGCGACATCGAGTTGCGAGAACCGATCGAAGCGCCGCCGCGAAGGCAAGAGCGATCGTGGGGACGCGCCGAAGCGCTGACGGCCCTACTGCGCGGGAGGGTGGAAGCGTTGGGCCCGGTGACGGCGGCTGGTGTGGCCGACACTCTCGGGTTGGAAACAGAGCTCGTCGATGCGGCGCTGATCGCGCTCGAAGGCGAGGGGCTTGTCCTTCGCGGTCACTTCACCCCCGACGCGGCTGAGACTTCAGAGCCGCGGCTCGAGTGGTGCCATCGGCGACTGCTGGCCCGCATCCACCGCTACACGATCGATCGGTTGCGATCCGAGATCGAACCCGTCACACCGGCTCAGTTCATGCGCTTCCTGTTTTCCTGGCAGGGGTTGAGCGCGACCGACAAGCCCGCCGACCCGCCCGGCGTCTTGGCGGTCTTGGAACAGCTCCAGGGATTCGAAGCGCCGGCCGCGACGTGGGAGTCCGACCTGCTCGCGTCTCGCGTCCGCGATTACGACCCGAGCTGGCTGGATCAGCTGTGTCTGTCGGGCGAGATCGCGTGGGGTCGACTGATGCCACCCACGCCAACGATGGACGACGACGGTCAGGTCAAGCCACGCACAGGACCGGTGCGAAACTCTCCCCTGGCGTTCTTGCGACGCGACCAGTTGACCGATTTCCTGTGGTTGGCGCCGACACCCCCGGTCGCCGAAGAGGAGCTGAGCCACTACGGGCGTACCGTGTTGGCGACGTTGCGGGACGGCGGGGCCGCTTTCGCGCAGGATCTACAATCGAGCACCGACCTCCTCCCGACCCAGATCGAGCGCGGGCTCGGCGAGCTCGTCGCGTGGGGTTTGGTCACGGCCGATGGGATCACCGGTCTGCGAGCGCTCATTACGCCGGAGAGTGAACGTCACCGGCGTCGCAGCCGCTACCGCGGCCGTCCGCCAAAGTTCACCGCTGGCACGAGCACCGGTCGTTGGTCGCTGTTCCGACCGTTGACGGACACGCCGAAGTCGAATGGCTCGGCGGTAGAGCTCGAGGCACATCATGAGGCGATGGTCGAGCTCTTTGCGCGCCAACTTCTGGCACGCTACGGCGTTTTGGTGCGACGGCTTCTCGATCGCGAACCACCGCTGGCGCCGTGGCGAGATCTGTTGCGGGTCCTTCGCAAGCTCGAGATGCGAGGTGAGATTCGTGGCGGAAGGTTCGTGCAAGGTGTTTCAGGTGAACAGTTTGCGCTGCCCGAGGCGGTCGATGCCGTGCGCGCCACTCGGCGCCGCGAGCCGGACGGCGAGATGATCGTCGTGAGCGGCGGCGACCCGCTGAACCTGGCGGGTATCATAACGCCGGGGGAGCGCGTGGCGGCGTTGCCGTCGAACCGAGTGCTCTACCGCGACGGCGTGCCGATCGCGGTCAAAGAGGGCAAACGGCGCCGGTTGTTGACCGAGAGTGTCGGGACCGGCGAGCGCCAGACGATCGAGACGATCCTGGCGACCGGCCGGCTCGTCCACTAACCGGAGTTCTCTCTCAGTTTTCTAGAACAACGAAAGTTGCGGTCCGGTAATCGTCGCGGGACGGCGCCGACGGTCGTCGGGCGTCACGAGCCGGTGCTTGGTGCGCAGCTTGCGCACCAAATCACGCAACCCCTTGGCATACTTTTCGGGCATATAGGCGCTGCGCTCGAAGTCGCGCTGATAACGCTCGACCAGGTCCGGGAACTCCTGTGCCAGAAACGGGAAGAAGACCTTCATCGAGGATGGCATGAGGAACAGCGGTGCGGCGACGAACCACCCCGCGCCGGCTCCAGCAGCCGCAGCCGCCAGCCGATCCAGTGCCACCGGGTCATCGGTAATCCCGGGCAGGACCGGCATGGCGAAGACGCCGACCGGGACGCCGGCTGCGGCCAACTCGCTCACCGTCTTGAGTCGCAGGTCGGGACGCGGAGCCTTGGGCTCCAGGGCTCGCGCCAATCGCCGGTCGACGGTGGTGACAGTGATGTTTACGCCCACCCGATGACGCGCGGCCAAACGTTGCAGCAACTCCAGGTCGCGCGTCACCAGATTGGACTTGGTAGTGATCGAGAAATCGAGCCCTTCCCAATCCGCCAGCACGCGCAGGATCGCACGCGTTCGGCGGTACCGCTTCTCGGCCGGCTGATAGGGGTCGGTTGCCGTACCGATCGCGATCGACTCGCCCGGCTTTACGTGGTGGAGCTCACGTCGCAACAGCTCGCTGACGTTGTCCTTGGCGAAGATCTGCTCTTCGAACGTCAACGGAGTTAGGTCCATGAACTCGTGGGTGTACCGAGCGTAGCAATACTTGCAGCCGATCTCGCACCCGCGGTAGGGGTTGATCGTCCACTGGAAGTGGACTCGGGGGGAGTCGCACCGGTTGAGGACGCTCTTCGACGGGAGCGTCCGATAGTCGACCTGCCGCTTGGCGTGCAAGGTCGTCCCGGCGCGTGCCAGGTATGCTATACCGCGGTTTTGAGGCGGGGCGGCCTCGATCGTCCCGATCATGGGAGCCCTATTTTCGGTCTTTTTTCGGTCCCTGTCAACCCCTCGCCGGAACCCGCACGCGCCTAGGCGCTCAGCGGCCAGATGAGGGGCAGGATGAATACCACAATGAGCAGCAGCAGAAGCACCAGACCAAAACCGACCCGGGTGTAGTCAGTGAACCGGTAGCCACCGACGCCCATGACGAGCACGTTGAGTGGGTGGCTGACCGGACTCATGAACGCCGCCGAGCTGCCGACCGCGACCACCATCATCAAAGCGTGTGGTGAGACCCCGAGCTGGGTCGCGCTGCTCAGGGCGATCTGTGACATCAGCACCGCCACGACCGCGGTCGGCATGACCTGGGCGGCCAGAGCGGTCACCGCGAACAGCCCCGCGATCAGAGCGCGCGGTCCAGAGGTGGCGATCGGAACCAGCACCTCGCTGGCGATCATCTGGGCCGCACCGGATTGCTGCATCGCTACGCCCAGACCCAACATGCCGGAAATCAGAACCAACACCTTCCACTCCACGGACGCGTATGCTTCGCTGGGAGTCAAACAACCGGTCAGAACCATGGCGGTGGCCCCGGCCAGGGCGGCGATGTAGATCGGCAAGAACCCAACGACCACCGACAAGATGACGCCCACCATGATCGTTGCCGCGACCGGAGCCCTGTGCTCACGCAATGGTTCACGTTCAACCTCTGTAAGAACGAGAAAATCGGGCTCCCTTGCGAGCAGGGCTTGCTTTTCGCGTGGCCCGTAAACGAGTAGCGCATCACCGAATCTCAGCTTCATGTTGCGCAGCTTGGTGGTAAAAGACTGCGCCTCACGCCAAATCGCCACAACCGTCAAACCGTACTTCTCGTGGAAGTCGATCTCCCTGAGCGTCTTCCCGCTCAAACGATTGCGAGGCGCCAGAACGACCTCCGCCAGGCCGACTTCGCCCGATTCAAGGGCCTCTATCGTGGGCGGCTTCTGCTCGTCGATCTCCAGCTCTTGCATCGCCTCAAGGTTCTCGAAATCGCCCTGTCGACCTTCGACGAGGCATAGATCATTGACTCGCAGGACCTCACTCGGATCCGGCACAAGCCGCGCCTCGCTGTCGCGCAGGATGCCGACAACAGACAGCCCGAACGCGTCCCGCAACCGAGTTTCAGTCAACGACATCCCCGCCAACCGCGATCCCTGCGGGATGCGGACGGCCAAGAAGCGCCGCGCTAGCGCGTAGATGCGTGCGACCTCCTCGGCCCTCAGTGTGCGGCTGCTTGTAAAACGGTCGCTCTCGGCGACAGCCTCGACGCGTGTCGGGCTGCCGACCACGAGGAGGCGGTCGCCGGCTTGAAGTCGCATCCGCCGCAGGTGGGTCCGATAAGGTCGCCCGTCGCGGGTGATCGCCACCACCAGCACACCCGCCCAATTCCGAAAGTCAACGCCTTCGAGGGTTCGACCGATCAGGCTCGACCGGTCGGCTATCGTGAGCTCCGAGAACCTCAATCCAGCGACTAGATCCGGCTCTACGTGCCAATCCTTCTCGAGCCGCAGCTGCCGCCAGCCCCGAAGAGCGTCCAACCGCTCAGGGCTGCCCTCGACGACGAGCTTGTCACCGGCTCGAAGCACCGCTCGAGCATCTGGTGCGAGCATCGTCTCCCCGTCACGAATGATCGCCATGACGCTGATCCCGAGCGCGGCACGCAGTCGAACGTCGCCAAGCGTCTTGTTCGACAGGGGCGACTCCGGTGGCAGCTTGATCGTAAACATCAGCTTCGGCAACTGATAGGCGCGGTCCAGCTCTTCGAGACCCCGGAGTGCGACGTGGCGCGTCATGTCGTGAACCGGCAACAGACGACGACCCAAGAGGACCATGTACGTAATGCCAACCGCTAACACGATCCACCCGACGCGGGTGAAATCGAAAAAAGAGAACGGCCGAAGTCCTGCATCGTCGAGAGCACCGCTGATGAGAATATTCGGGCTCGTGCCGATCAACGTCAGTTGCCCGCCCAGTAGCGAGCCAAACGCGAGTGGGATCAGGAACATCGATGGAGGACGATTTGTTCGCCGGGCGATATTGAGAACCGCCGGCAGCATCATAGCCCCCACAGCGATATTGTTGATGAACCCCGACATGAGCCCCACCGTAAGCATCATTACCGTCAAAAGACGGATCTCCCGATCGCCCGCCAAACGAAGCACATGTCGACCGAGAAAGTCAGCCACACCGGTCCGCGTGAGTCCACCCGAGAGCACCAACACCGAGGCGATGCTAACGACCGCCTCATTGCCGAATCCCTGGATCGCCTGCCGATGCGTGATCGCGCCCAGCAGCGTTAGAGCTATCAGCACGAGGAGCGCCACGACGTCCACACCCGTCCGCTCGGTCACGAACAGGACCATGGCGCCCAACAGGACGGCGATGACGATGAGAATGTCAGGGGTCACGGTTGTGACTCTAACACCTGGGAGCGACTGCGGCGTCTAGGAGTGAGCGCCTAACCCCGCCTCGCGGGGGTCGAAGTACACCCGTTCACCGCGGAACAGGAGTCGCTCGGGATCCCATGGGAAAAAAATGATCACCGTAAAGTCGACGTCGCGATCGGTGGCCTGAAAGTCGAGCCAGTCGCCGGCGTGGGTTCCCCTAAGCCGGGCCTCTTCGCAGACTCCCTGAGGGCCGATCACGATGTTCGATAGGGCGAAGTCGATGTCCGGAAAAGCGCCGAGAAGCTGGGTGTAAAAACCGCGTGCCCCGTCGTGACCCTCCCAACGATGACCGGTAGGCACGACCTCGTAAACACAGTCCGGCGTAAGCGTCGCGATCAATCCGTCAAGGTCGCGATTGTCCTCGGCGATCGAGTGCGCCTTCCAGAGCTCGCGGATTCGCTCGCACTCGGCGGGATCAAACGGTCGTTTGAGGAGCTCTCGTGGATCCATGCTAGCGATCAAACCTGTGTCCCCGGTGGAAGCTACTGGGTGGGGCTGGCGGTGTAACCGAGAATCGTCAGCACGATGATGTACACGATCGCCGCGATACCGAGCCATATGAACAACCGTTCGCGATCACCGCGTATACGAGGCCGATCGAGAAAGGGAACGAGCAGTAGCAGAACCCCTGCCAAACCAAAAGCGAGCACGCCGACGACTTCACCCTCAATGAACAGGATATGGGGTGGCAGGTACTTGAGGGACTGGAACATGAACATGAAGTACCACTCGGGCTTGATGCCAACAGGAGCGGGTTGGAAAGGATCCGCCTTGACGCCGAGCTCGGCCGGGAAAAAAGCCGCCAGGGCGGCTATGATCGCAAATGCCGACAGCCAACCGATCAGATCTCGGAGCAAGAAGTTGGGGAAGAACGGCATCAACCGCCCTGGGCTAGCATTCATCTCCGCACTATCGGGGATGCTCATGCCGTGCTTCTGAACTAGGAACAAGTGAACCCCGAGAAAAACGGCAGCCGCGGCCGGGAGCAACGCGACGTGGATCGCGTAGAACCGCGTGAGCGTGGCGCCAGAGACGTCCGTGCCCCCGCGGAGGACGCTCAGGAAGAACGACCCAACGATCGGTACCACGCCGATGATCTCGGTCCCGACGCGGGTCGCGAAATAGGCCAGCTCGTTCCAGGGCAGCAGGTAACCGGTAAAACCAAACGTGATCGACAACCCGAGCAGTGCCACCCCCGAAAACCACGTGATCTCGCGCGGCGGCCGGTACGCCTTGAGAAGCAGCACGCTGAAGAGATGGATGAACACTGTGAGTATCATGAGGTTGGCCGCCCAGGCGTGGATCGAGCGGACGAGCCAACCGAACTCCACCTCCGCCATCAAGAACTGAACCGACTCGTACGCCTCTTCCGCGCTGGGACGATAATAGAACAGGAGCAGCACGCCGGTAGCGATCTGCAACATGAAGAGGAAGAGCGTCATTCCTCCCAAGTAATACCAGATCGTGTGACGGTGGACGGGAACGTCCTTCTTCTTGGCGATCTGTTGGACGTACGAAAGGCCGAGTCGCGCGTCCAACCACGTCCATACGTCGCCGAGCCATTCTCGGTCGCCGAGCCATTTCGGACGCGTCAGCATGCTCAGGCGCCCTTGCTCACGACGATTTGATCAGCCGTTTCGTTGACCACGAAGGCCTCGAGCGGACGCGGTGGCGGGCCGGCGATGTTCTGTCCGGTGAGGTCAAAATGACCGTTGTGGCAAGCGCACCAGATGTGACCGAGCTCTTCACGGTATTGAACGGTGCACGACAAGTGGGTGCAGGTGGCCGAGAAGGCCCGAAGCTCACCGGCAGGGGTGCGAACCAAGATCCCGGGTCGATTTCCGAACTTGAAGATCTTGGCGGTATTCGGCGGTATCTCCTCGGGCTTGAATGGCAGTCTCACCGTCGCCGTCGCCGACTCGCTGGCTTCGGGCGGGATCAAATACCGGCCCACCGGGATGCCCATTACTACCAGCAAACCCCCAATGCTCGTGCCGAGGAGCCAATTGAGAAAGCCCCGGCGGGATCTATCAGGCGGTTTCGTATCGTCGGTCATTGTGACCCCCTATTCGAATCGCATATCAAGGCTTGAACTAGTCGCGGCGCTCGATCTCCTGGATCTTCATCGTCAACCCCGCGATGAGTGCCACGATGATGACGACCGAGACCGCGAGCCACACGCGTCGCAGGCGCAGGTCCGAGAGCGCCTGCTCTCCTCGCGATCGAACCTCGGTCACGATCTCCAGCCCCGACCCGACCTCGGCGTTGACCTGTTCGATATCGAATGAATGAATGGTCGCGCGGGCTTTGACCAAGGCATCCTGAGCACCGTTCAGCGCGAACAGGGCCTGGCTGACCTCCATCCCCGAGTTCTCCGCGCGCAGCAGTATCGAATGGACTTCTTCGGTGGTCGTGCGCAGCGAGTCGATCGCCGTTCGGAATGCCGTCGCCGTCTGTCCACCCTGATCATCAGCCGTGTGACAGTTCGCACAAACAGCCCCTTCTCCGAGCCCGAGCATCTCGTCGGAAGCCGGGTGGATGTCGTGGTTCCTGTGGCACGTGGCGCAACCCGGGTTACCCAACAGAGCGAACACTCTCGAGTGCTGGCTCTCGTTAAAAAGCTCTGCCATCATGGAATGACATTGCGCACACACATTCCCCACCCATGCGAGCCCAGGGGGTGCAGCGCCATGATTGCCATGACAATCGTTGCAGGTCGGTGCGGAAAGATCGCCTCCTTCGCTGATCATCTCCCAATGAATGCTCGTCTGATACCGATCGAGCTGGTCAACTGGGATATTGTAACGCGCCATGCGCTCTGCATCGGCATGACACTGCCCGCATGTGGCCGGCACGTTAAGCGGGTGAACGCTCGACCTCGGGTCGGAAGCCGGCTTGATGGAATGCACCGTGTGACAGCTGGTACAAGTCGCAACATTAGGATCGCCATCGCTCAGCAGCCTTTGACCATGCACCGAGGTTTCGAATTCAGCTACCTGGTCGACGCGAAGTGCGGGGTTGAAACGTTTCATGAATTGCGCGTTCGAATGACAACGACCGCAAAGTGCCGGCACCTCCTCGCGTTGCGGCGAGCCGATGTACCCCTTCGCCGGATCCATGGCTGCCGGCCCGACAATCGTCGCATCTCCACCGTGACACGCAATGCAGATGAATCCTTTGGTCGCATGAATATCCTCAGAGAACTGTTTGGCTGGAGCCGAGAGGCGCTCATCGGGAAGCACCATGTGGCATGTCATACAGCTATTCTGCTCGGATTGCGCCAAGACCGGCTGTGACAAGACAACCACAAGCGACAAGCTCCACACCGGTGCGCCCCGGGGTCCGAACCGCATCATCAACGTGCTGACTGGAGGAAGGCCGCGAGATCGGCCATCTCGGCCGCTGAGAACGTAGGCCACTGGCGGCGCTGATCGGCAGAGTCCGTGTCGATCAGGGCGTGATTCCACAGAACCGATATTACCTCGGCCGGGGATCCAAGTGGCGCGATTCGCGCAAGGTCAGGTGCTGCGGTTCCACCACTTCCACCAAGCGAGTGGCAGGCGAGACAACCTTTCTGACGAACACGAGTCCGCCCGAGTTGAGGGGTGCCCGAACCAGCGAAGTAGCGAACGGAATACAGATACGCCACCAGATCGGCCATCTCCTCGGGTTGAAGCTGGGGAACGGAGATCTCACGGGCGCGCATCGTCGCGAGCATCGCGGGCTGCTTGTTCCACATCGCCGCCGCGAACTCGGTCAGGCTCCGGTGCGCCGATTGTCCCGCGAGATCAGGTGCGACCCGACCACCCTGACCCCGAATGCTGTGACACTGAACGCACCGCTTTTCGGTAAACAGCGTTCGCCCTTCGTCTGCCCGGCCCGGCAGAACGGCCACTCTTTGGTCCAGCGGGGTCGTGACGTTCGATCCGATGTACCCGATAAGATCGATCAGCTGTGAACCGGTGAACGTCGGTCGTTCGACCCCTCGGGCGCTGAGAATCTCGCTCATCGCCGGCCCGTGATTCCACATCGCGGATGCGATCTGAATTGGTGATCCGTACTCGGCGAAGTAATCGAGGTTCGGACCGACGACCCCGCCAACCCGCCCGACCTGATGACACAACACACATCGTTTGTCGAAGAACAGGCGCTGACCGTTCTCCGTATCGGGCGCCGGATCGAAGTAGTCGATCGTGAAAAGAAACGCGACGAGATCGCCGGATTCTTCTCGATTGAGAGTCGGCCACCCTATCCCGAGCTGCTCCATTCGCTCGAACATTTCCGGCACGTGGTTCCACATGTTGGCGGCCAGATCGTAAAGAGATCGGGTCTCCAGGGCGCGACCGAGATCCGGCCCGCCCGTGCCGCCCTGCCCATCGATCGAGTGGCAGCGCACGCACCCCTTTGCACCAAAGACACGTGCCCCCGCTGTCGCGCTCTGGGTAGGGCCGGCGAGCGCTTGAGCCCAAGTCGATTGCGACGCGAATGCAGTCAATCCAACTACGGTCAGCGTCGCCACAACGACCCGCATGTCCTTCACAACCTCTGGGATAGGTTTCGCGATCATGACCTTAACTCACCCCCGTCTCCGGTCGCCTACTCTGCCTCCTCGGCAGTGGGTTCGGGACCGAGACTCAAGATGTAGGCGGCAGCCGCCTTGACCTGTTCGTCGCTGAGCTTATCGCCAGCGGCCGGCATCGCCAGTCCACCGGTCTTCGCCGACGAGACACCCGTCTTGATCACTTTCACCAGTGCCTCAAGGGTGCCGCCTTCGGCGAACTTCCACTCGGCATCGGTCAGATCGGCGGTCATGTTCTGGACTCCCTTGGCTTCCGCACCGTGACACACCTTGCAACCGGCGTCACTAAAAACCTTGGCACCAGCGGTGATCATCTCTGGCGTCGCCCCCTCGGGCGACTGGTTTTGCGCGAACAGCAAGCTCTGCGCACCGCTGATCGCCGTTGCCACCACCAAAGCGACCACGAACGCTGAATACCGGGTACGGTCGACTCTCTGCATCGAAGGGCTCATCACCGCGTCTCCTTTTCTAACGTGGCCATCCTGGGCACCAGTCTCGTCCGATTGAACGTGATGACCACCCGTATTTAGCCTCCCACGCTTCACCGCGACTCTCAATGGGGAAACTCCTGCTCACCAATGTAGGGATTTTTCCCGATCGGGCATTTCTATACACCTTCGGAAACCTGTTTGATGTGCTCATGTCACTCGAGCTGCGAGGCGAAGTGGCAGATCGCACACGACATTTCGCTTCGATCGGCGACCCGGTTGGGATCGAAGTCCGGTCCGTGGGGACTGATCCGCAATCCGTTCTTCGCCGAGTGACAGCGCAGACAGGAGCTTTGTTGATGGCACGTGGTGCAGGTCTCCAGATCTTGACGCGCCGCCCGCCCGTGACCGATCAGCCAAGAGTCGGTCGCGTCGTGGTAGGCGGCATTGCTCCGGCCGCCCTGCGCAAAACCGATACCCTCGTGGCAATCGCGGCAGAACGCCTCGCTGGAGTGACAGGTGGCGCACTCGGTCTGCCTCGCAAATGCCTCGGCGCCATGCCGAGCGACGAAGTTCACCGGGTGAAACCCGGGGCTCGAAGGACCATCGTGGCAATCCGCACAGAACGACTCAACGTGACACGTGCTGCAGTTGGGGATCCCTGCGACCGCGGCCGAACGATGTTGGATCTTGAAATCCGGCGTGTGACCCGGTGGACCCCCGGCCGCGATCACCACGCCCTGCGGTCCTTCCGCTCTCGGCATAGGCAACTCGCGAATGACGGCGGGTCCGGCAGCGCCGTGACACGTCTCACAGCTCGGCTGGGCGTGACAGTTCGCGCACGTGCCGATGGCCTCTCTGGCATCGGCGCCGTGCATCGCTCTCCAATCCATCCGTTGATGGCTAGCTGGCTCGAGCCACTGTCCGGCGCGATCGGCGACGAGCGAGGCGACGCGGTCGTCCTCAGGCAGGTCCTGGATCAGGCTGATCTGAGCAGCATTCAGGTGGCAGCGCTCGCAGCTGTCTCGGGTGTGGCAAACCGCACACCGCACCAGATCTTCTGCCGCACTCGACGAGTGCGTCAAAAGGAACTCATCCCTTTCGTGGTCGCTTGGCTTTGGAAACGCCGCGATTCGATCCGCAGTCAGCATCGCGGCCTCGTGCAGCGGCCGATGGCACTTGGCGCAATTGACGCCAGCTACCTGATGCCCTTCTGCGTCGGGTGCATGGCAGGTGAGGCACGACGTCAGGTTCGCCCGCTGGATCTCCATCGACTCCGTCGCATCGGGCATCCGATGGCACGCCGCACACGGCAGCGGCGGGTGTTCGGAGTGAGAGAAATTCACGTTGCTCGCCGGCGGTAAGGGGCCGGCCCAGTCGACTGTAGGCTGTACCGTTCCGTCGTGACACCCAGCACACGTGTCTGGGGTTACCGAGTACACCGCCGTCGTATCGCCGGATGTCACCCCGGAATGGCAACCTTCACAAGTAGGAAACAAACCGGCGTGCCTGGCGTGCGGAAAGCGGTCGGGCTGGGGAACCGAGAACAGCGCGCCGCCCCCGATCCCGAGAACCAGCAAGAGGAAAAGTGCGCTCTTCTTCATCGGTAGCCTCCTTCCTGGCCGCCTATATCACTGCCGAAGCGATAGGCGAGACCTAGGTAGCCACGCGTCTGCGTCCAATCCGAAACTCGAGCCCGATCAAACGAGAGGCTGTAGCTGCTCAGGCTTCCGGTCAGCGAGATGTCCCCCATCCGCCACGCGCCTTCAACGCCACCCCCAGAGGTGATCTGCTCACCGAGCCGAAACTCGTTGAACGTCTGCGTCGACGAGCCGCGGACCGCGAGATAGGTACCCGGGCCAAACTCGTAGCCAACCCTCAAATCTCCACCGTATCGCGCCGCGCCAGAGCCTCTTTCGGCTTGATAGATCCCGTCGGCAAACCACTCTTTATGCTCGTACCGTGCGCGGCCGTGCGCCCGCCATCCGTCTTCCTCGAAGCGCAGGAAATCGGCACCGGCGTCGGTTTCCTCGTAGCTCCTGTACGCGCCACCACCTTCCAAGCTGAGCGTCGTTCCGGGCACGCTCCAGAGAACGGTTCCCCCGCCTTCCGTATACCCGACCGGCGTGAACGCACCCCAGATCGTCCACAGTTCGAAGTACGGCTCGTAGTGCCGCGTGTAGCCAGCCAACCGCACCCCGGCTGCGATCGGTGCACTGGCACGCAGCAGGACCTCGTTGAACTCGTCATACGCCAGATCATAGTCAGCCGAGAAGTCGACCGTGACCCGTTCAATGAGCGCCCGGGCGTCAAACGCCATCCGCTCGGTATAGAGCGCGGCCTGGTCGGTGCGAATCTCGCGCTGGTATGTGAAGGTCCCAGAGACGGTGTTTCCCAATCGTGCGTTGACATCGAAGCCTGCCAACCGAGCGCGCTTGTCGGGCGCAAAATCATCCGCGTCACGCAACAGGTCACCGTCGCGTGGCGCGTTGAGCCCACGCGCCAAGCTCCAACCCCCAAACACCTCGATCCGCAACGGCTCGACACCGCGCCACAACACCGACCCGCCATCAAAATTGTAGTAGCCAAGTCCCGACGTTCGAGCTAGCCGCCCCCCACGGAAGCTAAAATCCGCGCGATCGTAGCTGACGTAGGCGGTGATCGCTTCGAGGTCCTGGCCACTCCGTGGCCAGAAATCGTCGGTCCCGTAGCGCCCGCGGAGATGGATGTTGGCTGCTAGACCGCGGATTCCAGGCCAAGCAATCAAGCTGAGATCCTGAGTGACGACCGAGATTGATTCCTCGTCGTCCACGGAAGCGAACCAGCGACAGAACTCCCCCGGAATGCAGCTGACGACCGTACCGTCGGCGAGCACACGACGGATGTCCTCACCGGCTACTGCCCCCTCGGGAAGGCTGTCGCGTTCGAGACCACGCAGTTCGAGAAAGCTTCCGGCGACTCGAAACTCGCCGCGATACCCCTGGGCCACTAGATCTTCGGGGCCCAGCAGCGTCACCAGAGCGAGAACGATCCCTGCCAACCAGTAACCTCTCATCCTCTCCTCCTAGCGGTAACTGAACAGCATTGTAAGAACGATCAGAAGGATCAACGTCAACCCGACCGCGAGGGCGAAGAAACCGAAGAGCTTGAACCCCCGCTCAACCTTTTCGGGGTACGGATCGACCAGCCGCTCCTCCAGCTTTCCAGTGGCAACCAGCTCTTCATACTCTCTCGGCTTATCGTGCTTTAACTCATCGACTGGAACGTGGCCAGTGAAGATGACCGGATCCATCGGAAATTTGTCCAATCGAAAGTGAGTGTTGAAGAAATGGACCGTGAAAATGAAGGCCACCGCCAACAGGGCTTCATCGCTGTGGATGATCGTCGCGATGTTGATCGATTGACCCGGCAGAAGGTAGGTGAACAACTCCGGGAACCAGAGCATCAGACCCGAGATGCCGATGACCACCATCCCCCAGAAAACAGCGAAGTAGTCGAACTTCTCCCAATACGTGTACCGCCCGTATCGCGGGCGCGGCCCAAAACCCAAAAACCATTTCATCGAGCCTATGAGTTCGGCCAGATCGTTCCTGTTGAATACCAGAGAGTTGGAGTTGAAGACAAACTGCCGCCAACTCTTTCCTGAACGCTTTTTCTGGCGCCACACGTCCCAAAGGTGGACACCAAAAATCGTCAGCAGCGTGATTGCTCCGATGCGGTGCAAGACCCCGGTAGTCACAAAACCACCAATGATCGAAGCTGTGAACTGAGCCCACCCCGTGTACGAAAACTTCAACACCATTCCGGTGATCGCCAGCGTGAAGAAGCTGAGCAACATCACCATATGGAGCATGCGCTGGAAGGGAGTAAACCGCTGGTAGAGCTTGCCGGTTTTTGCCCACTTTGGTCGCTTCCACTCACTAGGCGAGCGCCAGAGCCTCCACATCCATGCCAACACGTGGAGCATCGCAAACGTCAGCGTTCCGACGAGCAGAGCCGTCATCGCCCAGAAGGTCCAAAAAAGGAACGGGTACTTGTCGGCGTCGTGATGCGTCGCGTGGGTGAGGTACCCGGCGAAGCGACGATGCGCCCCCTCATGACACTGACTGCACGTGTCGACGATGTTGCTTCGGCTGAGCATCGACCCGAGATCTTCGACCGGCAAGATGTTGTGCGTGCCGTGACAGTCGTAGCACTTTGCCGCCCCGGCGTCTCCCAAACGCGACACTTTCCCGTGATACGTTTCGAAGAACGTCTCCGACTCGTCGGTATGGCATCGCCCACACTGGTCCATCATCAGCAGACGAAAATCGGATCGATCCGTCCGGCTGATCGTGTGCGACGTGTGGCAATCTTTACAGGTGGGAGGCTGCTGCTCCGCATCATCGATTTCTACAGTCGCGTGGATGCTCTTCTCGAACTCCTCCTGGATGCCGTGGTGACAAGTGCCGCACGTGTCGGGGATGTTGTCGGGGTGAACCGTCGATCTCGGATCATCGGGCGGTTGCTCCGCATGCGCCGTGTGACAGTTGGTGCACATGGCGGTCACGACGAGGCCGCTCTCCAGTAATCCTTTGCCGTGGGTGCTCATCTCGTAGCTCTGAACGATATCGGGATCATCGAGGCCGATCCGCACTGCCGCCGCCTCTCCCTTGCGATGACACCGGGCACAGAGTTCAGGGACGTTGCGCGGAAACGTCGGGGACACAGGCTGCGTCTTGTCCTGCGTGGCGTGCTTGGCGTGGCAATCCAAGCAGACTGGTGCATCGGGGTCGCCCTGCGCGGCCAACGTTCCGTGGACGCTCGAGTCGTACTGCCCAACCTGTTCGGCGTGGCAGATGCTGCAGTCGACGGTCGAGACAACCGTCTCGCACGGCCGGCTCAGCGATGTCGTGACTTCGGTGTGGCATTGCGCGCAGGCTGTTCCCGAGTGATCGGTGGCGTTGTATGTCTGCTCGTCTACATAAAGCGAGATCGTCCGGCCGTTCTTCTCCATGGTAAGCTCGGTGTCGCCGTGACAGGCCAAACAATCGGCATTGGCTGACCCAGCTGCATAGAACACTCGTCGGACCTTGTGTGGCGAGTGACAATCCGGACATGCCGGGATCTTATCCGGATCGTTTCTCCACAGAGCTCCCTCGATCACTTGCCGGTGAACCTGCTCGATTTGAGCGTGACATCGGGTGCACGTTCTGGCCACGTTGTCCTTGTGGATACTCGATCGTCGGTCGGTGTGAGGTAGGATTCTGTGTGCGGTATGACATGAAGTGCACACCGCTGTAACCGTGAGGCCTTGTCGGAACAAACCCTCACCGTGCATCGATAGCGAATAGTTTTCGAGGATCCTTTCCTCCGGGATGTCGCGGGTGCGCGAGACGGGCGTGCCTTCGTGGTGACACTCACCACAGAGGAAGGGGATGTTCATGACGCTTGTCGGCGACCCAGGGCTCGTGCTGCGCTGGATGTCATGGCGCCCATGGCAGTCGACGCAACTCGGGGCCAGCGGGTCGCCTCTGGCCGCCGCCCGTCCGTGGAGCGACGAGTCGTGCTGTGAAACCTGTCGACCGTGACAGCTAGAGCAATCGGCCCCGACTCGCTCTTCGGGGTGCGGAAACGTCATACCCTGATGGCAAGCGACGCACTGCACATCGGTCACCCCGTGGACCGACCTTTCGTAAACCCGGCGATTGACCACCAGGCGGGCGCCATCATCCCGCGATGCGAACATCGCCGCGTTCTCGTGACACGCGAGACACGTGTCGTTCTCCTGAGCTGATAGGGTGAGGGCCGTACCCGGCCCAACCACAACGATGAGCGCTACAAAGATTGCTCTTAGGGCGCCCATCGCTACCGCCAGCCTCCCTGGATGAGGGCCCAGATGATGAGTCCGATCAACAGGATGCCGAGGCTGAGGCCGATCAATCCGAGAGAGACCGACCACAGATAGGCGGCGCGCGACGGGGGAGGCGCGATCATATCCTCGATTCGTCCCTCGCGGGCCAACCGTTCGTACTGGAGCGGGTGCTCCTCCTTCATGTAGTCGAGCGTGGCCCGTCCGGTAAACATGACGACATCCACCGGGAACTTCTCAGGACGCAGGTTCACGTTGAAGAAATGAATCGTGAAGATGATGCCGGTCGCCAGCAGCGCCTCGATACCGTGAATGATCGTAGCGACGTTGAAGATCCAACCCGGCAGGATCTTCGAGAAGAAGACCGGGAACCAGAGAACCAGACCCGAGCCACCGATGACCGCGACCCCCCAGAACTCGCCCCAGTAATCGAGCTTGTCCATGTAGTTGAAGCGATCAAATCGGGGTCGTGGGCCCTTCCCAAAAAACCATTTGAACATTTCTCTGATGTCTTGAAAGTCCTTTGGCCCAGCGACCATCGAGTCCGGTCCCCAGAAGAAGCGTTTCTTGTCGGTGCTCTTGGCGATTCGATACGTCAAATGACCGACGTGGATGAAGAAGTACCCGAACGTGATCACGGCGCAGATACGGTGAATCAGCCCCGCCGCCTGGAACCCACCGACCAGCCGGATCATCGCCCTGGCCCATGGCATGTGCGAGTACAGGAGCGGTGTACCGGTGATCACAAGCCCAAAGAACGACACGATCACCATGGCATGGAGAGACCGCTCCAAACGCGAAAACCGCCAGACGTACGGTCCAGCGCCCCGATCCGAGGATGCCAGCCTACGTGCCATGCCCGGCGCTCCCGCCTCGTACGCGCTCGACCGCGAGTCGGACCAACCACAGCACCGAGTGCAAGCCAAAGAACGACCACACACTCACCAACAGCGTCGTCATGAATAGCCAGCTCCAGAAGAGAACCGGGTATCGCTCGCGGTCGCGTGTGTCACCGTGAGCGTAGTAGCGAACAAAGTTCTGATTCGCCGCCGGATGACACTTCGCGCACGTGGCAACCAGGTTCAATGGGTGAACGGTCGACTCGGGATCGCTGGCCGGGCGCATGTTGTGCGGGGTATGACAGTCACTGCACTTAGCGGTGAGCTCGAAGCCGAGCTGCGTTACCTGTCCGTGGTAAGTGCTGAAGTACGTCTCATAGACGTCCTGGTGGCACTTGCCGCACTCCTCGACGACGCCCAGAAACCACTTGGGCTCGTCCGCCTCTACTATGCGGTGTGCGGAGTGGCAATCGACGCAGGCCGGTGCCTCGTATCCCGTCGGGGTGCGTAAGTGCGCGCGGTAGGCTTCCCCGTGCGCCGATCCTTCCTCGTAAGTCTCGAGAACCCCTACGTGGCATACTCCGCAGGTTTCTACGACGTTGACTCGGTTCACCGACGACTCCGGCGATTCCGCTGGCAGCACGCGGTGGGATTGGTGACAGTCATTGCACGTGGCCGAGATCACCAGGCCGGCCTCTTCGAGCGCAACCCCGTGCACGGTCTGGTGGTACTGCTCGACGGCGACCCGCGCTTGTGCCTCCTCGGGAGCGGAGAAGTACGTGCCGATGATGCTCGGATCGGCGTGACAACGGCCACACAGCGTCGCCACGTTGAGCGGGTAGGTCGGTGAGCGGCGATCGTCTATCGAGTACACCTCGTGCGTCCCATGACAACCCACGCACGTCGGTGCGTCACCGCTTTCAACCACGTTTAGCGCGTGAACCGACACCTCCCAATCGGTCTGTTCTGATTCGTGACATGTCCCGCAGCTCAGTGCAGCGAGCGGTCCGTGCGGATACCCCATGGCGGGACCGGGATGACAGTCCGCGCAGGCAACCTCTTTGTGCACCGTATCCGACAGAGCGGAATCCGGCACCAAGAGCGCCGCTTGTCGGTCGGGGCTTCCTTTTCCGATGAGAAAGTCGGGGTCGCCGTGACAAGTGTTGCAGGTTACAACAGACGGTTCTTGGTCCTCGACCTGAGCAGCGGTCGTCGATGCGTTAGGGCCGACCGCAAGACCAAACACGAGGACGACGGGCAACAGGCTTCGAATTCTCCTCACTCGTCCTCGTTCCCGCTCGCGCATGGGTCACCCTTTGGGGCGAGCTTCACCCCTGGTCAATTGGTCTCCCCTGGCGCCCCGGCCATGGCCGGAATCTGGTGGCACTGCGTGCACTGCACCGGCGCATTGTGCTCAATCCGATCGGTGTGACAGACGGTGCACACCTGCCGACTCCATTCGGTGATGCCCGCGATCTTGGCTCCGTGACAGACCAGGCACTGGCCATGCATCGCCGGCGTGTGCTTGTCGATCGTGCCCTGCTGATGACAGCCGAGACACGTCACCTCGGGTTGATGGTGCTCCTCGTGACAGGTCGCACAATCGAGGTCCGTTGCGCTCATCGCGGGCGGCGTGTGGCACGTAGCGCAGGCGAGACCCGCACCGCGATGGACATCGTGCGAGAAGTTGCCAGTCGGATGTGCGATCACGGATGACGGCGCCCCACCAGGGCCGCGGTGACATCGCGCACAGTTCATCTCTCGGATCTGCGAATGGTGACACGCATTGCACATCTCTCGCGAGTCGATCGTCGTGCCGCCATGTTCATCCAAGGATGTATGGCAATCGGCGCAATCCAACCCCGCCGTCGTCACGTGGGGCCGGTGCTCGAACCGCGCTCCCTGGAACTCCACCTGTAGATCCTCCGCTCCTAGGTGGCAGCGCAGACAAACGTTTTTTCTAATTCGTGTGCCGAGGTCGACGTTCTCGACCGAATACGGAAGCCCGCCGGTTTCGACCGCCTCTCGCACCAAATCGACGGCTGCAGCCAGCAGCTCGTCGGCGTAGGCGATGTTGTGGGCCCCCTTGCCGATGCGAACGAACTCGACGTTTTCGCTGGCCAGACCGATCAGGCTATCGACAACCCCACGCGCGCTCACGGGAGCCGAGCCGGCCCGGCTCTGAGCGCCGGCGACAACCGCTGCCACCCGACGAACCCGCTCCTCCATCTGGGCTTGCCACGCGGGAAGGATGTTGGCATAGCGGATGCCGTGGCACGACAGGCACGCCGCCTCGCCGGCCCGTTTTACTTCAGCGTGGCCTTCCATCTCGCTCGGCAGGCCGTGGCACCCGCGACAGGAGACGCGCGCCAGATACATGAAACTCGGCATGCTCTCCGTCGCGTGCCCGCCCGTGCCAGCGTACATCCGTCGCTGCAGATCATGAACGCTTTGGTGACAACTCGCGCAGTCGAGTTCGAATGTCGAAGCGAGTGACCTGATTCGATGTTCGATCGGCGAGTGGCACTGGGCACACTCGATGTTGTGCTCAGCGAGGTGGACCTTATGGACGACATCGATATTCTCGAATTGATCGATCCTCTCTGGCTCGTTGTGGCAGGTAAAACAGCGGGCTTGACTCGCTTGGCCCGAACCGCTGGTTACCTCTTCATGACACCCGACGCACGATGTGAGCTCATCGACATACCGTGGGTGGTCGACCACAAAACCGGCGTCGGACACCAAACGCGGAGGATCGAGGTGGCAGCCGGTACATCCGGCCACCGGCTCTCCCCGTGGCCGGTCCTTGAAATGGCACAGAAAACACGTATCTGCAGTCACCGCGACGTGATCACCCTGGACGATCTGAGAATGACAAGCCGTGCAGCGCAACTGCTTTCCGCGACGCAACTCGCCCAGGTGTTGCGCATGGCTGAAGCTGATCCCCTTGTAGTCGACCTCTGACTCCAGCTTGCGCTCGACGTGGCAGCCCGAGCGCAGGCAGGAAGCATCCTCGATCTCAGCCCACGGCTTCATGCCGTACGTCCCGGTGACGTATTTAACGACCTGATTGGCGGCCTGGAACTTCCCCATCGCCTCGGCTTTGACACCCGGTGCGTAGTGGCACTCGATGCACGCCACTTCGTTGTGGGAGGAAGTGGCCCACGAATCGTAGTACGGCTTCATGATGTGGCAGTTGAGGCAAAAGCTTGGCTGGGCGCTGTACTCGACGAACCCGACCGCTCCGACGGCGATGACGATCACCGCCAGAATCGAGACTTGAATGGCGATCCTCACGGGTCGGGAGAAACGTGTCAGAAGGTCGTAAAGAGTGCGCATAGTTTGCAGCTACTCCTTCAAGCTGCGCAGCTTGAACCATCCCATCACGATCGCCGACAGCGTGAGGAACCACACCGGCACCAAGAACAGCTTGTGCTCCCAGCGCTGCTCCTCGCTGACCTCCGCCGTGGCACGGATGTCCCGTGAGATCGAGCCCACGCGTCGGCTCAGATCTTCGAGTTCTTCGACATCGAGGCCGTGCTGAACCTCGGCGATCCGCAGGTAGTCGGTGAGGGCGGTCTGGTAACGAAACCGGACGTTGGACACCTGCCAGCCAGCTTCCACCAGCGCCGCGATCGCTTGCTCGATAGCCTGCAAATCACTCTCAGCGGCAACGATCAACTCCCCGACCTCTTCGCCGAGGCGAGCAGCGGGGCTCTCGGCGTCGTGACATTCCAAGCAAGTCTCGGCGATCGCGTTCGGTGGAACACGCTCTGTCCCGTGGTTACTATGGCACGCCGTGCACCCGGGCAGCGTGCCGGCCCGAGCCGCCGCACCGTGGGGACCGCTATCGAACGCGCGGCGTACCAGCACATGACACTGGCCACAGACGTTCGCGATCTCGTTCACCTGTGGTGGCATGGCAGCATGGGACCCATGACAGCCTACACAGCTTGGTGCCGCAAAATTCTGCCTTTCGAACAATCCAACTCCGTGTGCGCTCGCCCGGTACAGCTCGTACTGGTCGGTCGACAGGCCGTACTTCTCCGCCATGCCCGGCCTCAGGGCGCCAGCCGCCTTGTCCGAATCCGAGAGCGGCGGCAGCCAGTCCGC
>CBDUCI010000021.1:0-20833 GCA_965365605.1 uncultured bacterium
GGGTGTCGCCCTGGCATCCCATGAGCAGTAGACCGATCGAGAATACGGGAAGATATCGAACAGAGAACCGCACGGGAGCCTCCTTCAGAGGAATGCTTGGCCTGACCTCAGATTATGCAATAGGATACTTTGAGGATCAGAAACGTGCCAGACCTATCCCAAGCACCTCAATTCTGTACCGAGTGCGGCTCGCCCCTGCCAGCCGGGGCGAAGTTCTGCTCTCAGTGCGGTACCCCGGTCGCCGGTCCGGTTGTGGAACCCGAGGCCGTTGCGCCGGCTGCTGTGCCCGAGCCCAATATCCCACCCGAGCTGCGAGCCAAGTACGAGCGCGCGCGCGAGGAGCTGCGGGGCGATCGGCGCGAGGTCGTCGTGCTATTCGCGGATCTATCCGGCTTTACCGCGCTCTCCGAACGGCTCGACCCGGAAGAGGTGAGTCTCATCATGCACGGGCTGCTGGGCGAGCTGGCCGACGTCGTCTATCGGTACGAGGGGTACGTCGACAAGTACATCGGCGACGCGATCATGGCTCTCTTCGGTGCCCCGATCGCTCACGAGAATGACGCTGAGCGGGCGGTTCTAGCGGCCCTCGACATGCTGGAGGTAACGGCGAAGAGGAGCGATGAATCCGACCATCTGCTCTCGATCCGGGTCGGCCTCAACCAGGGCGAGGTGGTGGCCGCACACGTAGGGTCGGAGTCACGGCAGCAGTACACGGTGATGGGTGACACCGTCAACGTGGCCTCGCGTCTCGAGGGCGCGGCCGCCCCCGACTCGGTGCTTGTTAGCCAGTCCGTGTATGAACGGATCGGTTCCCGATTCGAGACTGAAGCCGTCGATCCGGTCACGGTCAAAGGCAAGTCCGAGCCACTGAAGGCCCACCGAGTAGTCCGTTATCGCCCGTCCACACCGGCTCCCCAACAAGAGGCGACCGCCTTTGTCGGGCGTGACGAGGAACTCGCGCTGCTTGACTCCTTCCTGCATCGGGTCGTCGAAGGGGCTCCCGGAACCTTCATTATTGAGGCCGAGGCTGGGGCTGGAAAGAGCCGACTCGTGAACGAGGCGCTCCTGCGGGCCGACCTACAGCTCGACCTTCTCGAGGTCGAGTTTTCGCCGATCGATCTCCCGGGGAGCCAATCCGTGTCGACTGATCTTTTTGGCCAGCTGATTGCGAGTCCTGATGGTGAGATGCCTGAAGACGACGCTACAGCGAACGAGCGCGCCTCCGAGCTTTTGGGCGACGACTTCCAGACTCACGAGACGGGCATCAATCAGCTTCGGCGACAGTTGTTTCAAGCCGCTGATGACGACTCGGCTCAGGATATCGATCCAGGTGTGGCTCGGCAGAACCGATGGCTGGCGGTTATGGCGCTCCTCAGCGCTCGGGCGCGGACGATCCCCGTCCTGATCCGTTTCGAGGATGCGCATTGGGCGGATGAAACCGACGCGGAGTTCCTGGGCTTTATGATGCCCTTGATCGCTGGTCATCCCATCGGCGTCGTGGTCACGACCCGTTCAGGCGCGTCACTCGCGTGGGTTCCAGCGGGGGCCGAGCGTCTCGAATTGCGCAACCTCGACGAGGAGGCGGCGCGATCGATTCTGGGTGGTTTTTTCGGGACGTTGAGATCCCAGGACCGCAAAGAGCTGATCCGCCGAAGCCAAGGGAACCCGTTCTATCTCGAAGAGCTGGCTCGATCGCTGCGCGACGCGGTGGAGCCGACCGGCAGCTCGGTGCCGGGAACTATTCAGGGCTTGCTTCAATCGCGGATCGACCGTTTGGACGATTCGGTCCGGTTGCTGCTCCAGATGGGGAGCGTGCTGGGCGCCACCTTTTCGGTTGAACTGCTGGGGCGGATTTATCGCCTCGAGCGGCACCCGGTCAGCTTTGAGGACGCCTTGGAAAAGTTGGAGGGGGAAGGGTTCTTGGAGCTTCCGGCTGGCGACGTTTTCGGCCGCTTCCGGCACGCCTTGATGGTGGATGTCGCTTATGGAGGTATTCTCGGTGGGGTGCGCAGAGTGCTCCACGAGTCGGCCGCGCGACTGGGCGAGGAGCACTACGCCGAGCGGTTGGAAGCCGAAGCGCCGTTTTTCGCCCATCACTTCTGGGAGGCCAGTCTTAAGGCCGACGCTGCTCCGCATCTGTGGAGCGCGGGTCGCGCCGCGGCGCAGAATTACGAGCTCCACGCCGCGGAGCGTTTCCTCAATCGGCTCTCCGAGGTGCTCGAAGAGGATTCAGGTGTGCTGCCGGAATCTACCCAACGAGCGGATTTCATGACGACCTACGGCACCGTTCTCCGGGAGCGTGGCCGGTTCGAGGACGGTGAGCGATGGTTCGAGCAACTGCAACATCTTGGGGAACTCGAGAAGCAAGAGGAATGGATCGGCAAGGCGCTGTTCCAGCGCGGGGCGATCGCCCTCTACCGGGGTCAGATCGAAGAGGCCCAACTCTTTTTCGAGCAGGGCCTCGCGAGGTCGCCGACGGATGAGCGGGCGACGGCCGATCTGCACAGCGGTATGGGCCTCGTGCATCACTTCTGCGTCGATGTCGATCGTGCGCTGGATGAGCACAGAAAGGCGCTCCAACTGCGGGAGCAAGCCGAAGATCGGTTTGGTTACGCCAAGAGCCTGATGAACATCGGCAATGTGTTGCTGCGTCTCCAGAACGATCCCGAGGGTGCACGCGACCACTATGAACGCGCCCTGGTTCTCGCTCGGGAAAACGGTGACCGCGAAATGCGATGTAACCTCCTCCTGAACCTCGGGACCCTGGATCTCGAGCTGGGCGAGTACGCGAGCGCCCTCGTTCGCTTCGAGGATATGCAAGAAGTCGCCGAAGAAATCGGGTATTCCCAGCTTCTATTCCTGAGCTTGAGGAATCAGGCCGCCTGTTACGTGCGACTAGGGCACATCGCTACGGCGCTTCAAGCGCTAAAGGCTTGTATCCAAGAGGGAGATGCGATTCTCGACGCAGGCAACCGCGTGGCGGTGCGAATCCTCCAATTCGAGGTTTGTTTTTGCGCTCTGGATGACGCGGGGGCGGGCAACTGGTTACGCGAGGCGAGGGAACTGGCCGCCGAGCTCAAAGTGACCGAGCACGACGACTGGATCGCACTCTCCGAGTGTAGGCTGGCAGCGGCTCGTGGGGAGTGGGAGGTGGCCGCCGCTGCTGCCTCACGCGCCGAGGAGCTAGCTCGAGAGCAACACGATGTCGATATCGCGACGATCGCTGCCGCTCATCGGTGGCGAGCGCGTGCCCGCGCGGGCTTGGAGGTCGAGGAGAGCTGTGCCGTCGCCGACCCCGATCCGCGGCCATCTATCTCAGCGCTGGTTCAGTACCTTTGCGCCGATGGAGCTGCCGCACGGGGGCCTCTGCAACCGGCCGCCGACAGCCTTACCGAGGTGGGAGAAGTAGCTCTCGAGGTTGGTGATCTATCGCTCGTGCTGGCGACGTTTCAGCGTTTGGCGGAGGTGCTTCGTGATTTGGGCGACGAATCGGGTGCGCGCGTCGCGGCATCGCGTGCCGCCGAGGCGAGAGATTCACTGCGTGAAAACTTACCCGAAGAGCTTTTGGAAAGCTTTGACGCCGATCCTCGGAGCGCGGTTTTCTCCGAGTTGTCGCAATAGATCTCTCATACCCGGGTGAAATCCGTCGCCCCTCCCGCTGTGCTGACGCCTGATATGCTCCTCGCAGGAGTCCGCGAGCTCGCCGCCGCCGACCGTGACCTGGCGCGAGTGGTCAACCAGTACGGCCCCCCCCCGATGTGGGGTCGGAGTCCGGGATTCGCGACGCTGTTGCGGATCATCCTCGAGCAGCAAGTTTCGTTGGCATCGGCGGACGCGGCCTACCGGCGGTTGCGCGCAAACATCGGGCGGGTCACGCCGCGGGCGTTTCTCGAGCTCGATGATCGAGCGCTGCGGAAAGCTGGCTTCAGTCGGCAGAAGACACTCTACGGCCGCGAGCTGGCACGCGCGTTCCGAGACGGGCAGCTCAAGACGCGTGACCTAAAGCGCATGAGTGATCCGGAGATCAAAGCCAACCTGTCACAGATCAAAGGGATCGGTGAGTGGACGGTCAATATCTACTTGCTGATGGGATTGCGCCGGCCCGACGTCTGGCCCCCCGGCGACTTGGCGCTGGCCAAGGCGGTGAGGGATCTAAAACGATTGAACGAAACGCCCGACGACGAGCAACTTGGGGCGATGAGCGAAGCTTGGCGGCCCTGGCGGGCTGTCGCGGCGCGTATACTCTGGCACTACTACTTGTCAGTCCGACGGCGTGGGTCATGACAAAGGCAAAGGGGAATCGAATACGGTTGATCCATTGGAACGCTACAGAGGCAAAAGAGCGCGCGTCCAAACTGGAGACAAGCGGGTACGATGTTGATTCCGCGCCAGTCGATGCGGCCAGCATGAGATGTCTCCGGTCCGATCCACCCGACCTTGCGGTCATCGATCTCTCACGGATCCCATCACAGGGGAGGGACGTCGGGATTTGGCTGCGAAAGACCAAAGCCACGCGCTCCGTCCCGATCGTCTTTGTAGACGGCGATGCCAAGGCCGTGACGAGCGCCAGGAAGCACTTGCCCGACGCCACCTACACGTCGTGGAGCCGAATCTCGAGCGCGCTCAAGCGAGCGAGCGTCGACCAACCCGAGAATCCCATCGTTCCGAAATCGACGATGGCAGGGTACTCGGGGACACCCCTACCGAAAAAGCTCGGCATCAAGCCCAACTCGGTAGTCGCGCTAGTCAGCGCGCCGCCCGATTTCGACGCGACGCTGGGTGATATTCCGGAGGGGGTTACGCTTCGGAAAAGCGCTCGCGGTAAGTGCGATCTAGCGCTATGGTTCACCAAGTCCCGAAGCGATCTCGAACGACGAGTCGACAGAATGGGCTCGTTTGCCAAGAATGGGTTGTGGATCATATGGCCTAAGAAGGCTTCGGGCGTCGTAACTGATGTAAGCGAGCAGGTGGTGCGCGAGGCCGGTCTCGCAGCCGGATTGGTCGACTATAAGATCTGTGCCGTCGATGAGACTTGGTCCGGACTCAAGTTCGCTCGTCGCCGAGAGAAATAATGACGCGAGGGCTCTGGACCTGTCCCCAATGTGGGAACACGTTTACGACGCCGAATCAGTGGCACTCATGCGGGCAGTTCGATCTGGAGACTCATTTCGAGGGTGTCGATGAGGAGGTCGAGCTGATGTATCAGAGGTTTGCGGGGATGGTTCGGTCGTGTGGCCCGGTTCGTATCATTCCGCAAAAGACGCGCATCGCGTTTCAGGTTCGCACCCGGTTCGCGATTCTGACGCCGTACAAATCGCACGTCATAGGCGGGTTGATCCTCGATGAGCCGATCAAGAGCGACCGGTTCACGAAAGTCGAGTCGTGCGGACCGCGTGCGCACGAACACACTTTTCGGCTCGGGAAACTGGAAGAACTCGACGACGAGTTCATGGGATGGATCCGACGCGCCTACTCAGTCGGAACGCAACGATCGCTGGAGGAAGACAAAGGTGCCTAGTGGGTATTCCTTGCTTGACCTCGACACGTGGAGTCGTCGAGAACACTTCCGTTTCTTCCGCGGTTATGACAATCCTTTCTTCAATTTGTGCGCGGACGTTGACGTCTCAAAAGTAGCCGAAGCCTGCCGTGCGCCTGGGGGACCATCGTTCTTCGTGGCGTCGCTGTACCTGTCGCTCAGGGCAGTCAACGACGTCGAGCCCTTTCGGTATCGACTCCGTGGTGACGGCGTAGTGGTGTACGACGCAATTCACGCCGGTTCGACGATCTTGCGGGATGACGGAACGTTCGGGTTCGGGTACTTCGATTACAGTTCGGATTTTGGCCACTTTCGGAGCCAGGCGGAAGAAGTTGTCAACGTGGCCCGAAAGGGTTCTGGTGCGCTCGAGGACCGGCCTGACCGGGATGACATGATACACTACTCGGTAATCCCGTGGATCGCGTTTACGAGCTTTGCCCACGCTCGACGTTGGGGCACCAAAGAGTCGGTACCCAAGATCGTCTTTGGTCGTCGTCACGGTGAGCCCGGGGCCGAACGCATGCCGTTGTCGGTCGAGGTGCATCACGCTCTCGTCGACGGATTGCACGTGGGGGAGTTCTTCCGGTGTTTCCAAGACTACCTCGACGATCCGCCGCTCGATTGAAACCGGAAGCCGATCCCAGGCGTAGGGAAAACGGAGGAGGGACGATTAATGCAACGAAGCAGTGCACCACTGAGGCGCTCCCGTGACCACCGAATAATCGCTGGCGTAATCGGTGGCATCGCCGAACACTTCGGTCTCAACGGCACCCTGCTCCGGATTGTCTACGTGGTGGTGTCGGCCCTGTCGGTAGCTTTTCCAGGTATTCTCGTATACCTGCTCCTGTGGGTCATCATCCCCAGCGGAAACGGCGAGCTGGCCGCACCCGCCGGCTAGCCCTCTCCGGCCGCCGTGCTAGACTCGGGATCGATGCATTCGATCACGAGACTTATACCGATCACCGTGTTTGGTGCGTTGGCGTTCGTGTTATCGTGCGCAGAATCGCCTGGCGATCCCAACGATTCAGCGGACAACTCGATCGTCGGCGACATGTCGCCACCCGCCGCCTCACGTCCTGAACCCGAGTCCGAAGCCGTCCCAGCCGACGAAGAGATCCGAATCGTCTTCGTCACACACGGTCAATCGAGCGATCCGTTCTGGTCGGTGGTGATAAACGGCGCGGGTGACGCTGCCGCTGACCTTGGGGTAGAGGTCGAGTACCACGCGCCCCTCAAGTTCGACATGGTAGAGATGAGCGATCGAATCGCCGCCACTGTCGCCTCACGACCTGACGGATTGGTGGTCTCGATCCCCGATGCCGCGGCACTTGACGCGGCGATAGGCGACGCGATCGATGCCGGTATACCGGTTGTCTCGATCAACTCGGGTGGCGATGTGTACCGCGATCTCGGTGTTCTCGCTCATGTCGGACAGACCGAGTATGAAGCCGGCTACGAGAGCGGCGTCAGGTTCGCGCATGCCGGTGTGCGTCAGGCGCTTTGCGTTAATCATGAGGTTGGGAACACCGCTCTCGATGAACGTTGTAAGGGGTTCCGGGACGCTCTGGGCGAGCGCCGCGGTGTTGCCTACGCCCTGGTGGTGAACCTGGCCGACCCCGACGACACTCAGCAGCGAATCGCCGGTGCGATCACTACCGGCCCGGCGATCGACGGCATTCTGACCCTCGGGCCGAACGGGGCGGCTCCAGCGCTAGCTGCGCTTCGTCAAACCGGCAAGATCGGCGAAGTGGCACTGGCAACGTTCGATCTTTCACCCGAAGTGCTCGAGGCGGTTCGCGACGGCGAAATGAACTTTGCCGTCGATCAGCAGCAGTATCTGCAAGGTTATCTACCGGTCGTGTTTCTGGTGAAGTATCTGGAGACCGGCACGATCCCTGGTGGCGGTGCTGTCATTCGCACCGGGCCCGGTTTCGTGACCCAGAATACGGCTGCCGACGTGATCGATCTATCTGCGCGTGGCATCCGCTAGGCTCTCGCTAGTCAGTTGAGGGACGCGCTTTCCCGGCGGCCGGAGTTCGGCGCGGTGGCGGCCGCGCTCGTCGTGTGGGGCTTCTTCGCACTCGCTGCCGGTGAGCCATTCCGCAGTACGCTGGGAATAGACGCCTACTTGAACGCCGCGGCACCACTCGGCATCCTCGCAGTCGCGGTCTCACTTCTCATGATCGGCGGTGAGTTCGACCTTTCGGTCGGTTCGATCATCGGTTTCGCTTCCATGTCGCTGATGCTCTTGACGACCCACTTTAACTGGCCGCTGTGGCCGGCCATCGCGGCCGTTTTCGTGCTATCTGCGGGGGTGGGCTCGTTCAACGGCTTGTTGGTCGTTCGCACTGGTTTGCCGTCGTTCATCGTGACGCTAGGTACTCTATTCGCCTTCCGAGGTCTCACGATCGCCCTCAGCCGCCATTGGACGGGTCGCACACAGCTCGGTGGCCTCAACTCGGTGCCCGGCTATGATCCGGCACGGCAACTCTTTGCCAGCGATCTGTTCGGCGTGTTTCGCGTTTCGATCGTCTGGTGGCTGATTTTGCTCGCGGTCGCGACTTGGGTCCTGTTGAGAACACCGCTCGGAAACTGGATCTTCGCGGTCGGTGGTGACGCCCAAGCCGCGCGCAGCGCTGGCGTTCCGGTAGACCGAGTCAAGCTGGGCTTGTTTGTCAGCACCGCGTTGGCCGCTTGCTTGATAGCTGTTTTGCAGACGGTGCGCTTCACTGGGGCCGATGTTCTGCGGGGGGAGCTGCAGGAGTTTCGCGCCATCGCTGCGGCGGTGATCGGCGGCACACTCTTGACGGGTGGTTACGGCTCAGCGGTCGGAGCTGCGTTGGGGGCTCTCATTTTTGGCATGGTTCAGCAGGGGATCGTCATGACCCGAGTTGATGCGGACTGGTTTCAAGTCTTTTTGGGCATCGTCCTGCTGGCGGCGGTCATCGTCAACCACACGCTTCGGCAGCGAGCGCTCTCGGCGTGACCACTGTGGGCCCGCCGCTGCTCGAAGCCGATCGCGTTTCGAAACAGTTTGGCGCGGTGACCGCGCTGGACAATGTGTCGCTGACGGTCGCGAGCGGCGAAGTGACGTGTCTGCTCGGCGACAACGGCGCTGGCAAGTCGACGCTGGTCAAGATTCTGGCTGGCGTTCACTCTCCCACCCGTGGCGAACTGCGAGTCAACGGTCAATCCATCACTTTTCGATCCCCGCGAGAAGCCCGCGAGCACGGAATCGGAACAGTGTATCAGGATTTGGCCTTGATCCCGCTCATGCCGGTGTGGCGAAATTTCTTTTTGGGTAGTGAGCCGACGGTTGGACTTGGCCCGTTGCGCCGGATCGACGCCCAGCGGTGTCGGGCGGTCGCCATAGATCAGCTAGAACAGCTCGGCATCGCGGTTCGCGATCCCGATCAATCGGTGGGCACGCTGTCGGGCGGCGAGCGTCAGGCCGTCGCGATCGCTCGAGCGCTGCACATGGGCGCCAAAGTGCTGTTGCTGGATGAACCGACGGCGGCGATGGGTGTGCGTCAAGCAGGGATCGTGCTCGAGCAGGTGCGGCGGGCTCGAGATCGTGGTGTGGGCATCGTTTTGATCACCCACAACCCGCGCCATGCGGCACCCGTCGGAAACCGATTCATCGTCCTGCGGCATGGGCGCGTGCTGGGCGATTTCTCTTCGCAGGAAGCGTCCGTCGAGCAGCTGATCTCGGTGATGACATGTTCTTAGCCTGGATCGGGGCTATCGCGATCGGCTTGAGCCTGGGGCTTTTGGGTTCTGGGGGTTCGATCGTGACTGTGCCGGTACTGGTGTATCTCGTAGGCCAGAGCGAGAAGGTCGCCATCGCCGGTTCACTTGGGATCGTTGGTGGAATCGCGCTGGCCGGTGCCCTCCTCTACGCCCGCAAACGGTTGGTTGACTGGCGGAGCGTCCTCTTTTTTGGACTCCCAGGGATGGTTGGCACGTATGGCGGCGCTTGGCTGGCGAAGTTCGTCTCCGGATCGGCACAGCTCGCCGTGTTCGCAGTTGTCATGTTGCTGGCATCCGGGATGATGTTTCGCACGCCGGCTCGCTTCCAGAATGACCGTGGTGAGCGCCACGTTTGGAAGCTCGGACTCGACGGCGTGGTTGTCGGCATCGTGACCGGTTTTGTCGGCGTGGGCGGGGGGTTCTTGATCGTGCCTGCGCTGGCCGTGCTCGGTGGATTGCCGATGCATCGAGCCGTCGGAACGAGCCTGATGATCATCGCGCTCAAGTCGGCCAGCGGTTTTGTCAAATACCTCGCGGTTCTTTCGGAGCTGGGCCTGGAGATCGACTGGTCGATCATCGGCTTGTTCCTGTTGTTTGGAATCTCGGGTACCTTCCTGGGGCGCGCGATTGGGGCGCGCGTACCACAACAGGCGTTGAAAAAAGCGTTCGCTCTTTTCCTCGTTCCGGTCGCGGTTTTCATCCTTTGGGAAAACTTGCCGCAGGTGCTGTAGTTAGAGGTTACAGCGGAGCGATGACCTGCTGGAAGCGGGGTTCTGTCTCTTTCTGCCAGGTATCCTCTTTTTAGACTGTTCTGATCGGGCTCCGTTCCGAGCGCGCGTCTGACTGTTTCGTCGGGCGCGCGCTTTTTTGTCCGCTGCCGAGCGGGCAATTGGCATCTATTATTGAGTTTGGTCAATCCGTGCTCGCGATCTCGAATCATCCTGAGAAACTGGAGCGCCATCATGGATATCAAGGGTCGGATCTCTCGTCGCGCGCTGCTCGGTTACGGGCTGGCATCATCGACCGCGGCCCTCATCTCCAATCTGCGGTTTGATGAGCTGTGGGCGACTGCAATGCAACCCGCTCGAGGTCCACAATCCACGCTGAGAATGGGTGATGAGCCGTGGGTAATGGCGGCATCCGATTTGGCGGCGGCGATCCGCGATCGAAGGATCACCAGCCGTGCCGTTGTCGAGTCTCATCTCGCGCGGATCAAGAAGATCAATTCTTCGGTAAACGCGATTACGGTGGTGCTGGAAGAGACCGCCATGCAGGCTGCGGAAAGGGCGGATCGGGCTATCGATTCTGGGGGCGAGATCGGCCCGTTGCATGGCGTTCCGTTCACGATCAAGGAGAACATCGATCTCGCCGGGTCGGCGACGACGATGGGGGTTCTCGGGCTCGAAGGAGCGATTGCACCGGTTGACGCACCGCTCGTGGTCCAGCTCAAGGCCGCCGGTGCGATCCCGCTGGCGCGCACGAACATGCCCGACTTCGGATTGCGGTGGCATACCAAGAGCTCGCTACGTGGCACGACGGCGAACCCTTGGGACCTCACGCGGACCCCTGGCGGGTCTAGCGGCGGTGAGGCCGCCGCGTTGGCATCCGGGATGACGCCGCTGGGTGTCGGAAATGACTACGGCGGCTCGCTCCGCTACCCGGCCCAATGTTGTGGGGTGTGCTCGATACGGCCCACGCGAGGGCGCGTTCCCGACCGGTCGGCGATGGCGCCGGCCGAGTTTTCGATCACTATACAGCTATTTGCGACCAACGGGCCGATGGCACGTCACGTTCGCGATCTGCGGATCGCGCTCGCAGCGATGAGCGGGCCCGATCCGCGCGACCCGTGGTGGACTCCGGCTCCGCTCGAGGGCCCGGCCGTGGATCGTCCGATCAAAGTGGCCGTGACCACGGATCCCGGTGGGTTGGGGACCGATCCGGACGTCGCCGATGGGGTGCGAAAGGCGGCCGATGCGTTGTCGAACGCCGGCTACGCGGTCGAAGAGGTCGATTTGCCAGCGGTCGATGAAGCGGCGGCTCTGTGGACACGTGTGGTGGCAGCCGAGCTGCAAACCGACTTCGTACCCGCGGTGCAGGAACTCCTGGCTCGGGATTCGTACAAGGTGCTCAAGGACCTTTTTTCGGTCGTGCCCGAGCTGAGCCTGCGCGGTTACATGCGCGCGTTAGCGGATCGCAACGGGATCGCCCGCCAGTGGACGCAGTTCGCGCAGGAGTATCCGTTGGTCTTAGGTCCCGTTTGTACCCAGCAGCCGTTTGCCGTCGGTGATGATCTGAAGGGAAGCGACGCCGTCGTGTGGTTACTCCGCTCGATGCGACTTGTCGTGACCGTGAATTTGCTCGGGCTACCTGCGGCCGCTGTGCCCGTGGGAGTCGCCAACGGGCTTCCACAGGGTGTTCAGGTGATCGGTCCGCAGTATAGGGAAGACTTGTGTTTGGATGCCGCTGAGGCGATCGAGAACGAGCTCGGCGTGCTGACGCCGATCGACCCGCGAAGGTAGGCAGCGACATGCCGTGGATTCATCAAGTTCCGATCGACGAAGCTACCGGCCGCCTCCGGGAGCACTTCGATGCCGCCATCCGGCGCGCTGGCCGGGTGTGGAACATCGTTCACATCATGAGCCTCAACCCTCGTGTGCTTGAGTCGAGCATGGGGTTGTACATCGACGTAATGCGCGGCCGGTCGCCGCTGACGCGCGCGCAGCGGGAGCTTTTGGCGACGGTTGTGTCGTCCGAGCTCGATTGTCACTATTGAACGCAAGCCCATGCCAACGATCTCCGGGACGAGATCGCGGATCAATTTGCGACGGGAGAAGAGGCTGATGCCCACGTGCACGCGGTCGTGAGGGATTGGCGCTCGGCCTCATTGTCGGCGGTCGATCGAGAGCTTTGTGCGTTCGCGACCAAGCTGACCCATCACCAACACGATATGTCGCCAGAGGACCTGGATGTTCTGCGTGGACACGGACTTGGCGACGACGCGATTCATGACGCGGTTCAGGTGATTGGTTACTTCAACTACATCAGCCGAATCGCCGACTCGTTGGGCGTCGAAAACGAGACCTTCATTCCCATGTGGGGTGGCGCCGCGAAGGAAACGGGATGAGGCGGCGGGCGCTGACAACATGCGTAACATGGTGCACGAGCTCGATGTGATCCGGAAAGCAGGCCGGGCCATCGTGCAGAACGATCCTGAAGAGCGGGGGTTTGTCTGGTCCCACACCACGGAGCGATAAAATGATCGATCATGTAACTCTGAACGTCACCGACCTGGCTCGAAGCCGGTTGTTCTATGAGCAGGCCTTGGCCCCACTCGGGTACGAGGTTGTCAAGGAGTTCCTCGTGGCCGCCGGTTTTGGGCACAAAGAGACGGGCAAGCCCGACTTCTGGGTCGTTGAGCGCGAGCCGCTTCACACGAAGGTCCATGTGGCCTTTGGTTGCCCGAATCGGGGCCTTGTAGACGCTTTTTACGCCGCCGCGATTGCGGCTGGCGGGGAAGACAACGGCCCGCCCGGGATTCGCGAGATGTATCACCCGGACTACTATGGAGCGTTCGTTCTGGATCCTGACGGCAACAACGTCGAGGCCGTCTGCCGTCAGCACGAGTAGTGGGGCTTCCAGGCCGCGACATTCGCTACATCTGTCTGTCGGATCTCCACTTGGGGGAGCAGGAGAGCGTCCTGACACCGCTCAAGCCCTCCGGAACCGGGGATGGCGTACCGACGGCAGCGCCGATGCTGGAGAGGTTGGCTGCGTGCTTGCGGCACCTCGTGGAACAAAACGAGGGCGACCAGCTCCCGACATTGATCATAGCCGGTGATGGACTCGGGCTCGCCTTTGGGTCTTATCAGGAGACGCTGACGCTGTTTGGCTTCCTCATGGAGAGCCTCTTCAAGCCGGGCGCCGAAGTGTGTGATTCGATCGTGTACATACCCGGTAACCACGATCATCACATCTGGGAGCTGGCGCGTGAAGCCGGCTACGCGCGTCAGATCGGAGGTAGCGATAGGCGACACGCGCTGCCACCAGAAGCGCACGTCACGTCCCCACTACCTACTGCGGGGTTCCCCTCGGACTTGCTGAACAACCTGGCCGCGCGCATCGGCGGCGCGGAACGACCGGTGACACGCGTCGAGGTGATCTATCCAAATCTGGCGCTCGTGCGCGAGTCGAGCGACCGATGCGTGTTGATTCACCATGGGCACTATGCTGAAGACGTTTATCGCTTTTTCAGTATCGCCAGACGGGCGCTCTTTCCCGGTCGTCCCGAGCCGGCGACGGTCGAAGAGATCGAGAATGAGAACTACGCGTGGGTCGATTTCGTTTGGTCGTTACTTGGGCGCTCGGGCGAGGCCGGTCGAGATTTCGAGGCGCTGTTCCTAACACTTCGAAATCCGGATCATGTTCGGGCTCGTGCCAGCGAGCTCGCGGCTCGAATGGCCAAAGCACTCGATCTCCCGTTGTTGCCTTCTGAACGACTCGAGCGCATGGTGATCAAGAAGAGCCTCGACTGGTATGCCGGTCGGTTCGTCACCGAGCGCTTTGTTCGCGATGGACCATACTCAGAAAGCACCATGGAGGGACTGCAGAAGTACGTTTTTGGGCCTTCCTTCCGACAATTGGAGGACGTGATCGGGCACGTTCCCGGCGACTTGACGGTTGTTCTCGGACATACCCACAAGCCGTTCGAGACGATCGTGTCCCCAAAGAGTGGCGAGCGCGATGTGAAGGTCTTTAATGCGGGTGGGTGGACGATCGATTCACGACGTCCGTTTGAGCAGATCGGAGCCGCGATTCTGTTCATGAACGACGCGCTCGACGTGGCCTCGTTGCGGCTCTACAACGACGGCCCTGGTGGAGGCACTGTTCTGCTCGATGTCCATGGCGCTGAGGGGCAGTCCAAGCGCAGTGACTTTGGCGTGGCGCTCCAGAAGCGATTGAGTCGATCCGCCGGTGAGAACAAGCTGGCTGCTGTCTGGGACGATCTGGGCGCATCGCTGCATCGCCGAATCAAGCGGCGACGAGAATTGAATCGATTGCAAGCCGGCGCTTGAACGATCTGGTTGACCAGTTTCAGCGCGCGCGCAGCGACCAAAGCGTCGCTGTGCTGGAAGGGTTTCACCCCGTCAAGCACGCGATTCGTTTTGGAGCCGAGCTGACGGCGATCGCGGTTGGTGATCCTGACACGGTCGATGAACTGGTGGCTGGGCTGGCGCCCGACGTCACCGATTACCTGACCGCGGAGTCTACAGTCGTCAGCGGTGACGTCTTCAACCGGTTAGTGCCGACACCTCCCGCTACGAGTATCGTCGCCATCGCGCGCCGCAGGGTCGCGACGGCGGCGGAAGTGTTGGCCCAACCGGGTTCGGTCGTCCTGCTCGAAAACCCCTCACGGCTAGGCAACCTGGGGGCTGCCATCCGGGTCGCTGCGGCCGTGGGAGCAGCCGGTGTTATCGCGATCGGACCCCACGATCCCTGGCACCCAGAGGCGATCCGCGGCGGCGCTGGCCTCCAGTTCGCGTTGCCGGTCGCTCGGCTGGACGTACTTCCCGACGCGGATCGACCGATCGTCGCGCTGGACCCCGCCGGTCAGCCATTGAATACCGCCACCATATCGGAGGACGCGATCCTCGCCTTTGGGTCGGAGCGCAGCGGGTTGAGCGATGAACTCCTCGAACGGTCAGACCAGCGCATCGCCATCCCCATGCGAGACGGCGTTTCGAGCTTGAACCTCGCCACCAGCGTAGCGGCCGTGCTGTATACCTTGGCAATTGCACCCCACCGTTGATCCCTAACGGGACTTCAAGAACCCCTGCAGGAGACCCTTGCCGAGCTTCGCGATGTCGTCGCCGATGTCTCCATCGCCGTCGTGGAGGCATGAAGACTATCCGTCAAGCCCCGTTCGCCGCGAACGTCTGCCGTGGATAACTTTGAATTCGTCGGCCGGTTTCATATTTAGCGCACTCTAACTGGTTGGGAGACCCCAATGAGCAAGTGTAGGACTCACTTTGTTCTGGGACTGGCGATTCTGCTGACGGGCGCTTGCTCGACGAACGAAAGCGAGAATGCAGCCACCGCTTCGAGCAGCGATCAAACCGAGATCAACGATCGTCGATCAGGTGAGATCGACGGATCGTCGTCAAGGGCCGGAGAGGTCATCGACAGTTATCTCGCGAGCTTGGAAGAGTTGGTTGAGATCGCTCGCAACACGACCGACGAAGCCACCGCCAAAGAGAACGCAGCGAAGTTCGAACAAAAAGCGACCGAGTTGAACGAGCTTAGTGACGCCATGAGTGACATCGATCCGGCGGAGTTGCGAAGCGAGTTCATGGACCAACATTCTCAAGTCACCCAGTTGACCGCTGAGCTCGGTAAGGAGATGGTGCGAATCTCCACAGACCCGGGGCTCGTCATGATCATGTCAAATGCCATGCGTGCCTACCGAGGCCAGTAGTGCGAGATGGACCTGATTACCAGGGGTCTGAACGCGCCGGACGATGAACGCCGACCAGGCACTGCGAGTTTCCCGGATCTTGGGAATGTCGCTCTTGTTCGGGGTGCTCCTGTTTGCAGGCATTGTCTACGTGTTGACGGGATCCGGTTTTGCGATCGATGGGGGCGAGGCAGACTGGCAGTTTCTCATCAAGGCTTGGTACGTCGTGGCCGCGGTCTTGGTGGCGGCGTGGTATCTGTTGTGGCGGAAGGCAACGTGCCATACCGAGTCACCTGCGTCGCGTCCGGTGACCGGAGGGCCTGAACGGGTGATTCGTCTCCTTATTGTCGCGTGGGCGATGCTCGAAGGGGCTGCGCTTCTCGGCGTCACGGTTGCGCTGCTGACCGGACAACGGAACATGTTGGTCGCGGCGGTTGTCCTGATGTTGGCCGGGATGGCGGTTTCTTTCCCGCGTGCGGAGTGGTTCGCGTCCTTTCGGGCAAGCGGAGCGGACGCCAACCACTCCTAGGCTTGCAGGTCAGGACCGCTGATCGACAATCAACAGTGCTGGCGCGGCGGCCAGGATCATCGTTCTCAATCGAAATATCTCGCCTCCTTATCCGTGTCGTGTTAGACCTTCCGTTTGCAGAGTCGGACGGCAGAGGGACGGAAATGTT
Source organism: uncultured bacterium (assembly GCA_965365605.1). Lineage (GTDB taxonomy): Bacteria > Gemmatimonadota > Gemmatimonadetes > JACCXV01 > JAHWKZ01 > CAMYLR01. The sequence goes on from CBDUCI010000021.1 coordinate 16,415, forward strand.
AAGTCGGTTTTGAGAACTCGAGCGTCATCCGGATGTTGGAGCGCTCATACTCGTTGCCCTCGCCCAGGCGGGTGGTCTCAAAGCCGTACTTCTCGTACAGGTTGATGGCTTTCCCCAGGACGGTATTGGATTCGAGGAAAATCTGTTTCGCGTGGCGTTCCTTGGCCCAGGCGATAGTCGCATCCATCAACAGGTTACCCAAACCCTGTCCCTGGGCCGACGGGTGAACCGCCATCTTGGATAGCTCGTAGACTTGGTCATCGTGTTGGATGAGTGCGCACGTTCCAACAGCGCGGTGGTCCTTCAATGCGAAGAAGACCTCCCCACCGTGATCAACGATCATGCCCTTGGGATCACTCAACACTTGACGGTCGATGTCCTCGACCCAGAAATGCTCTTCGATCCAGTCGAGGTTGAGCGATTCGAATGCCTGCCGGAACTGGTCACGGTAGGTGACGATCTGGACGCGTCCGTTCACCCCAGCTGTCCTCTTGCGTGAGACGCGTCGAAGTGCCAGGGACACGCGTGCGAAACGTACAGGTGGTAGCGCCCCGCGGCTGTGGGGAGTGGTGATGAGCCATCCGCGCGGACCCATTGGCGGAAGGTGCTCCGCTGGCGCTTCCACGCACCGGAGGCCGTGGTTTCTTTTGGAAACTGTGCGATCGTGGAATCGGTCACGGCAAAAAGCTATCCTCCACCTGCATCGCAGCAAAACACGAACCTCGAGCAGGAGTCTGAACATGTCCATCCAGATCCGGCCCCCGACCATGTTGTTGGTCGCCGCTGTGGCCGCGGTTGCTGCCGTCGTTCCCGCCTGCCGGGGCACCATGTCGATCCAGTCGTTGCTCGATGATCCCGGTCGTTACGAGGGTGAAACCGTACGCGTCAAGGGTGAAGTGACGCGCGCGTTTGGCGCTCTGGGACAGGGTGCCTATCGGATCGACGACGGTACCGGAACGATGAACGTGGTGAGCCGGGAGCTAGGAGCCCCGCGCGAAGGCGCCGAGGTGGGTGTGGAGGGGACGTTTAGGTCGGTGTTTACGTTCGGTGACGAGTCGGGCGCAGTTATCCTGGAGAAAGATCGCTTCGACCCTTGAGCGTCGAGACCACACGGCGAGCCGTCTCGAGTCGCTCTGGATTGCCGATCTCAAGCCACAACGCTGCGCTGACATCGTGTGGTAGGAGACGATATCCCGCTTGTACGAGTCGCAGGTAGACGGGAATAATCGAGAATGCGCCGCGCTCGCTAATCAAGTCGAAGATCTTAGGAGACAGAACGTGAACTCCCGCGAAGGGGATTGCGTGGCTCTCGCCGCGCACCGGACGCGACGTTTCGGACTCTCCGGTCGATAGGTTTGCCCATCCGTACAATCCTTTATCGTCGAACAGCAGACAACGAGATGTCTGTCGATGGTTTACCGCCAGAGTACCCAGTCGATCATCGACTCGGTGCGCGCGATTCATGGCCACGAGGTCGAAATCGGTAATGATGTCGCCGTTGTACAACACGAACGGCTCGTCACGCCGGAAAAGCGATGCTGCGTTCAACAAGCCGCCGCCGGTTCCCAATGGTTGGTCGGGTTCGGCTGACAATAGAATCTCCACTTCAAGGTTTCCTCGATCGGCGACGAAACGCTCTATCTGGTCGGCGTGATGATGGGTGTTGATGATGACCCGATCGACCCCAGCCGCGGTCAGGTAACGAATGATTCGTTCGAGTATCGGAACGCCATCGACCTCGATCAGCGCTTTGGGCAGGTCGTCGGTGAACGGTCTGAGGCGCGTCCCAAGTCCAGCGGCGAGTATCATGGCGTCCACGATCTCTAACTCGCCGAGGTCTTTGCGGCCCGCGGCCAACTCGGCTCCTCGCGATGCAGGAGTCGCACCCGAACTGCCGGGAACCGAGCCTCGAGATGTTGCGCCATTTTCTCAGCCAGATACACCGAGCGGTGTTGTCCGCCCGTGCACCCGAAAGAGACACTCAGGCTCGTGAAGCCCCGCTGCTCGTATGCCTGAACGTGGGCTTCGGTCAGCGAGCGAGCGTTCTCCCAGAACGGCTCGAGCTCGCTGAGGCCGGCGATGTAATCGGCGACTTCCGGATCGCGTCCGGTACGCGCGACGTACTCCGGCAGGCGACCCGGGTTCGTCAATCCCCGGCAGTCGAATACGAACCCTCCTCCATGACCACCTTGATCCTGGGGGTAACCACGCCGATAGCTGAAGCTGTACACGTACACGGTGAGCCGAGAGCTGTCAGGCTCGCTGCCGGCGTCACCCCACTCAGTGATGATTCTGCTCAGAACCCGCTCCATCTCGGGTAGTGGGATCGGCATGCCGTCGTTCAGGATCTTTTCGATGTTTCGAGCCGCATACGGAACGCTCTGCAGAAAGCGCGGTTTGCGTTCGAAGAAACCGCGGTAGCCGTATGCACCCAACGCCTGAAGGACCCGCACCAGCACGTATCCGTGATATCGCTCCAGGAATGCGGCTCGATCGACGTCGAGATGCTGTGCCAATGACGATAGGTAATGGTCCAGTAGCTCGGCCCGAACAGTCTCGGGAATATCAGCCTTGGCATCGTAAAGAAGTGAGGCGACGTCGTATTGCAACGCGCCACGGCGGCCCCCCTGGTAGTCGATAAACCACGGCTCGCCATCGCGAAGCATGATGTTTCGCGACTGAAAGTCGCGGTAGAGAAAGTGTTCGGTGTCGGCCGTGAGCAGGTACGTTGCCAATGTATCAAAGTCGTTCTCGAGCCTGGCCTCGTTGAACGGGATCTGGGCCAACTTCAAGAAATGGTACTTGAAATAGTTGAGATCCCAGATGATCGATTGCCGGTCGAATGCGGCTCGTGGGTAGGCCACCGAATAGTCGATGATGTCGTCGCCCTCAACCTGGAAGCGCGGCAGGATCTCCACCACGCGGCGATAGACATCGAGAATCGCGGGGTCGAACTCGTGCCCTCCCTCGCGGGCCTCCTGCCGAGCTCGGAACAGTGTGGTATCCCCCAAGTCTTCGATCAACCAGACGCCGGCTTCGTCGTCGTCGTCGTAGAGCTCGGGCACCGGGAAGCCAGCCCGGTTGAAGGCACGCGAAAACGAGAGGAAGGCCCGGTTCTCTTCGTGGTCGGGCCCAAACGCGCCGATCGCGGTGCGCCCGTCAGGTGCCACCAAACGATGATAGGTCCTCTCCGAGCCATCTGCTGCCACTGGCAGGACGGCTTCGGGCCGGGCGCCGAATTGGGTCTCGAAGAGGGTGATTAGTCGGTTTTGCATTAGCGATCGATCAGAGGGGCCCCTCGAAACCCGAGAGGCCCCTCTGACACACTACTTTCGCTCACTCTCTACGGGAGCGGGATTCGTAGCACCTGACCGGGGTGGATGAGGTCGGGATCGGGGTCAGCATTGGCTCGTCGGCCTCAAAGATCTTGCTGTACTGCATCGCATCGCCGGCGTCCTTTACGAAGTCGAAGATGCCCAATGTTCGTTCCTTGTTGCGAGATTTTGGGTTTTGACCCTACAGACAGGACTGAACCTAACGGGTCCGATGCAGGGCTACCAATCTCGGTTCGCCGATGATAGGTTTCGATTGTGAAAAGCATACAAGAGACCATCTCCCCAGGCCGAGTCCTCCTCCCCACGGAAGCGCGTCCGGCGATCTTCGCGCCCCCGAACGTGGGCCAACGCGCGGTGTCCACGAGCACGCCAGCGTAGCTCGACGTTCCCTCGCGCTGGCCAGTCGCCGCGATTCGTTTGTTGCGTTTGGTCCAACTCAGCTAGCGGAGGGCGATAATGCCAGAGATCACAGTACCGGCAGACCAAGTCTTCTCGATCCTCAGGAGCAACATCCTGGTGGACGGTTTCCATTTCGTCATCGATCTCGAGAACTCCTACGGAACGACGATGGTGAATGCCGTTACTGGGGAGGAGTACCTCGATTGCTACTCGTACTTCGCGACCCTGCCAATTGGGCACAACCATCCGAAGATGAAAGACGAGGGCTTTCAGGCCTCGCTGCTAAGGGCCGCGCTCGCCAACCCTGCCAATAGCGATGTGTACAGCGGTGAGTACGCCGGGTTTGTCAAGACATTCAGAGAGATCGCGGTCCCGGACGCCTTTGAGCACTTGTTCTTTATCGCTGGTGGCACGCTCGCGGTCGAGAACGCAATGAAGGCGGCGTTTGACTGGAAAGCGCAAAAAAACCGCGATAAAGGGATCGACGGTGGGGCCGACAAGATCCTCCACTTTCGCGACGCATTCCATGGTCGCAGCGGCTACACGCTTACGGTCACAAACACCGACCCGACGAAAACCGATGACTATCCGAAGTTCGATTGGCCTCGCGTCTCTAATCCCAAGATCGCCTTCCCCATCGATGAACAGGAGGTCGCTGCTGCTGAAGATCGATCGGTTGCCGAGA
>CBDUCI010000022.1:0-20623 GCA_965365605.1 uncultured bacterium
CGAGGCGTCGGCATAGACCCCGGCTGGGTGGTTGAGATCGTTGAAGCCGGGGGGCTCATCTTTGTAACAAGTGAGGGGCGTCGGTACGAGTACCCTGGTCCGCCGGACTACGAGGGTGAGCCCGGCGTCTATGTTTTTCGATCGGCAGAGGCGGGCAGCGAGATCGTCATCCGTTTCCGAGAGGGAAGGTGTCTAATAGGGGTGGATGAACTCGAGTTTCGAGTGGAGATCGAGATCGACGACGATGAGTTCCGGGGCTGCGGGCGACGACTCAGTACGTGGAGCGGGCTTGCCCCCGGGAAGTAGACGTGTGTGGGTATCCGAAGATGTGGCGCGAACTCGCGAACGACGGAGCCGATCTGCCGCCACATCAGCAAAAGATGACGCGGGCCGAACATCTCTGCAGATGACCGGTCGTGTCTCCGCGGTGACAAACCTCAATTAGGGCAATGCCGCTTCTCAGCTTCATACACATTACGGTCATAGATCGCGGTTACGCAGTGAGTCCGCGGACGACCGCCGCCACCGAAGGGGCCCCCCTCAGGCGGCCGCCGGCATCGCGATACAACCGGCACCCGGCGCCCTTTTGGATCGCACCTTCGATGTCTTCACCGTTGACGAGGACGGTAGGTGACAGCAGGCGGTCAGAATCCTCCGGGCGCTGAATCCGCTCGTTCCATTGCGACGGCAAGCCACAGTGGGTGAGTGCCTCCCGCACCACACTACGCACTCTCTCGATGTTGGGGCAATCGGAGTCGACGACGAGCTCGATCTCGGGCTTCATCGGGAAGTCTCTACAATCAACGATTTGGCCACCTTGGCAAACCTAGTCGCGTCGAGGCGCGGTGCGAGATCGTCGATTGCAGTGAGCTGCTGCATCCAAAGTTCGAGCGGATGGGGGAGCGAGCCGGTCCACGTGGCTTTGGGGCCGTACAAGAAGTAGACGTCCCACAGTGGCCCGATCGGTCGATCCACGAGGTCCCGCTCATACGCGCGTCCAAGAACTTCGTTTTCGTCCCAGAAGTGGTGAGCCCGGGAATCGGGCATGAGCCCACTTGCCTCCGCGACGTGGTCCGGCAGTGCACCGAGTTCGGGAACCCATACCACGTAGACACTGAGACTCTCGGAGTCGTCGCGTTCAAGCCAGTCGTGCTGCAGCTGGGACACGCCCCGCAGGCACACAGCTCACGTCGGGGAGACGAGTAGGATCGCTCTCACCTTCCCGCTGTCGGCCTCGAAGTCTGAGCGGAGCGGCTCCGCGGTCGCATGAATCACCTTGTACGTGCGGTCCACGGCTGAGCGAGTCGGAGCGTCAGCCTCGCTCGGCCTTTCGCCATCCCTCGCGCAAACCGTTAGGAAGGTGATGGCCGCGACGGCCAGGGGACCCCTCATGACCGGCCGACGAGATTGAGCGCGAGCGCGCCGACCCAGATCGCCCCGGCGAACCAAAGAGTCACGCGTGCGATTCGGGTCAACCCGCCCCGACATGCACGACCTCTGCGGTAAGCACGTTGAAAACCGAACGCCAGCAGAAGAAACCCCGCGGCCAGGAGCCACGGAGCCCACGGAGCGAACCCGGCGGCCCACGCCGCCCCACCGGCGCCGAGAACACCGACGATGATAGGGGAAACCGTCGGTCCTACGCAGCAGGCTCCGGCGACCACGGCCGCAACACTCGCACCGGTTCCTCCCACAGCCGCACCAGAAATCTGAAGGTCGTCCTTCGGAGATCCTGCCGGATGGGATTCGTTCGACTCACTCATCCTGGGTCCTCAGTCTCGCTGACCACATTCAAGCCGTAGTACTTGGACTCGAGCGCGACCGCGCGCGTGAACTCGGTCGCAAGCGTGTCGAGCTCCTCGACTTCGGCGACGATCCGTCGAGGATCTCTGGCGGCGAATGACCTCGCGTTGTCCGCGTTGGAAAAGTGTCGAACGTGATGGCAGAACGCTTCGCAAACGTCGCTCGCGATCTCCTCATCCGATGCTGTCGCGACGGTGGCCATCACCGTGTCTCCTCGACGCGCTTGTACTCCGCTCGGCGAGACCCCGATCTCGACGACCGTCCCATCGATCGGATCAACCGACCGGACCTCAACGTTCGTACCAAGGAAGCGGGGGATGGCATGAGCCCAAAGTGCGCAGCAGGCATAAAACTGGCCCCGGTCGGAAGCTAGCCTGTGGGGGGTGGGGCTCAGGGACATGCCGAACAGATCGACGATGTGGCCTTGCATGTCGCGCTGGGAGCGCACCGCACGCAGCTTCTCGATCAGCTGTTCCTCGGACAGCCCTACCACCTCGGCGAGCCGCTGCGTCTTGACAGGGCGTCCGGCGGCGAGCATCGAGAAGCCGGGTAGCAACACCCCCGCATCCCGCCAGCGTTCCGCGAGCGCTCGGATCGTGCTCGAAAGCCTCTCGTTCATCAACAAGGAGTCTACACCCCGTACCGCGGTACAGAGTCAAGTCCTCGTCAGCTCCTCGAGAAATGGACACGGACCGGCAGGTGGAGATGAACGACAGCGCTCGGCGAGGCGCTCGAGCGTCGCGCGGATCGTCTCGAGGTCCTCCATCTTGACCATGATCTCGTCGATCTTCACGGCGACCGCGTCCTCGACATCCTGACACGTCGTACGGGCATCGACGCGCAACTCGAGGAGCTCACCAATCTCGCGCAGTGTAAACCCTAATTTTTGAGCACGCCGAATGAACAGTACCCGGTCGACGATCGCGGGCATGTAGCGACGGTAGCCCGATCGGTTCCGGTCGGGCTGTGGGATCAGGCCTCTTCGTTCGTAGTAGCGAATCGTCTCGATGCCCACCCCCGACGCCCGCGCCAGTTCACTAGTGCTCAACCTTGTTTTCATACCTTGATCCCACGCTCCAAAGAGTAGCTGATTAGCTTTTCGCGCCTCTCAGCCCAGATGCATTGTTCCACCCACCCATGTGTTTCCCTACGGGAGGAGAACGAGGCTTTCCCCTCAGAGCAGATCATCTCGAGCTATGCCGCTGAAACGGCGACTACTCGGCCATGTGGAGCTGCTGGGTACATCCTGCAGCGTTCAGTGAGGAGCTATTGGGTGTGGAGCCGCCAGTCAACTGTTCCAGGCCCCCCTCCGACGTACAAAGTAGACGGCGATCGCGACATCGTACGCCACGCAGAATATACCATACGCCAGGGGTATTTCCGTGAGCTGCTCCGGTCCAAAGACGGAATAACCGGTGTGCGCGCTCAGTTCATGCAGAACGTCCCAAATCCCATGTAAAGGGTATCCTAGTATCAGAAGCGCAGCGTATCGTGTGCCGAGAATGCCGAGCAGAGAAAACGAGGCGACGGCAAACAACTCGGTGCCCCAAGATGAATCATCTCCGAAGTAGGCCGCGAAGGCCAAATAAAAACCAGCAATCGCAGCGAGAAAGATTCCGTAGAAGATCTGCTCGGATCTGCCGGGGAACAGCTTCTGCGAGACGACAATCGACCCAGCCACCGCCAGCAGGCCAATCACTGCGTACAGGATAATGATGACTGCGAAACCAATAATGCTGGAAATGTCGGTCATCACTTTTTGGGTCCGATCTTCGAGGCCGCATGATATGCACAGCGCCCGCGAGTAGGATAGCCTAAGAAAACTTGAGGCGCATCGTTCCACCAAACCCCCGTGTTTCGCAGGGGGTATTCGCGCCTGGGGCGCAGTCACAAACAGTCACAGACGTGTGATAAACGACGTTGCGACAGCCTTGACCTATTTCCTCGCCATTTGATCGTTCGGGCGGATTAGCAAGTTATCAATCTGGGAGGGTAATAATCCTGATTGGGGCGCCACTGCTGGAACTTCCCCATTGAACTGACACGCCCAAACCGAATCAGACTTAGTCCTACAGTTTCCGTTTCCGGTCAACTCTACCGTGAGCGACGGTCCGCCTACACTGCAATAGGGGGTTCCCCCACAGACATCGTTGTTCTAATTGCCTTAGGGTTGAAGTGACAATCCCGACAAAGGCAAACCCGGCGAAAGCCGGTGACGCAAAGCTACGGATCCTCGCTTCCTCCGCGACGCTCTCAGGGACGCCACGAAGGATCCTCAAGACCGCCGAGCCGCCGAGCGTCTCCCCCTCTCCCGGGGGGATAGCACCAACCACAAGGGGGGAAAATGTACAAGGCATTAACGGCGCTGGTGGTGGTGACGTTGATGATCGTCGGCTGTGCCACCGAGAGTGGTGGTCGTGCCGGAAGACAGTCACCAGCGCCCGGATGGTATGGTGACATTCAAGTTGGAATCGAGGGCGGAGACGAGAGCGAAGGCGTTGTCGCCAACGTGACGACCTCACGGCTGACCGCAGAACGAGCCAGATCATCGGTCACATTGCGGGGCAAGCTTCCCACGGGCACGTACCCCTGGTTCATCCACACCGGCACCTGTGAGGATGGTTCCGACGGGCCAATCCTTGGGAGGCCTGAGGATTACCCAATGCTCAAGCCGGACCGGGAAGGCTATCACACCGCTACTGCCAATCTCGAAATCCCGCTCGACCCGAACGGCAGCTACTACATCGCCATTCACAACGCCGAAGAGGTCAGTCCAATGACAACGATCGTCGCTTGTGGAGAACTCGAGCGTCGGGGTAGTTGATCACGAGCATCGAACGCAATGTCCGAGGTTTGTAGGGCCAACGGGGCGTTCACGTGAACGCCCCGCTTTGGTGTCGCCCCTGCCCGGTTAGAGAAGAGAAGACCCACTGCCCGGCTGACTGGATAATTGTAGTTTGAAATAGGATAGGCAGACGCAACGGACACTCGTTTCACTTCAAGGTCTGAACCGAGAGGGAGAGACTGAGGATGAAAGTCGCCCTATTCAGGTACAGATGGGCGCCGGTTCTGACGGCGATTGCGTGTGCGATAGGCTTCCTTCACGCGTGCACTCCGCCGGATTCAGCGACGACGCAGGATGTGGCCGATGGTGTTCGCGCCTGGATTGACGCGTACGAGAAGGCCTGGAACACTCATGAGGCGTCCGCCGTCGCGGCCTTTTTCTCTGAAGATGCAGATTTTATCGTCGGCAATGGACCGAGGATCGTCGGACGAGACGCTGTCGAAGAAATGTGGCGAAGCTATTTTTCTGGGATCGATGACGGACGCAAGGGAACCTTCGCGGTTGCGTCACTCCGAGTCATCACGCCAGAGGTGGTGGTGGTCAACATCAATTCGACCACGGCCGGGCACGGCGATTCTGGCGAGGCACTCCCCACGAGATTAGCGCGGGGCACTTGGGTTGTCGATCAACACAACGGGAAATGGCAGATCTCGGCATTTCGCGCGTTGCCAGCGGAAGGTGAGGTGCGCTTTGGCCCAGGGAGAGATCGTTAGTCAACTGGCGTGAAGCCGGTGTGATCTCGCCGAGTGAGGGTCTGGAAGAGGGGGGAATCGAGGTGGAAGACTGTTGTTGGCGACTCACGATGACCTCTCCGGACGAATTCCCCGGCTCTACAGCCTCGGTTTCATATCAGTTTATACCGCACTTCACGGTCCCACCCAGCAGGTCGAGTCACTGACTACGTCATGAAACCGGTTAGTACGACCTACAAAGTGGCAATAAGTTGGATGGGGCTCCGGTGGTCGAGGTTCAAATCGTGTCGCCCCGACCAGCTCTAAAAGAGGCCAACTAGATGGCACGCATCTACGACCCCGATAATCGTGAAGCGGCGCTGCTGGCCGACCTGGTTTCTTTCGAGGGGCTGGAGGTGCTGGACGTGGGGTGTGGAGAGGGTCGTACGGCGCGCACCATCGCGCGGGCGGCGGCCGCGGTGACTGGCGTGGATCCCGACGAGAAGCGCATCGAGGTCGCCCGTAGCACCGATCCCGAGCCCGGATCGTGTCCGATCGAGTTTCTCGCCGAACAAATAACGGAGGTGGAGCTGCCGACCGCGAGCTACGATGCCGTGGTCTTCGGCCGCTCGCTCTGATGACTGCCGCGCCAGAACGTCGGTGACGTTCTTCGAGATGTCCATCGCTGGTTGAGACCGCAGGGGCTGTTAATCAACCTGCAGCCCTGCTCGAGTCCCATGCCCTTGGAAGCGCATGTCGGCGACGATCGTCAATCGATCGGGTTCGCGCGGGACAGCTCGGAAATGAAAAAGAACATGCTCTCGTCGCTTGCTAACATCGATGCCGTGATTGACGCTGGCTTGTTCAGGCCGGTCGATTCCGTGAGGTGGGTCTTCTCGATGGTGTTTGAATCCTCAGAGGACTGGAACGAGTTCATGGAGAGTAGTGGGTGCGGCGGCACGGATGCGGACCCCAGTGTGATCGCGGCTATCCTGGCCAACCCTCACGGTCGTATCGTCGTGACCGAGGACGATTTGGCACAGGTGCTGTTGCGTGCCTAGACACCGAAATCTTCGACTATCAGCAGCTGCTTGACGCCGGGGACGACGGGACTACTCGATTCGCGCCATCCATGGATCACTCGTGTGCCGCTCGGGATCGGTCACCGCGAAGACGATCTCGTGGCCATCCGCATCCTTGACGATGAACATGTCCATCCAGTCTCGGTGGAAGATTTCGCCCGTCGTCGCTCCCGCGTCCGAGACGCGCCGATGGTGCGCCTCCAGGTCGAGGACACGGAAGTAGAGACGTGCCTGACCGATTCGGGATTCCTGTCCCTCGACAGTTGGCTCATGTAGGCCGAACTTCCGCACGCCTGCCAGCATCTCCGCGTAGTACGGCGTACCATCCTGACGATTGGCGAACCCGTCGAAGCCGAAGCCCAACACGTCCCGGTAGAAGGCCGCGCTGGCTTCGACGTTGGTCACGGACAAGGCCGGCTGTCGCCATCGCGACGAGCAGAATCGATGGGGTTCGCGCCATGCTGTATGTATGACGCTTACTGGCACGAAGGTGTTCAATGGCGGCGGTGAGGGGCGGAACATCACGTTCGTAACAGGTGGTCTTTTCTGCTTCTTAGCAGCGGGTGCGGCGGCGGGGATGCGGACCCACGTTGATCGTAGCCGCCCTCGCCAACCCCAAGGTCGCATCATCGTGACCGAGGACGACATGGTCCAGGTGCTTGCGCGCGCCTAGCTTAGATCGTTCCAAGCCAGCCCAACAGTTTGAGCGGGGGAAGGCATCCCGTGATCTACCAGGTCGTCAAGTCGAGGGCATCGGGCGCCGTGTGGCTCGTTCTCTGCTTGGGTTGCGGGGACGACCCTGCAGCGCCCCCGGCGAGTGTAGCCGGCACCTACGACATGGTGCAGCAGTCAATAGGTGGCACGTGCGATTTCGAAGAGGATCCATTACCAACCGTGCTCGAGGTGTTGCAGAACGGTGATGAGCTGACGCTGACCGTGATTGTGCCAGGCACCGGGCAGGCCTTCGAGTACATGGGCGTGATCGAAAGAGACGGCGATTTTCGCGCGACGCTAACTCAACTTCCCCCGGGTCTTACATTCAGTGCGGAATCGACGGTAGAAGGAATGTTCGCTGGTCCGATTGTAACGGCGACCGAACAGTTCGAAATCCGTGACGCCGGGGAGTTTGGCTTGCCAGACTGCACGGATATCGCTCGGTGGGAAGGAACCCGGCGTTGAGGGGGAAGGGCACAATACGATGATCAAGCTCGTCTACTGTATCACCAGGAAGCCAGGCATGAGCACTCTCGAGTTCTCAGAATATTGGCGCAATACCCATGGGCCCATCGGTGCTAGAATTCCGGGTCTGAGAAGGCTTGTCCAAAGTCATGTTGCGGTGAACCCAGACGACCAATCGGCTCCTGATTTCGATGGCATGGCTGAGTTGTGGTTCGATAGCTGGGAAGATCTGCTGGCCGCACGGTCGAGTTCAGAATGGCAAACGTCCGCCCTGGATGAAAAGAACTTTATTGACGCCAACAAGGTCGCGTACTTTGTCACAACAGAACATGAAATCCCGGTCACGGATAGCTGAGAATAGAGCCGGCGATATTCTGAGGCCGGGTGTCCTGGTGACGATCGTTCTTCTTTCCTCGCCTGGCCCTGTCTTCGCTCAGGACTCCAGCTCGGCCTACACCGAGCCGTATCAGCGGGAAGCGCTCGAGATCTATCGCACTCTCATTGGCTACCGTAGCGCGGCTGGCCAAGGACAGGTCCCTGCTGTGGCGAGATACTTGGCCGAGCGGTTCCGTGGCGGTGGCTTCCCTGCGGATGACGTTCATGTCCTGTTGTTGACCCCTCCGGATGGAGAAGAGACCGCGAGCCTCGTAGTTCGCTATCGCGGAGATGGATCATCGGGCGAGGCGCCGATCCTGTTGCTCGCCCACATGGACGTTGTTGACGCCCTGCCCGAGGACTGGGAGCGGGATCCGTTCATGCTGATTGAAGAGGACGGGTACTTCTTCGGGCGCGGGACGTTTGACGACAAGTTCGGTGTCACGACCCTTACGTCGGCTTTTCTGCGCCTGAAAAAGGAGGGATTCGCACCGCGCCGCGACCTCGTCCTCGCGTTCACTGGCGACGAGGAAACGGACATGCTGACTACTCGCGGGCTCGTGACGTCGCATCGCGACCTCACCGACGCAGAGTTCGCGCTCAACGCGGACGCTGGCGGGGGCGTGCTGGAGGAGGACGGGCGGCCGCGCTCTTTCCTCGTTCAGGCGTCGGAGAAGACGTACGCGACCTTCGAGCTCACGGTTACCAATCCGGGTGGACACTCTTCGACCCCACGCACGGATAACGCGATCTACGAGCTGGCCGCGGCTTTGAAGCGACTCGAAGCGCATCGCTTTCCGGTTCGCGTGAACGACGCGACGCGGCGCTATTTCGAGGTGATGTCGCGAATTACCGGGGGCGAGGTTGGCGAGGCGATGGAGCGCTTGGCGGACGACCCGCAGGACGATTGGGCCGCCGAGGTGCTGTGGAAGGAGCCCGAGCAGGTGGGGATCACGCGGACGACATGTGTGGCGACGATGCTCCGAGCAGGCCACGCCGAGAACGCACTTCCGCAGTCGGCCACGGCGACGGTCAACTGCCGGATTTTCCCGGGCGTCGAGGTCACCGAAGTGCAGAACACGCTGGAGCGGGTAGCGGGAGACAGGGTTCGGATCGAGCTCCTGGGCGAGCCGCTCGCAAGCCCCGCGTCGCCGATCCGCGAAGACGTGATCGAGGCGGTCGCCCTTGGCGTGGAGAAGATTCGACCCGGCACGCCGATCGTCCCCTACATGGCGCCCTACGCAACGGACGGGAAATGGATCCGGTCGGCCGGCATCCCCACCTATGGCATCATGGGGATCTTCATCAAGGAGAGCGACCATTTTGCCCACGGCCTGAACGAGCGGGTCTCTGTGCGCGCGTTCTACGACGCGCTCGAGTTCTGGTACACCGTGCTCACGGGCCTGACTGGTCGACCCACAACCTAGAGGAAAACAGCAAGGGGATCCGCTGGCCCGGACGGAGAGCCTCTGTGCCTTTGACTGCAAACGTGTTAACCTCTCTTCGATTTTCCCAGTTGGGGAAACGCACTCGCGCAAAGTCGGAGGTTGGTTGATGCACAAAACGTTGTTGTTGCTGGCAGCCTTGATGGTGGTGGGTGTCACGAGCACCGCCTGGGCCCAAGAAATGGAGGAAGAGGAAGCACCTGCTGTTCTTCGCCTGTCGTGGTTCATGTGTGATTTCACGGAAGGGAAGGGTGCTGCAGTCGAGGAGCAGGCCAAGACGCAGGTCATGCCGATCTGGAAAGAGATGATCGCCGAGGGAATGGGCGTGCAGAATCACGGCTACATCTATCACTGGTGGGCCGATGAGTGGAACCTCGGGATCTACACGATCGGCGAGAGCATTCCGGCGATCATCGCGGCCGTCGACGAGGCGGGTGACCGGATGGACGAGCGGTACGGGGAGGACGCCGCCGATGCTTTCGGCGATGCTTGTGGACCCCACAAAGATGGTTTCTACACCATTGGTCCCAGCGCGGGCGGAAACGGGGAGTAGCGTTCGAAGACGAGGGGCTGCATAGCCCTCTCGGAGGTTGAAAAAGAGGGCGGCTTCGCTGAGGCCGCCCTTCTTTGTGAACCGAGGTAGTTATGGCCAAAGGCTCGTGTCTCTGCGAGGCGGTCCAGTTCGAGGTCACACCGCCAAGCCGGTACTGTGGGCACTGCCACTGCTCGCTGTGCCGCCGCGCGCACGGGGCAGCATTTGTCACGTGGGCGGGGTTCCGCTCGGAGCAGGTCGATATTCAGGCCGGCCGCGAGCAGCTGACCCGTTATCTCACCGTGTCGGGTTCGACTCGCTCCTTCTGCAATCGTTGTGGCAGCACGCTCTTCTTCGAGGGTCCGGCGTACGAGGGCGAGCTTCACGTCGCGCTGGCCAACCTCGAAGAGCCCATTGACCGCGTGCCCGAGGCTCACTATTACGTTGACCACGGCGCCGAGTGGTGGACGATCGACGATTCGCTACCGCAGTACGGTGGAGAAACGGGATTCGAGAAAAAGGGGTGAGCCAGGGCCAGTTCCATCGAGCGCTGAGTCTGCGCGATGTCGTCCTGTTCAACGTCGTGGCGATCGTGGGCCTGCGGTGGCTCTCGACGTCGAGCCTCGTTCTGTGGGTCCTGGCGTTGGTCGTCTTCTTCGTGCCGTCGGGTCTGGCGGTCATGGAGCTCAGCACGCGCCTTCCCGGCCAAGGCGGCGTCTATCAATGGGCCAAGCACGCCTTCGGCGATGTGCATGGTTTCATAGCTGGTTGGTCGTACTGGATCAGCAACCTCGTGTATTTCCCGTCGTTGCTGCTGTTCGTGTCGGGGGTGTTCCTCTTTGTCGGTGGGAGCGCATGGCTCGGGTTGGGTGATAGCGTGCTGTACAACGCGCTCTTCACGCTAGCGATCCTGTGGCTGGCGCTGGGCCTCAACCTGATCGGCCTCGAACGCGGCAAGTGGGTCCAGAACATCGGCGCGATCGAGACATGGGTAACGGCCGTATTGCTGATCGGTTTTGGGTTCTACGTCTGGCTGCGCTTCGGTAGCGTAACCTCGTTCGAGGGCGCATCGTTTGTTCCCAACTTCAGGCAGTTTGGCACGCTGGCGTTTTTTGCCACGATGACGTTCGGGTTCGCCGGTCTCGAGCTGGCGCCGATCATGGGTGACGAGATCAAAAAACCCGCCCGCACGATCCCGCGGGCGATCCTTATGTCGGGTCTCATCATCGCCGCGGTGTACATCCTCGGTACGGCGGTCCTGCTGGTCGCGTTGCCTACCGATACCGTGGACGTGATCAGCGGAGTTCCTCAGGCACTGGCGGCCGTCGCCGACCGAGCGGGAGTGAATGGGTTGGCGCGATTGGGCGCGATCTTGATCACCCTTGGCGGCTTGGGCGGCGTTGGCGCGTGGTTCACGGGTGCGGCCCGGATTCCGTACGCCGTGGGCGTAGACCGGTATTTGCCCGAGGCGCTGGGTCGAGTGCACCCGCGGTGGGGGACGCCCCACGTTTCGCTTCTCGTTCAAGGCGTGTTGGCCAGCGCGCTCCTTTTGATGGCAGTGGCCGGCTCGACCGTCGAGGAGGCGTACATCGTGCTCGTCGACATGACGATCATCCTTTACTTCATCCCATTCCTGTATCTCTTTGGGGCGCTTCCGCTTCTGCGGCGACGGCGAGCTGGGGATGAGGGGAACGTCGTGCGTGTGCCCGGCGGTGACGCGGTCACGTGGTTGGCGGGTGGTCTTGGACTGTCAGCAACGATTCTGTCGCTGGCCTTGGCGACTCTACCGCCCGAGGGGTCGGAGAACCCCAGTCTATTCGTGCTCAAGGTCGTGGGTGGCTCGCTGGCGATCGTTCTCGCAGGGCTCGTGTTCTACTTCCGAGGCAAGCGAGCCACGCTCAAAGAAAGCTCGGTGGTCGGAGCCTAGCGATCAGGCCGATCACCGGTCGATGGGCAACCTGCTGGGCACGCTAGGCGGTGGCAAGTGCCCGAGGGTGCGGGCCCGTTCATCGGTGAGCGCAAGGAGGAACGCGGTGATCCGGTCCGTCACTTCGGGTGGGAACGCGATTCCTTCCAGCTCTGGATCGAGGGTCGCCAGAATCTCTTCGGTGTTTGCGAGCAATGTCGCCTGGAGAAGCGGGTCGAGCTGGCTCGGGTCGTAGCCTCGCAGCTTCGCCCCCGCGTTGCTGTAGTGATCAACGAAGTCGCGCAACTCCTGGAATTGACCGGCGTGGCCATACGGCGCAGTTAACTCCACGTTCCGCAATGGTGGGGTGCGAAACCGGAAACGATCCGACAACGCACCGGTTACGTTGAACAGACCGAAGTCGTCCGTTCCGGTGGGTCCGTTCCCGTGGCCCGGACCGAATTGGGGGAGAGCCGTGTTGTGGAAGCCCTGATCGCTCAGGGTTGGACCCATGTGGCAGTTCGTACACCGGCCGACGGCCAAAAAGTCCCGCGCGGCTGCAAGCTGATCGTTGCTCAGCGCATCGTCATCGCCGGCCAGGAACCGATCCCACGGTGTATCGACCAACGAAAGCTCGCTCACGAAGAAACCAGCCATGGCGTTTGAGGCATGCGCGAAGGTCATGGCGTCGAAGGGCGTCCCGGGATAGGCGCTCTCGAACAGAGTCCGGTATTCGTTCAATCCGCCGAGGCGAACCATCAGCGCAGCCCAAATTGCCGGCTCATCGTCGTCATCGATAGCTGCGAGCTCGTTTCCTCCGAACGCACGCATTTCCTCTCGCGACAGTACGGGGAAAAGCCCCAACGCCGAGATCGGGCCGAACTCGAAAGGCCGCGTCATATCCGGTGTTAGATCGGGACCGGCGGGACTTGAGAACTGCCCGAAAGCATCGACAGACAGGCGGCCGTCCCAGAAATGGATTCGCATCACGCTCAGGTTGAAGAGCGGGAGAGCGTTGCGCGGAATAAACGCGGCCTGCGGGTGGACCCTTCCGGGCCCAAGGCCTTGGGCCCCCTGACCGATCGACAGGCTCAGGCCGTCGCTCGTTCCCTGAGACGGAAGATGGCAGGTGATGCACGAGACGTCGCGATTCCCACTCAGGATCTTGTCGAAAACGAGCGCACGGCCGAGAGCGACCAGCTCGGGCCGTACCGCGAACGGGGATTCCATCGGCGAGATGCCGGCTGCGTTTGCGAGTTGCCGGACTTCTTCCACGAGGGGGTCGGACGGACCGCCCGGAGGTCCGGCGATCGGATCGTCGCTGCAACCTGTCAAGCCGGCAAAGAGAAAAATCGAAGCGACCCTGAGGAATCTAACCCGCATGGTGCCCTCGTTTAGACGATCGGTCCTCGGCTGGCAAAGAATGTGTGCCCGTCGCGGCGGCTCGGTCAACGTCATAGAACCCCTTCTGTCTGCCCTCGCGCTTGATTGTCACAACCTCACTACAGGTGGTAGGCTGGAACCACGCTGATAAGACTCCGGACCGAGATCGGGGGAGAGCCAATGCGATTTGTAAAGAGCATTAGCAATACGATCTGTTGTTCTGTGTTGATGACGTCGGTGGCGGCCTGTAACGCTTCGTCACCAGGAGAAGAGTTTCGAGCGATCCTCGATGAGCAATGGGAGAATGCTGAGTCTGAGCAAGTGTTCTTCCGCACCGACCCGGACGCTTGGCGGATGAACGGGAAGCTCGCGCAGTTCACAGCCGAGGCGCGGGAGAGAAGACGGGACTTCAACGAGGCGATCCTGGCTCGTCTCGAAGCGATCGATGTCGATGATCTAGAAGCGAACGATCAGGTCTCGTATCGGTTGTTTCTCTACGAACGACTGACCGAGCGGGACTCCTACTCTCAAAAGGATCATTTCTTTCCGTTTTCGAGTCTGACCGGGTATCACATCTATTTCGCTGAAGCGCCGGCGGCGATGTCGTTCCTCTCGGCGGACGATTACGAGAAGTACCTGATCAGTCTAGCTGACTTTCCGCGCTATAACCGCGAGCACCTAGCACTTCTGCGCGAAGCGATTTCAGCCGGCTACACGCATTACTGCGAGAGTATCGAGGGATACGAAGAAACGATCAGCGAGCACATCGTCGACGATGTGACGGAGAGTGGCCTGTACCTTCCGTTTGTCAACTTTCCACCGCAGATCTCGGATGAGCAGCGAGCAGACTTCACGGCCCGCGGTGTCGAGCTCATCGATGCGAGCGTGATTCCCGGATACCAGGAATTGCTGGACTTCTACCTCTCCGAGTACCTACCCGCATGCCGTCAAACAGTCGGCATCACGAGCCTCGACGGCGGACGCGAGTACTACGAGTATCTGATCCGTTATTACACCACCACGAACATGTCTCCGGACGAGATTCACCAGCTGGGTCTCGCCGAGGTGGAGCGGATACGCGGCGAGATGGATGCGATCATCCGGCAGGTTGGTTTTGAGGGCGACTTCCGAGAGTTCCTCGACTACCTGAGAACAGAGCCTCGGTTTTACGCGAAGACTGCGTCGGAGTTTTTGGGTCGGGCGGCGCTCATCAGCAAAACCGCTGAGGGGCTCCTGCCCAAGTACTTCGGGTTGCTTCCTAGAGGCACGTACAGCATCAAGCCGAACCCGAGTCGCGGCGCCTTTTATCAGCCCTCGACAGGTGATGGAACGACGTCGGGCACGTATTTCCTCGGGGTTACGAATCTCGAGAGCCGTCCGCTCTACACGCTGGAGGCTCTCAGCTTGCACGAGGCGGTACCCGGTCATCATCTGCAGACCGCCCTGGCGATGGAGCTCGAGGTACCGGAGTTCCGGCGCCAACTCTATCACTCAGCGTACGGTGAAGGCTGGGGCTTGTATTCTGAGTTCCTGGGCAAGGAGATGGGGATGTACCCGGACCCCTACAGCGACTTTGGTCGGCTCACTTTTGAGGCCTGGCGCGCCTGTCGCCTCGTCGTCGATACCGGCATGCACGCTTTCGGCTGGTCACGGCAGGAGGCGATCGACTACATGCTGGCGAACACCGCTTTGAGCGAACTCGGAGTCACTCGAGAGATCGATCGCTACATCACTTGGCCGGCGCAGGCTCTCAGCTACAAGATCGGTGAGCTCAAGATCAAGGAGCTTCGCAACAAGGCCGAGCGGGAGCTCGGCGACGATTTTGACATCCGCGAGTTCCACGACACGGTGCTGGGGAATGGTTCATTGCCCATCGCCGTGCTCGAGGACATCGTCAACGAGTGGATTGAGAGTCGTCAGTAGGGGCGCTCAACCCCTACTGCATCTTCAGACACTTGCACAGCCAGATCCTCTGACTGTTGGGCGCAGATGCCTGAACACAGTGAGCTTGCGCGCAACCACCGTTGGTGCACAAGTCGAGTGATTCCTGCAGGTTCTCGAGCCCCCCACACAACCGCGCCCTGGACGGGGCCTTCTTGGCTTGGCGCCAGCTTTCACCCCTGAGCTCGTAGAGACGCCCCCTTTCCCATAGCGCCGCATCGGCGGCGAACACCGACCTCCAGGGACAACCAGCCTGACCGACGATACAGGGGGCGACTTCTTCCGTGTCGATTTCGGGTTCGGACTGCTGCTGCGCCAGCAGTGCATCGCTTGTACCCATAACCGCAGCGAGAAAGAACACGATCAGGCCGAAAAATCGGAACGGCGACTTCAGTCCTGTTCTCATAACACGCTCCTTGGCCCGATGGGTCTGAGGAATCCATATCAATCAAGCGATTTCAACGTATTCGTCCGGTGCGGCGGCCGCAAAGCGGGCCGGGCTGGCCGTCGGAACCCCGGGGGGCTAGGGTTCGCTATGTACTTGATTGGCCGATTCAGGAGGTTCAAGATGATTCGTTATTCGGTAGTCTGGTCGCTGGCGTCCGCGGCAATGGTTGCGGTCTTGGCCAGCTTTTGTGCGGAACCAGCCCGTGACGGCGACTCGACGATGGCGGAGTCGGCGACGCCGCCAGCCGTCACCCGTGTGCTCGACAAGTATGTCACCGTTCCTATCACCGCTGACCTGAGCGGGCTGCGTGAACACGAGCGGCAGATGCTTCCGCTCCTCATCGAAGCGATCGAGCCGATGAACTCGGCATTCTGGATGGGAGCGTACGGGGATCCCGGCGACATCCTCGGTGGCACCGAGGATCCGAACACCAAGCTCGCGCTAGAAGCCAACTTCGGGCCGTGGGATCGACTCGATGGAAACGCGCCGTTTTTGCCTGGTGTCGGTGAGAAGCCAGTCGGTGCGAACTTCTATCCAACCGACATGACCCGTGAGGAGTTCGAGACGGCCGCTGAAGCGGCTCCGGACGGAGGCGCGGCGCTACGGAGCTTGTATACGATGATTCGTCGTGATGACACCGGTGCGCTGGAAGCTGTTCCGTACCGCATTGCGTTCGCCCGTGAGCACGAGCTCGCTGCCGAGAAGCTCCGAGCCGCTGCCGCGCTCGCCGAGGAGCCCGACGTGCGGGCGTATCTGGAGGCGCGCGCCGAGGCGCTGCTCACCGACGACTATCAAGCCAGCGATTTGGCCTGGATGGACATGAAGTCGGGAGCGCTCGACGTTGTGCTGGGCCCGATCGAGACCTACGAGGATCAGCTGTTTGGGTACAAGGCGGCGCACGAGGGCTACGTACTGATCAAGGACCTCGCGTGGAGCGAACGACTGGCCCGTTACGCCACGATGCTGCCGGAGATGCAGCGCAACATACCGGTTCCGGACGCGTACAAGAAGGAAACCCCCGGATCCGACGCCGATCTCGGGGCGTACGATGTCGTGTACGCAACGGGGCAGGCGATAGAAGGCGCCAAGACGATCGCCTTCGCGCTTCCGAACGACGAGGAAGTCCAACTCCAGAAGGGGACTCGGCGGGTCCAGATGAAGAACGTGATGCGGGCCAAGTTTGATCAGATCCTTCGCCCGCTAGCCAACGTCCTAATCGCCGAAGATCAGCGATCGTTGGTCACGTTCGATGCTTTCTTTGACAACACGATGTTTCACGAGGTCGCCCACGGGCTCGGAATCAAGAACACGATTACAGGAAAGGGCACCGTTAGGGAAGCGCTCCAAGCGCACTACTCGGCGCTAGAAGAAGGGAAGGCCGACGTCCTCGGGCTGTATTTCGTGACACAGCTTTACGATCAAGGGGAACCGATGGACGGGACGCTGGAGGAGCACTACGTGACGTTCATGGCGAGCATCTTCCGATCGGTCCGGTTTGGTGTGTCCAGCGCGCACGGCCGAGCGAACATGATGCGGTTCAACTTCTTCAAGGAACGTGGGGCATTCACGCGCGATCCGGCCTCGGGTACCTATCGGGTGGATTTCGATCGGATGAAGGAGGCGATGAACGAGCTCGCCGAGCTGATCCTCACCGTGCAAGGTGACGGTGATCATGCGCGAGCGGGCGAGATCCTGGACGAGATGGGGATGGTCGGCGACGAGCTACAGGCGGATCTCGATCGCCTAGCGGGACTCGAGGTGCCCGTCGATCTCCTGTTCGAACAGGGTCCACACATGCTGGATCTTCAAAGTGAGGGGTAGAGTATGGCTACGACCGACAACTGCTGCACGCTTGTCCCATACTTTGGAGTCCGCGATATGGATGCCTTCAAGGCACTCTGCGGCCAATTCGTCGAGAAAGCGAGCGCTGAGCCGAAGTGCTTGTATTACGGGTTTTCATTCAGTGGCGACCAGGCGCATTGCCGTGAAGGGTATGAGGACGCGGCCGGCGTCTTGGCCCACCTCGACAACGTTGGCGACCTGTTGCAGGAGGCGCTGAAAATCGCGGATATAAAGCGGCTGGAGGTCCACGGCCCGGAGCACGAACTCGCGCAGCTTCGAGAACCGCTGGCCGAGCTGAACCCTGAATATTTCGTCTTGGAGTACGGCTTTCGCCGCTAGGATGACGCGGAAGACGGAGGTGTGGCCGCAAGGTATTCCAGCGGTTGGCGACACGGCGGAACGTTCACGCCAGGTGAGTGACCGAGACATCGAGCTATTCACGGAGATCAGCGGTGATCGTAATCCGCTTCACTACGACGTGGAGGCAGCCAAGGCCACGACCTTTGGCGAGATCGTGGTTCAGGGCGGTGTGACAAGCGCCATTCTGAACGCGGTGGTGGCCGAGGATCTTCCCGGCCCCGGGACCGTGTTCCTGCATTGCGACTGGAGCTTCAGGGCGCCTGTGCGACCCGGGGACACGATTACGGGCAGCGTCGAGGTCCTCACGGTGCGTGAGGATAAACCGATCACCAAGCTTGCCACAAAGGTCGTCAGAAACGACGGGATCGTGGTCCTCGAAGGCGAGTCTCTCTGCTACACGATGGCGTTGCCGTGCTAAAAGGTTTCCGAGAAGTGCTCTTCCGGAAGGTCGAGTCGGTTAGCATTCACGGCCAAGTGTCGTGGGACTTGTACTTCAGTGATTCTGACGATCCCGACGGTCCAGTCGAGAGGGTGCGTGTCGACCCGGAAACAGTGGTCCGAGGTCTGGAAGCTGGCGATAGCATTCGCCTCGAGTACCTGGTCGGCAACGTGATCGGCGTAACGCGGGCGGACAATTGAACACCCGACAACACGCCTACACGACTTCCGATCCCGACCCGAACCCGGCTCCGGAGACGAGCTACGCGGAGCGGTCGCGCACCCTGCTGCAGGTCAGCAAAGTCGGAGTCCTGTCGACCCACTCACACCGGCACGAAGGGTTCCCCTTCGGCTCGGTCATGCCGTACGCGCTCGATCGAGAGGGGAGCCCGCTGTTCCTTATTAGCAGTATGGCGATGCACACTCAGAACCTAGTGCGCGATCCGCGGGCCAGCTTGCTGGTGACGGCGCCCGAGGCTGCGCACGATCCTCTGGGGGCCGAACGTTTGACGGCGATCGGTAATGTGACCGAGGTGGGGAAGGCAGATCGGGCCGCTGTGCGAGACGTTTACCTCGGCTGCCACGAGAATGCGCGCTACTGGGTCGATTTCGAGGACTTCGCGTTTTACATGATGCAAGTCGTGGAACTCTATTTCGTAGGCGGGTTTGCAGTGATGGGGTGGGTTGGCGTCGACGACTTTCGCGAGGCCCGACCGGACCCCCTAGCTGAGACCGCGGCGGAGATACTGAGGCATATGAACGATGCCCACGCCGATGCCCTCGCCCTGATAGCGAAGCACGTCAAGGCTGTCGAAGCCAAGAACGCCAAGATGACCGCTGTCGATCGCCTCGGTTTTCACGTTCGTCTACATACCGCGGATCGGGTGCGCAGCGTGCGCATCGGGTTCCCGTCCGAAGTCCGCTCACCGGACGATTGCCGCGAGGCCCTGGTGGAGATGGTCAAAGAAGCGCGCATCGCCGATCGGACTCTATCGGCGTGAGGGGAACCGCCCCACACGAGTTGTAACCTCTTCCCGACAGACGGCTCCTGCTGGGCTGACCTAAGGTAGAGAAAACGAGAAGGCTCCCCTCACACCACGCGTGACTACGATTCGAGGACGAAAAAAGATGAAGACGCTGATCACCACGTTGATGATCTCGATCGGGTGGGTGGGTTTGTTACCGGCCCAAGAGGTCGAGCTCGTCAGTACGGACATGTTCGCCGAGCATCGCGCCGAGTTTATGAAGAAGATGGAAGGTGGCATCGCCATCTTCACGGGCCAGCCGGAAATTCCGCGCAACGACGATGCGAGTTACCCGTACCGACAAGATTCCGACTTCTACTATCTGACCGGTTTTGAAGAACCGGGCTCAGCCGCGATCCTCGCGCCGGACGCCTCCAACGGAACGCAGTTTATCCTCTTCGTACGTCCACGCGATCCATTGCGCGAGACCTGGGACGGTCGCCGCGCAGGCGTGGCTGGTGCGGTCGAGCGATATGGAGCCGATAACGCGTACCCGATCGACTCGCTGCCGGCGGTTCTCTCGCGCTACTTGTCAGATGCGACACGCGTCTTTTTCGACTTCTCGAACGACCACCCATGGGCGCAGACCACAACCGCGGCGACGCTGCATGAGTGGGCCCTCACCAACAGCACCGAGATCATTCCTACCGCTGGTATCTTGGACGAGATGCGACTCATCAAGTCGCCAGCGGAGGTCGCGTTGCTGGAACGCGCGATCGACATTACGGCCGACGCACATCGGGCGGCCATGGCGGCGATCCGACCAGGCATGCACGAGTACGAGGTCAAGGCCCTGATCGAGTACGTGTTCAAGGTTTCGGGGAGCCCCCGACTGGGATTCGGCTCGATCGTGGGTGCGGGTCCCAATTCGACGATTCTTCATTACGTGGGTGGTGATCGGAAGCTCGAAGCCGACGACATGGTGGTGATCGACATCGGGGCGGAATGGCGCTATTACACTGCAGATGTCACGCGCACTGTCCCGGTGGATGGCCACTTCGATGTCGAGCAAGCGACTATCTACCAGATCGTCCTCGACGCACAGACAGCGGCCATGAGCGTCATTCGGCCTGGCGCCAGCGTCGCCGAGATCAATCGGCGCGCTGTGGACGTCGTGACCGCGGGACTCGTGGACGCGGGGTTGTTGGAAGGGACGGTCGAGGAGAACGTCGAGTCGCACGCCTACCGCCGGTTCTTCATGCACGGACCTGGTCATTGGCTGGGGCTCGACGTTCACGATGTTGGCGCGTACACAGTATCGACAGAGTCCGACTCGGTACAGCCCAGGACGTTTGAGCCGGGGATGGTGCTGACGATCGAGCCCGGGGTGTACATCGCCGAGGGAAGC
>CBDUCI010000023.1:0-19902 GCA_965365605.1 uncultured bacterium
AACGCCGTTACAAGCGCGTACCCGGCACCGTGCACGACGGTGGCCATCGCCGCGAGCGTGAGATCGGAGGGCCCAAGGAACAGCGGGATCACCATCAAGCCGGCGCCGTGGATCGAGGCCATGAGGAACGACCACACGAGCAACCCCCAGGTCCCGACCCGCATGCCCCGATAACGCGGGTGGCGGTGGCGCACGAGTTGGTAGCCGCCAAGGCCGATCAGCACAACACCAACCGGCCATCGCAACGCAGCGAGGGGGACTGTATCGCCAGCGATTACGGCCACCGCGATCGCCACACCGATCGCCAGGAAGTGGCCCACGGTCAGCGGTACCATCGCCCACCAGGCCGCCGGACGACTGTCCTCCTGCATGCCTCGAGCGACCGCGAACAACCACCCCATCGCGGGATTCACGCCATGGAAAGCGCCTAGCCCGAAAAGCAGCGCCCACCATTGGAAGGCGCCAGCCTTCACCGCCTACCTCAGGAGAAGCAGTACGAATCCGAGGACGCGTCGCCACCTTCCAGGTGGACCTGATGCGGTCTGAACTCGTCGAACTCGAGCATGAAGTTTTCGTCGAACCGCATGCCACCGTCCGGATCACCATCGACCTTCACCATCCAGCCCCTGAGCCCATCGGGATAGAACTGATTATCCCACGCCATGTAGAGTGAGTTGGTGAAGTAGATGCGGCGCCCATCCCGGCTCACCTCGACCATTTGAGGACCGCCGTTGAGCGCCACGTCCGGCTTACTCGGATGCGGCTTGCGACCGACGATCCCACCGATGCGGAGCGAACCGGTCTCTTTGGGGTTGAACGGGTCCGACACGTCGTACTGCTTTATCTCACCTGTGCCAAAGCACGACACGTAGAGGAAGCGGTCATCGACGGTCAGATTGATGTCCGTCACGAGCGGCGGCACCGCTCCAAACCCTTTGAGCAGCTCGGGCAGCTGGTCGGCGTCAGCCGGTTCCGCCGGAATCGTGATCACCTTCTCGGCTTTCCACGCCGCCCCTCCGTTGGTTTTGTCCCGATACCAAACCCAGACCGATGCCGACAAGTCTTCAAGCGACGTCACTACCCCAGCAAACCCATAGGTCTTGTTGGGATCGTGGGCGGGCCGAAGCTCTAGCACCATCTGTTGTTCAGCGCCAAGGTCGATCGCTTCCACATGACTGCGGTTCGGGAGATCCCAAATGTGGATCTGGTGCCCGTACTTGCCACCCAGCAAGAGCTCCGGGTTGACCCCGTTCTCCACCATACTTGGCGTCCCCCACTCGCTCGTGATGAGCGCGTCGTGGCCCAAGTGCCACCAGAAATCGTACGCCAGGTACTGAGGCCCATGGTCCTTTTCCCAGGCGCCACGGATCTCGAACGTCTCTGGGTCGAGAACGAAGATCCCCCCGGGACCCTCCCCGTCGGGTGCCCCGAGGGCGCTCATGTAGATCCCATCCGGACCGCAATGCGACGTATGCGGCCGCGAATAGCCGGCCTTCTCGGCTAGTTCCTCCGCCGAGATCATCTTCTTGATCGTTGGATTTCGCGGATCCGGTTTCGTATCCACGATCATGATGCGCGAGGAACGCAACCCGGGCACGATCAGATACCGACGCTCCATGTGAGGGTGTGACGCGGTCGGGCACAAGCACGAGCTGCACGCATTCCAACCAAAGTGGTGCAGCTCATCCCCGACCTCCGGCATATCGACCTTGCCGACAAGCTCTCCGTACGATTCTGAGTCGGGATCAACGTCGACGACACCCATCGCGTCGGGGAAACCCTCGAGCGTCGGGTTCAACATCGCGACGTACGCCAACGACTCGGGTGGTGCCTCGGTCGCCAGCTTGGGAGACGGGTAGAAGCTGGGGTCGGGTGTGAGTCTCGGCACTCTTACCACCTCCGGTTTTGGATGAGTTGTCTCGCGTTGCTACTACGACAGGGTTGGCCCCCGGAGCAAAAGCGTAGACCGACACGCGACGCCGCGCAACCGTCAGGGTTTTCCCCTCAGAAGACAACAGCGATCGCCCGACAGACGGCGCCGACTTGTCGGTCTAGCGTAGTCCTCAGGGGACATGAGCGAGACCACTCTGATCAAGGCGGGCGCAACGGAGGACACCGTTGTGCTGGTGGGGAACCCCAACGTCGGGAAGAGTGTGCTCTTCAAGAACCTCACCAGCCGCTACGTTACGGTCTCCAACTATCCCGGAACGACCGTCGAGATCGTTCGCGCTAGCGCCAGCTTCAATGGCCAGCGGATGCAGGTCATCGATACCCCAGGCCTGAACGATCTCTCGCCCACCAGCGACGATGCCTGCGCCACCCGGGATCTTCTCGACGAGCACAAGGGTTGCACCGTCGTCCAAGTAGCTGACGCGAAGAACCTCCGGCGGGCGCTTCTTCTCACGATGCAGTTGGCCGAGCTGGACTGTCCTCTGGTTCTCGTCCTCAATATGCTCGACGAGTTGGATGAGCGCGGAGGCAGGATCGACACCGATGCGTTGAGCGAGATTCTGGGGGTACCCGTCGTTTCGACGGTCGCGACTCGCGACTACGGCACCGCAGACCTCATCGCTGCGCTCCCGAGCGCCGCCTCACCTCGGTTGGCGACGAGACCATCCACTGACACTGACGATGCGTACGAGCGTAGCCGGGCACGGCTCGACCACGTCAACGAGATCGTCGCCAAGACGTACTCTATATCTCAACCGACGGGGGCCTCGCTTCGAACCCGACTCGGTTTTTGGGCGATGCACCCGGTCAAGGGGTTGGCCGTCTTCGGCCTGATCCTGTTGGGGATCTTCTGGTTTGTCGGGTTGTTCGGCGCCGGGACGCTCGTCGATATCCTGGAGGTCACCGTCTTTGAGCAACGGATTACGCCGGCGGCGATCCAAGTGGCGGACGCGATACTGCCGTTCCCCCACACACACGAAATCGCTGCAGTGCCCCACTCGATCGACCTCCCGACGAGCCCTTTCCACGAGGTCACGATCAGTTCGGGCACGAGGGAGACGATCCAACCAAACTACTCGCTATCCCGGGAGGTCTCGCTGGGCTGGCTTCAGAGTGTCCTGCGGTTTCTCCACGATCTGCTGATCGGCGAGTATGGAACGATCACGATGGCGTTGAGCTACGCGATCGCGATCGTGCTCCCGATCGTAACGACGTTCTTTTTGGTCTTCAGCGTGCTTGAGGACTCGGGCTATTTCCCCCGCATGGCGATCATGGTGAACCGGGCGTTTCGCATCATGGGGCTGAACGGTAAAGCGGTGCTACCGATGATCCTCGGTCTCGGCTGCGACACCATGGCCACCATGACGACGCGCATCCTCGATACTCGTCGAGAGCGAGTCATCACGACCTTGCTCTTGGCGCTCGCTGTCCCGTGCTCAGCGCAGCTGGGCGTGCTGCTGGCGATGATGTCGGTGCTCTCGCCCATCGGGGCGATGTTGTGGGTGGGACTGATCGTTGGGGTCATTCTTCTCGTCGGCTGGTTGAGCAGCCGCCTGTTCAACAGCGACACGAGCGATTTTATCCTGGAGATCCCACCGCTTCGGCGGCCTCAGCTATCCAACGTGCTCATCAAGACATACAGTCGGCTGAACTGGTACCTGCGAGAAGTGATCCCGCTTTTTGTGATCGGTACCGCAATTCTGTTTCTCCTCGACAAACTCCAACTTCTCCGCGTCATCACACGCATTGGAGAACCGCTCGTAACCGGTTGGTTGGGGCTGCCGGCGGCGATGACAAACGCCTTCCTACTCGGTTTTCTCAGGCGCGACTTTGGTGCGGTCTACATTCTCGACGCAGCCACCGCGCCAGTCCCTTTGCTGACACCGCTTCAGATCTTTGTGTCGATGGTCACCATCACCCTGTTCGTGCCGTGCATCGCGAACGTCCTCATGATCGCCAACGAGCATGGTTCCAAGGTCGCCTTGAGGATGGCAGGATTCATCTTTCCGTTCGCGTTTCTTGTCGGTGGAACAGTCAATCAAGTAGGCAAATGGCTACTGGCTACCTAACCTGCCCACTCTGTGGGTTCGAGTTCGAGAAGCTCGACACGCTCTGTGCGCACGGGTGTCCGCTCGGTGCGATGTGCAGTCTGGTACGGTGCCCGAGCTGTGGCTTCGAGTTCCCCGAGACACCGCGTAGTGTCTCGTGGCTCCGCGAGCTGTTTCGAAGGGATTCGCCCGATTATTCCACGCTGCCGGAGGGCGTTCGGCCAATTGATGATCTCGAAAGCGGTGACCGGGCGAGAGTGCTCTGCCTAGGGGCGAGGAAGCCGTCGCGTCAAGATACGCTAGCGGTGTTTGGCATCGTTCCGGGGGCGGAGATAACGCTCCTCCAGAAGCGACCCTCGTGTGTCCTACAGATCGGCGAGACTGAGTTGGCGCTCGACTCCGATATCGCACGCGCGATCCTCGTACAACGGATCGATCATGTCGAGACGTCGTAATCGGGGAGTCGTCGTCAGCCACTAGGGGAAAAACCCCTACATGCGGCCGCAAAGACCTTCCCACAGACGGTTGTTTTCCGGGCACTTATGCTGGAATCGGCGAAGAATACGATGGTCGAGATTCGCATACACGGTCGAGGGGGCCAGGGCGGCGTCACGCTGGCCAAGCTCATCGCGACGTCCCGATTCCTCCAGGGCCAGTCGGTGCAAGCTTTTGGCTTGTACGCGGCGGAGCGCTCGGGCGCTCCGATCCAGGCCTTCTGCCGTTACGCTGACGACACGATCCATAACCGCAACCTGATCTACGAACCCGACCACGTAATCGTTCTCGATCCCACGCTGGTCGGTCCCGGGATAACCGGTGGCCTGAAACCGGGTGGATGGATCCTCATCAACACCTCGGAACCACCCGACACGTTGCGGGAGCAGTTTTCGAGCAACCGACTGGCCACCGTCGATGCGACCTCGATCGCTCGACGGAACAAACTCGGTACGCGCACCGTTCCGATCGTCAATACGGCGCTCGCCGGTGCGGCCGCCCGAATGCTCGACTTCGACCTCGACGAAATGAAAGCCGCCGTTGAGCACTTGGGGTTCGGTGGCTCCAACCTGACTGCAGCCGAGGAAGCATACGATCAGCTCCAGATGTTCGTGCCGGCCAGTCTACCAACGGTCAGTAGATCGGAAGCCGCCTCCTCGACCGGTCTATACCACGCAGACGAAGAGCGAGGACCCAGCTTCGTCGAAGGAGCCGGTGGCGGTCTTCCTGGAATCGAAACCGGATTGTGGGCGACAGAACAGCCACACCGCCAACAGTTCGTCCCACCCTGCAACCACGTATGCCCGGCGGGCAACGATGTCCAGGGTTTCCTGGCCGCACTCGCCAACGACGACGTCGATAATGCGTTGGCGATCATCATTCGCTCTTCCCCGTTCCCGTCTATCTGTGGCCGCGTCTGTCCGGCCCCGTGCATGGCGTCTTGCAACCGGATCGAGCTCGATGAGGCGGTCAATGTGCGGCAACTCGAGCGGTTCGCCGGAGACCACGGGCAGGCCGCAGTCGAACCGCTGACCACCCGCGACGAACACATCGCGGTAATTGGTTCCGGGCCCGCTGGACTCACCGCAGCGTACCATCTCGCACGGCTCGGCTACTACGTGACGATCTACGAGCAGGGGTGGGAGATCGGCGGGCTCCTGCGCACGGGGATACCCGGGTATCGCCTCCCGCCCGATGTCCTCGACCGAGAGATCGGACGCATCCTCTCGCTCGGGGTGGACGTCGAGGTCGGTGAGTCGATCGACCGTACCCGAATGCTCGAGCTCACTCAGCAGCACGACGCCGTGCTGGTAGCCACTGGCCTCCAGGAGCTTCAAGCGCTGCGCCTGGGCATAGGTGACACCGAAGCCGTGGAGCAAGGGATCGACTTCCTCGACCGTTCCCACCGTGGCGAGGTGCGAGTGGACGATGAGCACGTTGTCGTCGTGGGAGGTGGGAACACCGCCATGGATGCGGCGCGATCAGCACTGCGCCTCGGCGCCACCAACAGCCAAGTGATATACCGTCGCACGCGAAAAGAGATGCCCGCCATCGAGGAGGAGATCGAAGAAGCGCTGCAAGAGGGCGTGGCGATCGATTTTCTCATCCAACCGATCGCTCTCAGGATCAACGAGGGTGGAGCCTCAAACGAGGGGCGGCATGCGCTTGTCTGCCGCCGGATGGAACTCGGCGCGCCCGACGAGTCGGGTCGCCGACGGCCGGTCGAAGTAGCCGGATCCGATTTCGAGATCGACTGCGACCGAGTCATCCTGGCGCTCGGCCAATCCCCCGATCTGAGCGTTTTCCCCGAGGGCACAGAGGTCAGGCAAGACCGGGAGTTGTTGGGGCTTTTGGAGACTCCCGTCTACGCGATCGGTGATCTCGCCACGTGGGACGGAACGGTGGCCGGTGCCATCGGCAGCGGCCGCCGCTCGGCACTCCACATCCACAACACTCTCAACGACATCGACGTCCCGGTCACGCGTCAGACCGAAGCCTCGGGCAACGTAGAGGTTTGGCACGACGACGTAATCCGCTCCGACAGCTTGAAGCTCCACCTGTTTGAGCGGCGTCCTGCCGCCGACGGCACGGCGATCGCCCCCGAGGTCAGACGCACCACGTTTGACGAGATCCACGCCGGACTCACCGATCCGAGTGAAGCCAAGCGGTGCCTGTCGTGCGGCGTGTGCAACAGCTGCGACCTCTGTGTGACGTTCTGCCCTGAGGGCGTGCTAAAGCGAGTCGGGAGCGACCTGATATTCGACTATTCCCATTGCAAGGGGTGCGGGATCTGTGTCACGGAGTGTCCGCGGAACGTTGTCTTCATGAGCCACCTGTAGCGGAGACGGAATGAGCGTCGAGGTCGTATCTGGGAATCACGCAGCCGGTTACGCACTGAGCGTGGCGGGCGAGGCGAACCGCGCCGCCCGCGGCGCGAGCTGCGGGATCTACCCCATCACGCCACAGACCGAGATCGTCGAATACGTCGCCGGTTTCCCATTCCACAAAAGCCGGGTGGTGCCCGTCGAGAGCGAGCACAGCGCGATGGCAGTGTCGATCGGGGCGTCGCTGGCCGGTGCACGCGCGTTCACGGCCAGCTCGTCGAACGGGATCGCCTACATGGTGGAAAACATCATGGTCGCCGGGTACTACCGGTTGCCGATCGTCATGGTGGCGGTTAATCGCACTCTTGGCCCACCCTGGAACATCTGGGCCGACCAGGGAGACACCCTGATGCTGCGGGATTTTCCGTGGATTCAATTCTACGCCGAGGACAATCAAGAAGTACTCGATACCACGCTGATGGCTTTCCGGCTGGCCGAGGACCATCGGATTCTGCTCCCCGCCCTGGTCGCGATGGACGCCTTCATCGTGTCACACACGCAAGCGGAGACCGTGCTGCCGGATCAGTCCGCGGTGGATCGGTACCTTCCCGAGTTGGACTTGCCGCATCGACTGCTGCATGAAGATCCGAAGACTCTGGGCGGTCTGGCGTGGCCTGAGGTCGCGATGTCACTCCGGCTCGAGATCGACGAAGCGATGGATCGTGTCCACGAGGTGTTCGCGGAGTGTCGGGCGGCGTTTCTCGATGTGTTCGAGCGCGATCCGGGTGGCGCCACCGAAACCCTCGGTACCGAAGATGCAGAAATCGTGATCCTCGTCTCGTCATCGATCGCGACGACGGCGCGCGAGATCGTGAAGCGCAGGCGCGAAGCCGGCGAGAAGATCGGCTTCGTCAAGATCAAAATGTTTCGCCCCTTCCCCGAGCGGGCACTGCGGGAAGCTTGCAGCGCGGCCAAAAAAGTGGCGGTCCTCGATCGCAACTATGCAGCCGGCGTTGGTGGCATCTTCTGGCAAGAAGCAAAGGCCGCGTTCCAAGGGTACCGCAACGACCTCGTTATCCAAGACTACCTAACCGGGCTCTGCGGAGGTGACGTGACCCCCCCGATGATCGATGATGTCATCGCCGATATTACGGCTCGTACCGCCGAGACGAAACCTGTCTGGATGACCGCAACATGAATGGCGATCGACCGATCCCAACGTTGGAAGAAGCGCCACCGATTCCGTGCACCGAAGAGTGTCTGCTTCGCCCAGGCAACACGAATTGCGGTGGCTGCGGTATGGGGGTCGGGCTGACTATGCTCGGCCGAGCCCTCAACGAAGCCGGCGACACATGCACGCTCGCGATTCCTGCCTGTTGCGGAATCGTCACCGCCGGCGCCTTCCCGACCACGAGCTACGGTGTGCCGACGGTGGCCACGACTTTCGCCTCCGCCGCGGCTGTCGCCGCCGGGATCGCCACTGTGCGCGATCTGAACGAAGAAAGCGGCCAGGTGATCTGTTGGGCTGGAGACGGCGGCACGTACGACATCGGGATCGCCACGCTCTCCGCCGCCGCCGAACGCAACGAGAACATCATCTATATCTGTTACGACAACGAGATCTACGGGAATACTGGTGGCCAACGCTCCTCTGCCACCCCGCCGGGCGCCCGCACGACGACGACGCCGGGCGGGAAGAGCGAGGAAAAGAAGGACATCATGGCCATCATGGCGGCACATCAGATCCCGTACGCAGCAACCCTGTCGATCGCCCACCCGGACGATTTCTCACGCAAGCTGAAGATCGCCTTTGACACCCCGGGAACGCGGTTTCTGCTCATGCATTCGCCGTGTCCAACGGGATGGAAGTCGGAGCCCGCCGATTCCGTGGAATTGGTGCGTCTGGCTGTCGCAAGCGGGCTCTTTCCGCTTTACGAAGTCTGGAACGGTAGCGCCTGGCGCATCAATGTCGAGCCCGACTGGACCAGTCCAACCGAGTACTTCAGACGCCAACGGCGGTTCAAGGACGGCGAGATCGATCTGCAGGCAACCGAGCGATCGTGCCGGAACCAATTCCAACGCTTGAAAACCCTGGCCCGCGAGTTTCCGCGCAAAACCGAGGAAGGATGAGATGGCGAAGATCGAGGTGGAACAGCTGGATGACACGAAGTACCGCGTCACCATAGAAGGTCCCGAAAAGACGACAAAACACGAAGTGACGATCGATCACCCGTACGTCGAGCGGTTGACTGGCGGGTGGCACACCACAGAGTCGCTGCTTGAGCAGACGTTCGAGTTTATGCTCGAACGGGAGCCCAATACCTTGATCTTGAAGCGATTCGAGATCACGACGTTGCCTCGCTACTTTCCCGACTACGAGCGCAGGGTCAAAGAAATGCTCGACAACGCAGACCAAGTGAAGCACGGTTGACCGACACTGCCACGAAAGTGCGGTTCTCGCTCAACGGTCGGCCGGTTGAGTTCGAACCCCGACCGGGTGAGACACTTTTGGAGGCGCTACGCGATCGCTGCGGCGTGCGCTCGGTGAAAGACGGTTGCTCCCCCCAGGGACAGTGCGGAGCCTGCCTCGCGATCGTGGGCGAACGCGCGCTCGTTACCTGCGCCATGCCGGTCGAAAACGCGGCTGACAAGGAGATACTCACCCTCGACGGCGTGTCAGGGGAGGAGCGCAAAATGTTGGCTGACGCGTTCGTCGCCGCTGCCGGCCTCCAATGTGGATTCTGCATTCCCGGAATTGCGCTGCGCGCAATGCACTTCCTTGAAAAGAACCCAAATCCCTCACGAGCCGAGATCGCGAAGGCGATCGACGTCCATCTTTGTCGTTGCACGGGATACACAAAAATCTTGGATGCAGTAGAGCTCTTTGCGCGTATCCGCGATGGCGAGGGCACGCTGGTCATGCGCGAGGATGGTGGGGTCGGCGAACCCCTAGCGCGCTACCAGGGTCGCCACCTCGTTTTGGGTGACCGACCGTACGTAGCCGACATGACCCGCGACGACCTGCTCCACGGAGCGGTCGTGCTGTCGCCGTATGCCCGCGCACGCGTCCGTCGTATCGATACGTCACGCGCGGAAGCCATGCCCGGTGTCGTTGCCGTCGCGACAGCCAGCGACGTTCCCGGTGAGCGGTGGTACGGGCTCATCGACGACGACTGGCCTGGTTTCGTTGCAGAAGGTGAGGAGGTTCGGTGCGTAGGCGACTTCCTAGCAGCAGTCGCGGCCCTCGACGCGTCCTCCGCACGCGCAGCAGCGGAGCTCGTGGATGTCGAATACGAAGCGCTCGATCCGGTACTCGATATGGAAGCCGCCATCGTCGATGGGACCCACCAGGTCAATCCCAAACATCCGAACAAGCTGTCGCACACGGTGATTCGCCGCGGCGACGTCACCCGCGGCTTTGCGGATAGCGCTCATGTGGTCGAGGGCGTGTGGACCACGCAGCGTGTCGAGCATCTCTACCTCGAGCCCGAGAGTGCGCTCGCCGAGCCGGGCGAAGAGCCCGGGACGTTTCGGCTCTACACACAGGGCCAGGGAGTATTCGACGATCGTCACCAGGTGGCGGCCTTCCTCGGTATCCCTGAAGACAAGCTCGACGTCGAGCTTGTGCCCAACGGTGGCGCGTTCGGCGGCAAGGAAGATCTTTCGATCCAGCCGCACGCGGCGCTGCTCGCCAAGATGACCGGTCGCCCGGTTCTGCTGACGCTCAATCGCGAAGAGTCGATCCGCGTGCACCCGAAGCGGCACCCGATCCGCATGCGGTACAAGGTGGGCTGTGACATCGACGGCCATCTCACCGCAGTTGAGGCACACATGCTCGGCGACACCGGCGCTTACGCCTCCGTCGGTGCGAAGGTCCTCGAGCGTGCTGCCGGTCACGCTTGTGGTCCCTACCGGGTCCCCAACGTCGCGGTGGACGCGATCGCCGCGTGCACGAACAACCCACCGTGCGGCGCCATGCGTGGCTTTGGCGCGAACCAGGCCCATTTCGCCATCGACGGCTGTCTCGATCTCCTGGCAGAGAAAGTGGGCATCGATGGCTGGGAGATACGCTGGCGCAATGCGGTCGATATCGGGGATCAGTTTGCAACCGGGCAGGAGTTCGAGAAATCGGTCGGGCTCAAAAAGACACTCCAAGCGGTGCACGACGAGTACTACCGGGTGCGCGGCGAAGGCCGCGCCGTCGGGATCGGCTGCGGAATCAAGAACAGCGGCATCGGCAACGGCGCCGTCGAGTGGGGAAAGGCGCGGCTCGTCGTCGAGGCGGACGGTACGATTTCGCTATACAACGGTTACACCGAAATGGGACAAGGACTGCTGACCGTGCTGGTTCAGTTCGCGGTCGAAGTCACTCAGCTCCCGGCGTCGCTCTTTCGCCCCAAGGTCGACTCGACCTTCGCACTGGCCTGTGGTCAGACGACGGGCTCGCGGGCTACCCTGTTTGGCGGCAACGCGGTGGTCGGTGCCGCGACCAAGCTCAAGGCCGCGCTCGACGCCGGCTTTACTCTTGAGGACTTGACCGGACAGGTTTTTGCCGCCGACGTGATGGTCGATGACACCACCAGCACCGAAGTGAAAACCGACAAGATCAAGACGCACACGGCCTTTGGGTTTGCGACCCAGGTCTGTATCCTCGACCCGAACGGCCGCGTGGAGAAGTTCATCGCCGCGCACGATGTCGGTCGGGTCGTGAACCCGGCGTTGTGCGAAGGGCAAATCGAAGGATCGGTGCACATGGGGCTCGGGTATGCGCTCACCGAGGAGCTGCCGTGCGAAAATGGTTGGCCGGTGACGTTCAAGATGCGCGAGATCGGCCCACTACGCGCACGCGACATGCCGGATGTGGAGGTGATCCTCGTCGAGGAACCCGAACCCGAGGGCCCGTTCGGCGCCAAGGGCGTCGGCGAGATCGGGCTCGTGCCCACAGCGGCGGCGGTGGCGGGAGCTCTGGCCGCGTTTGATGGCACACGGCACTACACCCTGCCGATGAAGGACTCGCCTGCCGCCCGCGCGATGAGCGTTGGCCGCATCCGGCGGCGAGAGTGCAGCCGATAGCTTCCGGATACGTCAACGCACACACCCACATCTACAGCGGTCTCGCTCCTTTTGGGATGCCTCGGCCAGACCCTGAGCCGCGCAATTTCGTGGAGATCCTCGAGCGCGTTTGGTGGCGCCTCGACCGGGCGTTGGACGCCGACTCCCTGCGCGCGAGCGCACGACTCTACGTCGCCGAAGCGATCGAGCACGGGACGTTCTCCCTCATCGACCACCATGAGTCTCCGCACATGATCGCCGGCTCGCTCGATATCCTGGCCGATGCGTGCCAGGAGCTCGGTGCGCGCGCCGTGCTTTGCTACGGGGCCACCGAGCGCAACGCAGGACGACGCGAAGCGCGCCACGGTCTCGAAGAGTGCCGGCGCTTTCTGACCCAGAACCAGCGCTCGTTGGTGCGCGGTGTCGTTGGGTTGCATGCATCGTTCACCGTATCCGACGAAACGATCCGCGAAGCAGCCGCACTGGCGCGTGAACACTCCACGGTGCTGCATGTCCACGTCGCCGAGGACAGAGCCGACGTGCAAGACGCACGCGAGCGGGGTTACGATGGAGTCGTCGATCGATTCGATCGATTGGAGGCACTGATCCCCGGTTCGATCTTCGCCCACGGCGTTCACCTCACAGCCGATGAGGTCCACTGCTGCGCGACCAACAAATGCTGGTTGGTGCAGAACCCGCGCTCCAACCGTGGCAATGGCGTCGGCTACCCGATGGCGCTCATCAAGAGCGACCGAGTCGCGCTCGGCACCGATGGCTATCCGGCTGACATGCAGGTTGAAGAGGAGACGCTAATCGAAGAGGCTCGCGCTGCGGGAGACGACCTTTCGCACGCACGACAACGCTTGCAGGCCGGGCCTCGCTTGATCGCGGAACGGTTTGCAAACTCGGACACACAGGACGAAGCGGCGGAGAGGCGCGCGGGGGTACCATCCGAGATGCCCGCCATTCGGGAGGATGCGCGCGTGCAGGCCGAGAAGCTCTGGATACGGATGCAAGCACTGTAGCCGAGGGAGAAACGATCTGACTTGGTATGAAGTTTTTGGAACCGGAATACGAAGTCGTTGATCACGCCGTTCGTGCTCGCACGATCGCACACTTCCGCGAGCGTAACATCGGGTTGCCGACGCTATCGGAGCTGGCCGACCCCACGACGATCGACGGGCGGCTACAAACAGCGCTCGGAACAATCGATCCGGACACACCGGAAGCCCTAAACCTCTATCGAGTGCACTGGTACAACGGTGTTGAAGCTCGACACCCGGTTCCGGTACCGGATCATATCGTCCTGCCCGCTGAGCTCACCGGGATCGCGAGTCCGATCATCGTCGTGTATGGAAACCGATTCCCGATGATCCACGCCCATAAGGTGCTCCCCGCGTACAGCTGTATCGTTTCACGTCTCGTAACGGGACGGTTCGACCCCACCCGCCACCGCGCCATCTGGCCGTCGACCGGCAACTACTGTC
This sequence comes from uncultured bacterium, assembly GCA_965365605.1. Lineage (GTDB taxonomy): Bacteria > Gemmatimonadota > Gemmatimonadetes > JACCXV01 > JAHWKZ01 > CAMYLR01. Next base: position 13,357 of record CBDUCI010000023.1, read on the forward strand.
GAGGCGGCGTCGCGATCTCACGGATCCTCGGTTGTCGCGGGGTTGCCGTTCTTCCCGAGGGTATGAGCGACGAGCGTTTTCGGTGGCTCAAGGCTTGGGTCGCCGATCCAGCGGATATCGTGCGCACCATCGGGACTGAGAGCAACGTCAAAGAGATTTACGACAAGTGTGCGGAGCTCGAAACCGACGCTGACAACATCGTGTTCAATCAGTTTCGTGAGTTTGCCAATCACTTGATCCACTACGAAGCCACCGGCAGGGCGCTCGAACACGTGTTTGAGACTGTCCACAAGCAGCATCCATCGATGCGGTTGGCGGGCTTCCTGGCAGCGACTGGCTCGGCAGGCACGCTCGCCGCGGGTGATTACCTCAAGGACCGCCACGGCACGAAGATCATCGCCGCTGAGGCACTGGAGTGTCCAACCATGCTGTACAACGGCTTTGGTGAGCACAACATCCAGGGCATCGGCGACAAGCACATCCCGCTGATCCACAACGTCATGAACACCGACGTCGTAGTGGCCGTATCGGATCAGAGCACGGACGCACTGAACATCGTATTCAACACCGAGACGGGTCACTCATACCTACGCGAAGCGCTCGGGCTGGCTCCGGAGTTGATCGGCGAGCTCGCGAGCTTTGGTCTATCCAGCATCTGCAACGTGGTCGGCGCGGTCAAAACCGCCAAACAACTCGAGCTGGGACCCGACGACGCGCTCATCACGGTGGCCACCGACGGCGCTGAGCTGTATCGAACGGAGCTGGACAAGGCGACTCCGCGAATGTTCCCGGACGGACTTGACCGCGCAGCAGCGGAGCGATCGTTCGAGACACATCTCCTCGGAGCGAGCACTGAGCACGTGCTCGAGCTGTCACCAATCGATCGCGATCGGATCTTCAATCTCGGCTACTTCACGTGGGTAGAGCAGCAAGGCGTCTCGCTCGAAGATTTCGAACGCCGCCGCAGCCAGCGGTTTTGGACGGAGCTCCGCGAGCTGGTTTCGCTCTGGGACCGACGTATCGAGGAGTTCAACCAGGAGACCGGCGTGATACTGGAACGATGAGCGAAACTGGATCACGGCTTGTATGCGCAGGATGCGGCCGGGCGATCGATTCGCCCTTGCCGTTTCGATGTGCTGCGTTCGATCCGCAGGACGACATCGATCATGTCGTGGCGCAGGCGGGCCCACCACCGGGTGCGAAATGGCCGACCGGTAGCGATTCCAATCCGTTTCTGCGCTTTCGATCCTTGCTCTACTCATGGCACGTCGCGCGTGAGTGGGGTCTGACCGATACGGACTACGTGCGCATCGTGCGTACACTCGATCGCGCGATCGCCAACATCGACGGACAAGGCTTCTCCATTACGCCGTACACGGGAGTCCCAGAACTCGCGGCTGAGCTAGGGCTCGCGAACGGTGGGGTTTGGGTCAAAGACGAGACCGGCAACGTGAGCGGGTCGCACAAGGCGCGGCACTTGATGGGTGTCGCGATCTATCTGGCGGTCGCCGAGGAATCCGGGGTCTTGTCTCCGGAGGAAGCGACGAGACCACTCGCCATCGCGAGTTGCGGCAACGCCGCCCTCGCCGCCGCGGTGGTTGCCGGTGCGTCCAACCGTCGACTGCGAGTGTTCATCCCGACTTGGGCCGAGCCGACCGTGGTCAGCCGATTGCAGAACCTCGGCGCCAATCTCGAGACCTGCGGGCGCGAGCCAACCGCACCCCCCGGCGATCCGTGCTATTCGCGATTCCAGCGCCAGGTCGCGAACGGTGCGCTGCCCTTCAGCTGTCAGGGACCCGATAACGGGCTCTCGATCGAAGGCGGGATGACCCTCGGCTGGGAGCTGGTCGCCCAGCACGCCCAGGCCGACGCCCCGCCACTCGATCGACTCATCATTCAGGTCGGCGGAGGAGCGCTCGCCAGCTCCTGCATTCAGTCGTTGCGGTGGGCGCATGCGCTGGGCGCGCTGGATCGCCTACCTGCGATTCACGCCGTTCAAACGGTAGCCAGCCATCCGCTCGTGCGTGGGTGGCGCCGCTTCGTCGACGGCGCCGGAGGGCGGCTGTGTACGGCGGGTTTCACACCTCCGGACAGCGACAGCGATTCGGCGATGGCCGGGTGGCTGCAGCGAAACCACGAGCGGCCCGAGATCGCCGCCGAGATGCGGCATGCCAAACGCCATCGCTCGAGGTACATGTGGCCGGTCGAGGAGCCACCCGCCAGCGTGGCGTCCAGCATTCTCGACGACGAGACCTACGACTGGATGGAGGTTGTTCGGGGGATGGTCGATACCGGCGGCTGGCCAATCGTCGCCGACGAGGAAACGCTGATCCACGCGAACCACCGAGGGCAAGACGCAACCGGCATCCCTGCGGATGCCACCGGCACGGCGGGTCTGGCCGGGGCGTTTCTGCTGCACGCGAGCGGCGAACTACGAGACGACGAGCAGGTGGCTGTTCTATTCACCGGTGTCCAACGATGAGGCGCACGCTCCGGGCCGCACTCACCGAAACCTGTAACGCGTACCCACACATGCCGGCCTCTGTTTCGGGACTCAGCGAGCTGAGCGACCGGATGGACGAGATCCGCGCCGCCAATGTCAACCATCATCGGGCGCTGATCGCCAAGGCGGCCGCGTTGGACGTGCAGCTCATCTGCCTGGGCGAGCTCTTCACGGGACCGTACTTCGCGCTCGAGAGAGACCCCATGTGGCACGACCTGGCCGAGGATGCCACCAACGGCCCCACGGTTACCTCGTTGCAGGCGGAGGCTCGCGACCGGTCGATGATCGTGGTAGCACCGATCTACGAACGTGATGCCCCTTCCGGGAAACGTTTCAATACGGCGGTCATCGTCGACGAGCGCGGTGACGTCATCGGCAAGTATCGGAAGGTGCACATTCCGTCCGGAGCCAACGAACAAGCCGGTTTCCATGAGACTTTCTATTACGATCCGAGTGATGGCGAGCTTGGCGAGTGGTCGCGCAACATCTCGGACAATCCATTCTTCCCGGTCTTCGAGACATCGGTTGTCCGTCTCGGAGTGGCGATCTGTTACGATCGACACTTCCCCGGAGTGATGCGAGCACTGGCGACAAACGGAGCTGAGCTCGTTGTCTGTCCGGCGGTCACGTTTGGAGCGAAATCTCAGGACCTATGGGAGCTCGAGTTTCCAGTCGATGCGGCGCGACACAACGTGTTCATAGGGGGTTCAAACCGCCGCGGTGTCGAGGCTCCGTGGGAACGCGAGTACTTTGGCCGAAGCTACTTCGTGGGTCCCAACGGGCGCGTGCCAAAGATCGATGCATCAGCTGAACTGGTCGTCGTAGACCTCGATCTCGAGGAGATCGATCGACCCGACCCCTCGGGCTGGGATCTGTCTCGCGACCAACGACCGGAGATCTACAACTCGTAGAGAACGTTGAGATAGTTCACGCGATCGCTGGCGAACACGCTATCGCGGACCCACTGGAGGATGTACAGGTACGCCAGATCGATCTCGCCGCTGGCGGTGCCCTCGATCGTGGCTACCGGATCGCTGGGGTCCAGCGTCACCTCGAAGTCCGCACCGCTAAAGCGCGCTCGACCATTGACGTCGCTCAAGCAGAATTCGTTGCCGCCGACACGACCCCACAGGCGTGGTTGACCGTCTCTCGGCTCCAAGGCAAAACCGTCTAGCGCGCTGAACAAGCGCCAGTCCTCCAACGACCCGAAGAATCGCGGTTTGATCACATAGGGTCCGCCATCCTCGGGGCAAAACACATCGCAGTTCCCGCAGTCATTGCAAAAGTCCGCGAAGTTCCCGTATTGCTGCTTCTCATCGATAACCAGCGCCCCTTCGGTGCGGCTCGTCCAGCTTTCGCCGCTGCACCGCAATTTTTCGATCGGTTGCTCAAGACGCGGGAGCACGAACACGAAATTGGCGTTGTTCGGGCACACGGGGACGCACTTGTTGCACGTAACGCAATCAAACAGTTCAAGGTGTGAGCCGATCTTGGCGGGTGGTTTCGAGTTTCGGACTCTTGCGTAACGCGTGTCGGTGGTTGCGCGGGGGACGTAGTAATCGGTGTTACAGAGCATCGCCTGGACGACCCACTTGCGGTAAAGGTCAACACCCGCAACGGCTTCCAGATCTCCGCCGGAATCGAGTGCCGCCTCGCAGGCGCTCCGCAAAGCCGGCTCCTCGATATCGAGCAGGGCCAGCGCATTGGAGCCCAACCCGTAAGCACGAACGATGTAGCTCGTAACGTTGTTCGCGCCGACCTCATCCATGCGCTTCCGCAGCGCGTTGAAGTAGCGCTGGGCCCGACCGTAGCCGCCGGGCTTGAGGAGATCGGTGCACACCGTCACCGGGACGAGTCCCAGCGCCACGGCATCGGGAAAGTTTTCTCGCCCGATGCCAGCCGCGAACGATATCGGGAACCGATCCCGGAAGAGCGCTCGAAACTCTTGCACGATATTCATCGCCAACACGTGCAACGGCGGCCCCGACAGGTACATCTCCTTTTCGGATGCAGGGAAAAAGTCGCGATCGTTCTCGACGATCAGAGTGTTTGTGAACTTCACCCCGAAACCACGACCCAACTCGTCGGCGGTGTTCCCCAAGCGATCTACGAACTCGACCATCTGGTCCCAACGAGTGTCTCGCTCAAATGCCGTGTCGGGGATTCGAATCCCGTCATATCCCAGAACGTCGCTCAACAACTCGCGCGTTCGCGCCGGCCCGAGCAACAGCGGGTTGAGCTTGACCGTGCAGTGCAGCCCGTTGTGGCGGAGCAAGAAGTCGATGATGCGCTCGATCTCGTCTGGCGGGCAGCCGTGAAACGTGCTCAAGGTGAGTGTGTTCGAGAGCCTGGTCGAAAAGTCCAGTTCGCGGAATTCCGCGAACTCGCTGGGAATCTCGTCACGGAGGCGATCGATGATCGCGGAGGCGTCCTGCATACCGTGGATAAAAGCTTGCACCCGATCATCCTGGATACCCGCCAGGTCGTAACCGACGCTGATGTCGTAGACGATCTGGTCAAATCCGGGCACCAGAGGGATGCGACCACTCGCTCGCAAAATCTCGATCAGCATCGCGCCTTTGACGTACTCCTCCAGCGACTGCTCGATCTTGAGCTCTTGGCTCCACTCTACATTGAAGCCGATCGTTGCCATGTCGATGCAGGGGCGTGGAATTTTTAACTCGTCCAGAACCTGCACCGTCTTGAGCTCCACGATACGGCAACCGACAAGCCAACTGAGGACGATATTCTGTGCCATCTGCGAGTGGGGTCCTGCCGCCGGCCCGAGCGGGGTCGCGGCGGTGTTTCCGTGAAACTGTACCGACAGGTCCTTGCCGAGCTCGCCGAAGAAGCACTTGCGGAACGGAAGATCGAAGATCTTGTCCTCGCGCTCGAGCTCATGAAGCATGCGCGTGATCAGCGCGCCAAAGGGATACGGACGGAGCTCTGCCACCGCCTAGTCCCCTATTCTCTTGCCGGGCTCACTGGAGTACTGGATGACGTAGCGATGATCGGATTCGGCTTCGATATCGATGCCGAGAAACCGTTCGGTGGATGGGTTCAACTCGCGGTCCACGGTCGATGGGGCCTTCTGCGGGATGAATTCGGATATCGAGTTTACCTTGGCCCTGATCGGCTCCGTCATCGTCAACGTCCGCCCTGTCGATCGCACCATCTCGCTTGTTCAGAGTATGCAATAGAGGCCGGTCCGCAGGTCTGTCCCCTCCGAGAAACCCAGCGTGGCCGTCCCTCGCACAGCAACCCTGTAGCCTACCGCTTCGGGTGGAACACCTCGTCGATGAAGAAAGCCACCGCGTCAATGTCTCGGTACGGCAAGCCCCAGAGTCCCCAGGTGGGCATCTCCGACTCGTGGCCGATGTAAACCCGGTGACGAATGGCCGGGATGTCACCGGCGTACGCCCAGTCCTCAACGGTGAAGTCCGGCATCGCAAGGTCCTTCTGCACAGCCAACTCGCCGTCTCCGCGGCCACCGGTGCCATGGCATGAAGTGCAGCTGTACGACCAGACAAGCTCCCCGCGTTCAAAACGCTCCTGACCACCCGCCCAGGCAATGGTGTCAAAAACTGCGGGGTTGTACTGCGCCTGTGCCATGGCGACGGAGTCCGCTCGGGCCGCACGCAGAGATTCTTCCGCATCCTCGGCCGAGATCGGCGGGGGTTCCGGCACCTCCTGCTCGCCGCCACAACCGACCATGAGCATCGCGATGACGACCGCCGAGAAAATCCGGTGACAGCTCTTGTCCATGTCAAGCTCCCTACGCTGAGTCCGAAACACCGAAGGCCTTCGTCTGAATCGTACGTCACAGGGCCCCAAAACGTCTGTGGGGAATCTCCCTAACCGTATTGTAAGACTCTTGACGCGAGGCCGCCGCACACTGGCAGAAGCTCCTTGACCCTTCCCGGGCGTCTACCTAGGCTGGTCCGCGGTTTGCGCTTTGACTGCGCCTCCATGACCATCCAGAAGACACCGTAGCCAGGAGCAGAATGTCAGATCAAGCCACACAGTGGTTGGACAAACTCGAG
>CBDUCI010000024.1:0-19576 GCA_965365605.1 uncultured bacterium
TGGGGATCACGTTCAGGCCGGCGAAAAGCGCCAGCCCCTCGTCGAAGACCAGGTTCATCACATGGCTCTTGCGCTCTTTGCCGATGAGCTTGAGGGCCAGGAGGCTGCGCAAGGCCTGCTCAGCGGGGATCATTTTGGTACCGGGCAGCTTGGCCTGTTGAGCGACTTGGGCGAGATCCAGGTGTTTCATCAAAGGCACCAACAGGAACAGGCCCGCGACCCGGGCGGTAGCGTCCCGCGAGCCGTCATCGAAAACGATCGCCAGATAGTCGCGACGAACATTCTCCATCACGGAACGGACTTTGTAGAGCAGGAGGCCGATCGTCTCCTCCTCCTCGTACGCCGGGATCAGAAAGTAAACCATGACGCGCCGAAGCTAATGCTTGACAACGAGGAGGGGGCGTGCTAAAAAAACAGCATCTACCGCACGCACGCTCATGCTCAAGCCTGATTTCGGGAGTCCAGCGATGATTGAGACCCACCACGGCGAGCTCAGCCGTCGTGAGCGCCAGATCATGGATATCGTGTACCAGCTCGGCTCCGCGAGCGCGGCCGACATCCAGGCGAGATTGCCACGGCCGCCCAGCTACAGCGCTGTTCGGGCGATGCTGCGCGTGTTGGAGGAGAAGGGTCACCTTGAACACCGGCAGGACGGGCCGCGTTATGTCTACGAGGCGACACTACCCGTCGAGACCGCCCGTCGCTCGGCGGTTGACCGGCTCTTGAGGACGTTTTTCGACAACTCGGCCGGGGACGCGGTTGCAACCCTTCTCGACTCTGCACCATCCAAGCTCTCGAGAGAGGAGTTGGATCGGCTGGCGAATATTATCGAACAGGCTAAGCAAGAGGGTCATTAGACGATGCACAGGGTGGATCCATGATCTTTCGCATAGGGCTCATTCTCGCCTTGTTGTTTCCGGCGGGCGGGTTGGCCCAGAGCAGTCCGGGCGGGGCCGAGGATATCCCGCGCGATAGTACCGAGCGCCAACGTATCGAGGCGGCCCGGGTATCGGGCGGGTCGCCGTCCATCGATGGCCACCTGGATGAGTCCGCATGGGAGAGCGCGCGGTGGGTCACCAGGTTCGTACAGAAAGAGCCCGATCAGGGGAAACCGGCCAGCCTCGACACGGAGGTCGCCTTCCTGTACGATGATCAAGCGCTCTACGTGGGCGCCCGCATGCACAGTGATGACCCGGCGACGATCGGTAATCTGATGACGCGCCGTGACGATCCGGGCCAAGCCGAGCGGCTGATCGTTTCACTCGACACGTTTCTCGATCGACGCACGGCGTACAGTTTCGCGGTCACCGCGGCGGGCGTACGCGTCGATTACTTCCACCCCATCGATTACGAGTTCGAGCGCGATTTCACCTTTGATCCGGTTTGGACCGCGCGCACGCACGTTACCGACAGCGGCTGGACCGCCGAGATGCGGATCCCGTTCTCGCAGCTCCGCTTCAATCGCAGCCAGGAGCTTGTTTGGGGAGTCAACATCAATCGTTACATCCCCGCGATCAACGAGGATTCGTTTTGGATCATCGTCCCGCGCGACGAGACCGGTTGGGCATCTCGGTTTGGTGATCTGGTCGGCCTCAACAACCTGCCGTCAAACAGACGCATCGAGGTGATTCCCTACGTGGCCGGCGCGACCACGATAACATCCGAGGATCTGATCGAGACCGAAGATCCGTTTGGTGATACGACCGACGGAGACGGGCGAGTGGGTCTCGACTTCCGGATGGGTTTGGGGCCGAACCTCACGCTTGACGCCACGATCAACCCGGATTTTGGACAGGTCGAGGCTGACCCCGCCGAGGTCAACCTTTCGGCGTTCCAAACGTTCTTCGACGAACGGCGGCCGTTTTTCACCGCCGGTCAGCAGAACTTTGATGGCGTCGGGCCGGACTACTACTACTCGCGCCGGATCGGAGCCCCGCCGCATAACGAGCTGGACCACGATTTTGTCGACTCACCGAGCACAACGACGATCATCGGTGCCGCCAAGGTGACCGGTCAGTTGGAGTCGGGTCTGTCGATCGGCGCGCTGGCGGCGGTGACCGATGACGAGAAGGCGCGGTTTTTTGACACCGAAATCGACGAGGTCGAAGAGGTGGATGTCGAGCCGAAGACGACGTACGGGGTGCTTCGATTGCAGCAGCAAATCGGCGAAAACGCTTCCACGGTTGGTTTCACGCTCACCGGTGTGAATCGGAGTCTAGAGGCGGGGAGCGAGCTCGCCCACTCTCTTCCCAATCGGGCGATCACCGGTGGGATCGACTGGAACAAGCGGTTCACCGACGGCTGGTACGAGATTCTGGGTCACGCCGGATTCAGTCACGTGACGGGCTCGCCGGAGGCGATGCTCGAGTTACAGGAGAACAGCGTCCATTACTATCAGCGACCCGACCAGGATCACGTCGAGGTCGATCCGACACGCGAGTCGCTATCCGGGTGGACCGCCGCTATACGGGGCGGGAAGCGGACCGGCAACTGGCGTTGGGACCACGGCGTATGGATGGAGTCGCCGGGGTTCGACATCAATGACGTGGGCCAACTGGGCCACGCCGACGAGACCAACGCATGGGGCAACATCCGGTACACCGAGACCGATCCCGGTGACCGTTTCCGGAACTGGACATTAGGGGTCTTTACGAACCAAGGGTGGAACTTCGATGGCGTCAGCAGGAACCAGAATGTCGGTGTCTTCACGGAGTTCACGTACCTCAACTTCATGCGCAGCTTTTTTGAGGTCGGGCGGTTCTTTCGGTCCCAGAGCGACACCCAGACGCGTGGCGGCTCGTTGATGGAGAACCCACGCGGGTTCTGGGTCACTGGGGGGTTGTTCAGCAACTACAACAGCCCCAATCGCTGGGGGGTGCGCTTCTTTACTAGCCGCAATGAGATCGGCGGCTGGGAGTACCGCGTCGACCCCGAGTTCCGGTTCCAGCCTTCAGATCGGTTGGTGATCTCCGCTGAACCGAGGTACGTGCGGGACCGCGACCCACGGCAGTTCATCGACTCTTTCGACGCTGGCCCCGAAGCGACGTTCGGCAGTCGCCACGTGTTTGGGTTCATCGATCGGAGCGAGATCGCGGCCGCGCTGCGCGCCAACTACTCGTTCACACCGGATCTCAACCTTGAGCTGTACGCCGAGCCGTTCGCGGCCAGCGGACGATACTTCGGGATCGGGGAGCTAGCCACCCCGCGGACCAATGATCTCTTGGTCTACGGCGAGGATGACGGTACGATCACACGCGACCAAGACGGTGACTACAACGTCATCATCGGAGGCGAATCGTTCTCTTTCGATAACCCCGACTTCGACGTGCTGTCGTTCCGCAGCAATCTGGTACTGCGATGGGAGTGGAGCCCGGGAAGCACGCTGTTCCTCGTCTGGCAGCAGAACCGCTCTGAAGACGACACACGGGGTGAGCTGGTTGCGCCCGGCGACCTGCTCGACGCGTTCACCGCCGATGGCGATAACGTCTTCGCCATCAAATTAACCTACTGGGTCCCGATTTAGTCCTCGACCTTGGGCCTGACCGGACGGAGTTCTATCTTCGACCGGGTAGACTCCAACAGCCCGCAACCCGGAACCGATTTTAACGAGGAACGATCTATGTCGAAGTACCTTCTCATGGCGAGCATCGTGCTCGGCGCCTTTGGCGTCGCGAGCCCGGCGAATGCACAGGACGATGATGCACAGGCGAACGCCGAGGCTGAACCGACGCTCGAGGCGGAAGCGCCGGCCCACCCGGACGCCAACCCAGCCGACGTCGAATCGATCGATGCCATTATCGCGGCGCTGTATGACGTGATCTCGGGTCCGGCAGGAGAGCGGGATTGGGATCGGTTCCGGTCGCTTTTCACACCCGGCGCGGTGTTGTCGGCGATGGTGCCCAGGCCCGATGGGAGCCATCCGGCGAGGGTTTTTAGCTATGAGGACTACGTCCGCCTCGGCGGCCAGTACTTCATGGAAAACGCGTTCTACGAGCGTGAGACCGGTCGAAAGCTCCTCAGATTCGGCAACGTCGCCAACGCTATGAGCGCCTACGAGTCGCGCAACGCCCCTGATGAGGAGCCGTTCACGAATGGGATTAACACCATCACGCTGATCACCGATGGCGATCGCTGGTATGTGGTGTCAATCGCCTGGGACGAGGTGCGCGACGAGAACCCCATGCCGGATTGGATCGAAGAGCTAGCAACGAATTGAGCTTACCCGCCATCGAGGCGCTAGTGGGTGACATCACTCACCAGCAAGTCGACGCCATCGTAAACGCTGCCAATCAATCGCTCCTCGGTGGCGGTGGCGTCGATGGTGCCATCCACCGAGCGGCGGGTCCACGGCTGCTGGAAGAGTGTCGCGCGCTGGGGGGGTGTTCGGCCGGCGAGGCGAGGTTAACCGGCGGCCATGAGTTGCCTTCCCGTCACGTCATCCACGCGGTCGGTCCCCGCTGGCGGGGTGGCGATCGCGGCGAGCCCGAGCTCTTGAGGAGCTGCTACGTACGTGCCCTTGACCTGGCGAACAGCCACCAGCTCGCTTCGGTCGCTTTCCCGTCGATCTCCACCGGCGCCTACGGCTACCCGATCGACCGCGCAGCCCCGGTGGCCGTGGGAGCGGTGCGGGAGTGGCTGGCGGCCCCCGGCTCCGTGTGCCTGGTCCGGTTCGTTCTCTTCACCGATTCCGACCTCGCCGTTTACCGATCCCTCCTTGGCAGCGTCTGAGAACCCGCGGATTCCAACCTTCTGCCCCCCTCGCCCCTCCAATAGGGTGTATGACGAACCATTGGCCGCGGGGAAACCATACTTGCGCGAGAGACATCGCCCGACGTGAAGGGCTCGAGAAAAGATGTTCGGCTGGCTGCCGAGGGCGACGCAAGAGCTTTCGAGCGCTTGTACCACGACCACGTACCGCGGGTTCACAGTCTGGCGCGGCGCATGGTGGGGCCGGAGGAAGCCGACGAACTGACGCAGGACGTGTTCGTGCTGGCATGGAAAAAGCTCGACACGTTTCGCGGCGACGCAGCGTTCTCGACCTGGCTACATAGGGTGGCGATAAACGTGATGCTTGGATACCGAAAAACGAAGTCCCGTGAGCGAGAGAGGTACACAGCCACAGATGAACCAGTGGAGCGCGTGCGAGTTCGTCCGGCGCCGACCGAGATCAGCGTCGACATGGAAGCGGCGATCGGAACGCTGCCCGGGAAAGCACGCGAGGTATTCGTACTCCACGACATCGAGGGGTACAAGCACGATGAGATCGCGGACCTGCTCGACATCGCGGCTGGGACGTCGAAGTCACAACTCCATCGCGCGCGCATGCTTTTGCGCGAGCAGTTGACTGCCTAGGAGACAGATAATGAGCGAGCACCCCACAGAACGCTTGTCAGCCTATATAGATGGCGAGCTGACCGCCGATGAGCGGACGTCGGTTGAGCAACACTTAGAAACGTGCGCCGATTGTCAAGGGGTGCTCGCCGATTTGCGGGGCATCGTCGTTCGAGCGCGGTCGCTTGAGGACCGTCCGCCGGAGAAGGATCTCTGGACCGGCATCGAGGCACGGCTCGAGGAGCGACCGGTAGTCGTGCCGCTCGAGACGCGCGGCGCTCGACGTCGACTGTCTTTCACGTTGCCACAAATGGCGGCCGCGGCGGTGGCGTTGATCGTGCTATCTGTGAGCGCTACGTGGTGGGCGCGATCGGGAGCCGAGCGTGGCACCGATGGCGGCCCGCCGGTAGCGGCAGTGCAGCCTGACACAGCGACCCCTACGCAGCCAGCGAGCCTCGAATACGACTCCGCGGTGGCCGATTTTGAGGAGATCCTGGCGATGTACCGCGATCGACTTGACCCACAAACGGTGGCCACCGTCGAGGCCAATCTCGCTGCGATCGATGATGCGATCGACGAGATCGTCAAGGCGCTCGATGCGGATCCAGAAAGCACCCAGCTCTATAACTACCTGACCAGCGCTCGACAGCGAAAGCTCGATGTCATGCGCCAGGCTACCAGCATCATCCGAACATCGATATGAGGAGAGTTCCGATGCGATACACGACGATTGTGATTGGATGTGGGTTGATCATCCTGAGCCCCGCTGCAGCAAGACCCCAGGCCGTGGTCGATACGCTGCTCTCGGTTGGCGCCAATGCCACGGTCGAAGTCGAGAACATGGTTGGTGACATCACCATCAATACCTGGGATCGTAAAGCGGTTCACGTTCGAGCCACGGGCCCGGCAGAGGTGCACTTCGACCGTGAGGAGTCCGAGGTGAGCGTTGAAGCGGAGATGATGCCCGGTCACGCTCGGGAGACGGTTTTTACCCTGACGGTCCCGAAGGATGCGCACATCGGGGTACACACGTTTGAGGGTCGCATCTCGGTCGAGGGCACGACGGGACGCATCGATGCCCACTCCGTAAAGGGCTTGGTGCGCGTAAGCGGTGGACGGAACGCGATCGAGGTGGGATCGGTCGAGGGGGGCGTCGAGCTCAGTGGGGCGCGCGGTCGGGTCGAGGCTCACTCGGTCAATGAGTTTGTGTCGCTCAGGGACGTGGTTGGCGATATCGAAGCCACGACTGTGAACGGTCCGGTCACGCTCGAGCGCTGTGATACACGGAGTCTGGAGGCGTCCTCGGTGAACGGCGCGATCGTCTTTCACGGGCCGATCCATTCCGACGGGTGGTACAGCATGGAAACCCACAACGGGACGATCGACATGACGATCCCGCAGAACGCCAGTGCGACGATCAGTGCGTTTACGTACAACGGTGAGTTCGATGCGGACTTCCCCGTGACGGTGACCAAGGCCGGGCCCGGAAAGGCGACGACGTTTACGCTGGGCGCAGGAGAAGCTCACATCGAGCTCGAGACGTTCAATGGCTCGATCGTGCTGAAGCGGTCGAATCGATAGGAGAAGGAGAGGCAGATGAACCTCACGAGAACATTGCCGATGCTCGCTGTGCTGATCGCTCTGCCAGCGACTATGGAGGCGCAACAGACGGCGGAGTTTCGGTGGGAGGGAGCGATCGCGACCGGCAAGACGCTCGAGATTCGAGGCCTGAGCGGAGAGATCGATGCGATGCCCGCGAGTGGATCGAGGGCCGAGGTCATCGCCGTTCGACACGCTGAAAAGAGCGACCCGAACGAGGTCGAGATCATGGTCGTCGAGCACGATGATGGTGTCCGCATCTGTGCCGCGTATCCGCTAAAGGGCGGGGGTGTCGGCGACGTGTGCGAAGAGGATCACAGCGAACACCACAAGAAGTACAAGAAGAACGACATCGTCGTCGACTTCACCGTTCGGGTGCCGACCGGTGTCGATTTTGTGGGCAAGACGGTAAACGGGGGGATCGAGGCCAACGGCCTCCGCGGGGATGTGCAGGTACATACCGTGAACGGGGCCGTGAGCGCCTCCGGCACGGGCACGGTGGAAGCCCATACGGTCAACGGCGCGATCGACGTCTCGATGGGTCGGGGGACATGGAATGGCACGCTCGCGTTGCACACGGTCAACGGATCGATCACCGTGGGGCTGCCGGCCGACGTCAACGCCAGCGTTGTCGCCCAGACCGTCAACGGAGGGCTGAACAGCGATTTTCCGCTGGCAGTGTCCGCCGGCAAGCGGTGGGGACCTCGCCGGATCGAGGGCTCGATCGGAACCGGAGGCGGCCGCCTCGAGATGCAAACCGTAAACGGCAGCATCGAACTGGCGCGAAACTAGAGCCCTAGCGGTACCGGATTCAGCGCGAGGCGGGTTCCACGGTCACGTCGTGGATCTCGCCTTCGTGCTCATACACGAGCGAGTAAGAGACTCCCGCCTCGAGATCCGAAAGCACCGCTGTATAGCCGTAGACGTCTTCGATCTCGCGATCAGCTAGCTGAAGCAATACGTCACCGGCTGACACGCCCACCGAATCTGCCGGCCCGCCCGGTCGCACCGAAGCCACTTTCAATCCCGGTCCGGGAAAGCTGTACTCGGGAATGACCCCCAGCCCGACCGAAAAGGCCGCCGCTCTACGCTGTGTCGTTGGGGCTACCGCGTATGGAATCTCGAGCCCGGTGTTGGCGATCGTTTCGGTGATCGTCGAGACGAACCTCGCGATTCGAACTGCACCATCACCATTGATCGTGCCCAGGTCATCGTCGGGCCGGTGATACTCCTCATGAGCGCCGGTAAAGAACCAGAGCACCGGCACCTGGGCGCCATAGAATGACGATTGGTCGCTGGGCCCAAAGCCGTCCGGCACGCGCGCCAGGGACAGACCCTGGGGGTCCAAGTCGTCGAGGATCGTCGTCCACGCTGACGATGTTCCCGTACCGTGGACCGTCAACTGCTCCCGCAGCCGGCCCACCATGTCGAGATTCAGCATCGCCACCGTCTGCTCGATTGGCCACAACGGGTGAGCGACGTAGAACTGGGAGCCCAACGTGCCAAGCTCCTCCCCGCCGAAGGCCATGAAGATCAGCGTTCTGCCCATCGGCCGCGCCACGAAGTGCTGCGCCAACTCGAGCAGCACGGCCACGCCGGATGCATTGTCGTCGGCTCCGTTGTGGATCGCTCGCTCACTCGGTGCCAATGAACCTCGTCCTCCGAATCCCAGGTGGTCGTAGTGAGCGCCGATCACGATCGCCTGGTCAGCCAACTGTGGGTCGATGCCGGGCACGATCCCGATGATATTGGATGTCGACAACATCTCCTCATCGTCGG
Organism: uncultured bacterium; assembly: GCA_965365605.1. GTDB lineage: Bacteria > Gemmatimonadota > Gemmatimonadetes > JACCXV01 > JAHWKZ01 > CAMYLR01. The sequence continues at coordinate 8,710 of CBDUCI010000024.1, forward strand.
ACGACGCGTCCGGATTCGCGTGTGGATCGCGAAGGACGCTGGGTGAGAAGGTGAAACGCTGGAGGTAATCGTCCTCGAGTGGTTGCAGTCCGATCGAGCGAAAGCGCTCGGCGAGATACCGCGAAGCGCTCTTGCTGCCCGGGCTGCCCGCCTGCCGGCCTTCTAGCGAGTCGGCCGCGAGCACCGCGATCGTGGCACAGATCTCGGGCGCGGTGATCTCAGGGCTTGACGATGTGAGGCCGGCTTCCACGGCGCACGTCCCGCCGTTCGAATCCTGGGCCCAAAGCGGTGATGCGATTGCGATGAGGGAACAAACGATCAGGCTCAATTTCATACTACACCGTCCATAAGGATTTACGACTTCAAACGAGGAGCAGTAAAGATGACACGTATCGAGTTGAGAGTCCTGTTCGCGGCGTTCGCCGCGTTCGCTTGTGGTCAAGCAGGCGAAGAAACCCCAGCGCCGAATCTTGAACCCGCGACGCCGATGGTGGTTCCCGAACCCGAAGAGACACCGTACCTGGCGAATCTCCAGCAGCTCACGTTCGAGGGCCAAAACGCCGAAGCGTACTTCAGCCCCGATGACGCGCGGCTCATCTTTCAGTCCACGCCGGACTCGCTCAGCTGCGATCAGATCTTCACCATGCGGACCGATGGATCGGACAAGCGAATGGTGTCGACGGGCAAGGGCGTAACGACTTGCAGCTACTTCGCCTACCCACAGGGCGACTGGATTCTATTCTCTTCCACCCATCTGGCCGATGAGGCTTGCCCGCCTCGTCCGGACTACAGTCAGGGTTACGTATGGCCGATTCATCCGGGTTTCGATGTTTTCACCTCGCAGCCCGATGGCAGTGGACTCCAGAGATTGACGGATGTACCTGGTTACGACGCCGAGGCGACCTTCAGCCGGGATGGATCGAAGATCGTCTTCACGTCAATGCGCGACGGTGATTTGGAGATCTATACGATGAACGCCGATGGAAGTGATGTGGCGCGGCTGACCCACGAGGAAGGATACGACGGCGGCCCGTTTTTCTCCTACGACGGCCAGCGCATCGTCTACCGGGCACACCACCCGCAGGAGGAGGACGCGCTCGCCGACTACCGCGCGCTGCGAGCAGACAACCTGGTACGACCCGGCGTGATGGAGCTGTGGGTGATGAACGCCGATGGCTCCGACAAACGTCAGATCACTGATAACGGGGCGGCCAACTTTGGGCCCTACTTCTTCCCCGATGGCGAGCGCATCATCTTCGCCAGCAACATGCATGATCCGGAAGGTCGGAACTTCGATCTCTATGCCATCAACGTCGACGGTTCCGGTCTCGCTCGGATCACGACGCACCCCGACTTCGATGGTTTTCCGATGTTCAACTCCGACGGTTCGAAGCTCGTGTGGGCTTCGAATCGAAACAACGCCAAGCCGGGGGACACCAACGTGTTCGTGGCCGACTGGGTGGGCCGCTGAGGGCGTAATGTTTCGTTGCGCTCTAGCTGCAACAAAGCGTCTTAAAGCGATAGAAAAAAAGATTCCTCCGGGGAAGGAAAGGAGTTCCACTGATCGTCGTAACCATTTGTTTTGTTAGGGGTTAGGGCGGACAGAAGTGCCTGGGTTTGCGGAGATAATTAGCCTATACTAAAATAGCTCCCATGTGGGCATCCCTCCGACTATTGGGGCTTCTTGCGCTGTGCGCTGGGCCACTCTCTGCGCAGGTCACACAGCCGCCGCTGATTACCGATCGACCCGACTTCACGGAGAGCGCCTCGTCGGTGGCACCGGGCCATCTGCAGCTCGAGGCGGGCTACACCTTCACGAATGTCGATGCCGTCAACGAGCACGCGATCGGCGAGGCTCTCATACGGATCGGCATCGCGAAACGGCTCGAGGGACGTATCGGCGCATCGATCACATGGGTTGATCGACCGGGGGATGATGACTCGGGTTTGGATGATCCATCGCTGGGTATCAAGATCGTGCTCGCGGAGAGCGGGGGTTCGCCACTCGCGGTGGCGCTTCTCGCCGCCACGACCGTGCCCGCTGGCAGCGACGAGGTGACCGAGGATGAGTGGCAGCCGGGCGCTACCGGTGCGTTTGCATGGGACCTGTCGGACCGGCTCGGGCTGGGTGCCAACATCGGATACACCTACGCCAGCGAAGGGGGCGAGCGATTTGATCAGGGCTCGGCCAGCGTCGCCTTGGGCGTTGGACTCGCTGAGCGAACCGGTGGTTACCTCGAGGTTTTCACGATCTTTCCGGCTGGTGAGGATGCTGACGACGACGTGACGCTGAACGGTGGGGTCACGTATCTAGCCAGCGACGATTTTCAGCTCGATGTGCGCATCGGCGCGGGGCTCACCGACGATGCACCTGACGTTTTCGTCGGTTTCGGTGTCGCTCGACGCTGGTAATCTCATACATCGCCGACGTCGGCCAGAACGATCGCGAGGAGATAAACGCGGCTCCTGGTGGAGCAGCGGGACTCGAGTGTGGCTGGAATACTATGGAGGGATCGGAGTGTTTCGATCCGCCGCGAGGTTGCGATCAATCGGGGTTGACGCTCCCGGTGCTGGGCTGCGATCACGACGATGGATGCGCGGTAACGGGCGGGTTTGTCTATCGCGGCGTAGCCTTACCGGAGTTGACGGGTTTGTACCTGTACTCCGATTTCTGTAGCGGCTTTGTGCGCAGCTTTCGGCTGGTGGGCGGAACCGCTACCGAGCGGCGGGAGTGACCCGAGCTCGAGCCGTCCGAGCCAAGCGTGACCGCATTTGGCGAGGATGCTGATGGAGAGCTGGACATCATGGCGGACGCGGGCAACATCTACAAGATCGTATCGGGCGAGTGATGGCAGCGATGGACTCCAACCTGAATGTGCTCGGGATCGCCGGTAGCTTACGCCGCGGCTCCTTCAATCGAGCGCTCATCCGGGTCGCCGTCGAGTTGGCTCCGGACGGGATGACGATCGAGACGTTCGATTTGAACCCGCTGCCTCTTTTCAATGCCGATATCGAGGAACAGGGCGACCCGCTCTCGGTGATCGAGTTCAAGCAAGCGATCCGGGACGCAGACGCGCTTCTGTTTGCGACGCCGGAATACAACTACGGACTGCCGGGAGTATTGAAGAACGCACTCGATTGGGCTTCGCGGCCGCCCGACTCACCACTGAACGGAAAGCCGGCCGCGATCATGGGCGCGAGTCCAGGGCGCACTGGGACCGCCCGAAGCCAGCTCCAGTTGCGGCAGACTCTGCAATCGACAAAATCCCCGGCGATGCCGGGTCCAGAGGTGTTGGTCGCGCGGGCACACGAGCTCGTCAACGAGGACGGTGTACTGACCGACGACAAAACCCGCCAGTACGTCACCAAGCTGCTCGAAGCGCTGGCGCAATGGGCATCACGCTTTAAGACGTAACTAGCTACGGGAGGTGAGCATGGCCGAAATCACTCCGACTGAGAACGGACCCTACTGGGTTCGCGGAAATTTCAAGATCACGCTGAGCGACGGCACGGAGAAGACCACCGAAGACGAGGTTTGGCTTTGTCGCTGTGGGCATTCAGATACAAAGCCATTCTGCGACGGGTCCCACAACGCCGAAGGATTTGTATCCGATAATCTGGATATGCGGGAACGGGAGTGACGAGAAGGAGGCGCCGGGCTCTTCAGCCGGTCGACGGAAAGTAACGCAAAAGCCGCGGGACCTTGCGCGAGAAGTCGTGAAAGTCGCGCAACATCCGCAAATCCCGACGTTTCGAGTTCCTGAGCCCCGATTTGAGCAATAGCGTCACCCATGGCGTGCGGATCCGTTCGTGCCATGGAACGAGGTTGAAATCGAACAGTTTTGGGATCGGCTGCACGTCCTCCTCGACGACCATGACGTTCATCGCGTGGAGGTCGATGTCGAACAACCCCGCGGCGTGGGCGCGCTTCACGATTTGCTCGATGTGACCGAACAACTCGCTCGGTAGGACCCCCTTCCGTTCCTGGTAATAGAAGTAGTAGAGTTCGCCGTCTAGCGGTTCTTGAATCAGCGCCGAAACGCCTGGGGTGTGAAAGAAACCGATTGGTCGGGCGACATAGCGCGACAAGCCCGGGGCTTCAAAGAAAGCCCGATTGCGTCGATACTCGAACTCAGCCAGGGGTTCGGGATGCTTCCGGCGGTGCTTTTCCATCCCGTACGGCTTGTACACTTTGATCGCCACTCGCTCGCCTCGCCACTCGCCCTCGTAGACGATGCTCCGGCCGCCCTCGCCGAGCGTGCCGACGATTTGGAACTCGCCGAGCGCGGTGAGATCGAATGCGCCGCTGGGACCCCCGTTAGTCGGAATGGGGAACCTCGGCGACGACGATCCACTTGTCTGAGAAGATTCGTCCGACCGGTTGCACCCGCTTCAGAACGGCGCCGGCTTGACGCAGCTCGTCCTCCAGCTGTCGGCGTGACACCCGAACGAACTTTCGGGTAGTCAGCCCCAGGGCGCGCTCCACCTTCCAGCGTGCGTAGTGGTAGCTGTATCGGTGCCGGTAGTCGACCACCAACCAGCGACTGATCCGCACCATCTCACGCAGCATCCTGACGCGAACGACCGGATCGACGTGAAACAAGAACCGGATCGACATGACGCAGTCGAACGCTCGGTCGCGAAACGGTAGGTTCTCTGCTTCCGCCTGTACATATCCTCGTAAACCCGGCAGGTCGCCGAGACTATCCTGCGCCACGCGCATCATCTCGAACGAGATGTCACCCCCGACGACGCTGTGTCCCTCGCCAACCAGGTGCCCCGTGAACCGACCTGTCCCGCACGGTATATCGAGGATCGACCGCACCCCGTCGGTCTCGCCCAACGCGTGTTGAATCGCGGCCCACTTACGACGGTTCCGCCGCTCCTTGCTTCGCCCCACAAAACGCTCGGCGTCGTAATGAGCGGCGACATCCGGATCACGATAGAACTGTTTCCTATAGGCGTAGCTATCGTCCTTTGGTTTGCTGATTCGCGTGTCCGGGGGGTCGACCATCGGCAGGGTCAGGCTGGTAACTCGGCGAACTGAAGCTCGTACAGCCGGCTGTAGCGGCCCGCGCGGGCGAGCAGGTCGGCGTGTGAGCCGGTTTCGACGATTCTGCCGCCCTCGATGACGACGATTTGATCGGCGTGGAGCACGGTCGAAAGGCGGTGCGCGATCACGATCGCGGTGCGGTTCTCCATCAACCTCGCGACCGCCTGCTGGACGAGCATCTCGCTCTCCGAGTCGAGTGCCGATGTGGCCTCATCGAAGATGAGAATGGGGGGGTTCTTGTAGATCGCGCGCGCGATCGCGATCCGCTGGCGCTGCCCGCCTGAGAACCGAACGCCCCGCTCGCCGATCACGGTATCGAAGCCGTGGGGAAGCGCCTCGACGAAGTCGATCGCGTTGGCAGCGGTGGCTGCCTCTTCGAGTCGCTCTCGATCCGGTTTCTCGCCGTAGGCGATGTTGTTGGCCACAGTGTCGTGAAACAGAATGACTTCCTGCGTCACGATCCCCATTTGACGTCGCAGGTCCCTGAGACTGACTTCGCGCAAATCGTGACCGTCGAATTCGATCCGCCCCGATGTCGGATCGTAGAACCGCGGCAGCAGGTCCACCAGCGTCGATTTGCCGCTACCCGAGGGGCCAACGAGCGCTACGACCTCACCTCTCTGAATCGTGAACGAAACATCGTGGAGTACGGGGCCGTCGCCTCGTTCGTACGAGAAGCAGACGTTGTCATACTGGATCTGATGCTCAAACCCTGCAATCGGTATCGCGTGCACAGCTTCGACGATGTCCGGCTCGGTGTCGAGTACCGCGAAGATGCGCTCACAACCCGCCAGGGCTGGCTGCACGTCCTCGTTGAGCTTGGAGAGGTACTTGAGCGGACTGGACAGCTTGAGCGACGCGACCAGGAACACGAAAAACGTTTCCGGTGCGAGCGATCCATCAAGCAGGATCATGCGCCCACCTATATACAGGATCAAAACCACTGCACCAGCGAGTAGAAACTCGGAGACCGGAGTCCCCATCAGCGCGTACTTTCTCGACCGCACCATGTTGCGTTGGTACGCCTCGTTGTCCCGGTTGAACCGCTGTTGCTCGAAGCGCTCGGCGCTGAACGCTCGTACGATTCGAATGCCAGCTACGTTTTCCTGAAGCGCACTGGTGATATCACCCAGCTTGCGCAGCAACTGCCGGTTGACGCGACGCAGCTTGCGCGCGATGAGCACGGTAATCCACGCGATAGGAGGCAAGATCAACATCGCGAGCAGCGTCAGACGCCACGAGATCGCGACCAAGATGAAGAGCGTGACCATGACTTCGAGCGCGTGTTGAGTCACGCGATAGACGCCGGTCGAGATAGCGCTCTTCAGCAACTGTACGTCGTGCGTTAGAATCGACATCAGCTGGCCCGAACGGGTGCGCTGGAAGTAGCGGAAGGAGAGTCGTTGGATATGCTCGAAGAACTGATTTCGCAGATCGCGCAGCGCGCGCTCGAGAACAACTTGCGGTAGGAACTGCTGGAAGTAGCCGAGCACCGCCTTGACGAAGTAGATAGCCAGGATCACCAAGCACACGTTGGTGAGTGTCCCCAACGCCGTCGGTTCCTCTAAGAACGTGAACAGCTCGTACTTGAAGAAGTGTTCGACCCGCCCCATGAAGTGGTCTGGAGCAACCGGAACCGTGGTCACAGACGGGCCACCAAAGAGCACTTGCAGGAACGGGATCAGCACCACGATCGAGAACCCGTCGACGAGCGCGAACAGCACCATGAGCAGAAACGACAGGCTCAGCAGCCCGACGTGGGGTCTCAAATAGCCCAGCATGCGGAAATACGTGTTCATAGGCTGGAAATTAACGGTCTAGCGTGGCTTCAGCGTGGCTACTGGAAGAATCAGCTCCTCGAGCGAGATCCCACCGTGAAGAAAGGCGCCGTAGTAGCGGCTTTGGTACTCGCGGAGCTTTGTCGGATAGACGAAGTAATAATCCTCGACCGCCATGAGCGCGGCGACGTTGAAGCCCATGTCGGGTAGGCCGATGCTGCCCGGGTCTGCAACTCGAAAAGCGGCTTCCTGTTGCTCGGAACGGATGTTGTTGCCGAACTTGTACCGCAGGTTCTGAGAAGCGTCACGCCGCGCGTAAACCGTGGCTGGGCGCAGGCAGTGAACCGAGCCGTGGTCGGTGGTGAGCACGACGCGCACGCCCTGACGCGCGGACTGCAGCAGCAAGTCGTAAAGCGGCGAGTGCAGGAACCACGAACGGGTCAGCGATCGGAACGCCTGCTGGTCGGGAGCGATCTCGAGCAGGATCTCAGATTCCGATCGTCCGTGCGTGAGCACATCGATGAAGTTGAAGACAAACGCCGACAGTCGACTCTGGAAACAGTGCGGCAGTTTCTTGAGCGCCGCTGTGCCCTCGGCCGCGGTAAAGACCTTGGTGTACTGAACCGGTCCCACATCGCCGACATCTTTGCGCGCCAGTTGAAGCTCCAACAGCTCGCGCTCGTGTGGGTTGAGCGAGCCCTCGACGTCGGCGTCGCCGAGCCAGAGGTCGGGTCGCTTCTCTGCGATCTGCACGGGTAGCCAACCGCTGAAGATGGCGTTTCGCGAATACGGAGTCGCCGATGGCAATATCGACCCCGCGTATGCTTCCTCGATCGTGAAGTGGCTCTCCAGCGTGTCCCGAATCGCCAACCACTGATCCAGTCGCAGGCAATCGATCAATACGAGAAAGACCGGTCCCGGCTCGGCTCGCAGCAGCGGGATGACGTGCGCCTCTACGAGGTCGGGCGACAGCAGTGGTCGGTGACCGGGTTTTGACGCCACCCACTCACGGTAATGGGTCTGGACGAAACGGCTGAAATCGCTGTTGGCGGCTTTGCTCAGCTCGGCCTGGCTCTGCAACAGTCCCTGCTCGCCGGCATCGAGCAAGCGCAGCTCCCAGCTGAGGAGCTCACGGTACAGCTCGACCCACTCGTCCCAAGATGACCGTGCCTTCCGTAGCTCGTCGAGCTCGATGTAGCGCTGGCTAAACGCTTGAGCGATCGTTTGATGCCGGATCCGCGACCCTTCGAGCAAGCGCTTGAGGACCGACAGCACCTGATTCGGGTTGATCGGTTTGACGAGGTAGTCGTCGACCCGGCTTCCGATCGCCTGGTCCATCAGACCTTCCTCTTCGCTCTTGGTGACCATCACCACGGGCAACCGCGGATGGTTTTCACGGATCCGCTGAAACACTGTCATTCCGCGCATCCCAGGCATCTGCTCGTCGAGCAACACGCAGTCGTAGCCGTTCTCGGAGATAAGGGCCAAGGCGTCCTCGCCGTTAGGCGCCGTGGTGACTTCGAACCCCCGGTTCTGGAGGAACAGGATGTGCGACTTGAGGCCGGCGACTTCGTCGTCGACCCAGAGTATGCGCTTGGCTTCACTCATGGCGACTCGAATCCACCGATACCCCAGGACGGCTGGTCTGGTCCGGTGCGTACCGGCTGCGGTAGGGCACGTGGTTGCCGATGCGGTGTACGAACCGGTAATTTGATCATTCTAAACGCTCAACGTAGGACGATACGCCGATGACGGATACCAAGATCGACAGCCCGACCAAACAAGCTCCAGCCGACCTGGATGAGAGCAAGGCGTTGTGGGACCAGGTCGAAGCCGCGCTGGACACGATCCGGCCGGCGATCGCCATGGACGGCGGCAACGTCGAGTTGCTCGACATCGAGGATGGGGTGGTGACCCTGCGGATGATGGGCGCGTGTGGCGGGTGCCCGATGAGCACGATGACGCTCAAGCAGGGGATCGAGCAACGGCTCAGAGAGACCGTGCGCGGCATCACTCGCGTCGACGCCATCTAACCGCCCTCTCGCAGAATCCGAAGATTCCAAAGTTGGCGCCGGGTCCGGTTCGTCAACGTCTATATTCTCCCGATCTCCAGTGAAACTACTGTGGCAGCGACAGGTCTATAACCGGCTCATCGTTCCGGTTACTCGCGTGGCGACGCCGGTTGTGATGCGGGCCGTCCCCAAGGTCGGCCGCTCGATGGCCGCGCGCCAGGGCGTGCTTGCGCGTTGGCAGCGGGCCGCGGAGGCGGCGGCTGGGCGATCGCCTGTTGTCTGGCTGCACGCGGCGAGCGCCGGCGAGACGCTCCAGGCGCGACCGCTGGCGACGGCGATCCGACGCGCGCGTCCCGAAGCGGCGCTCTTTTTTACGCATTTCTCACCCTCCGCCGAGCGGCTCGTCCAGTCGTGGGACGTGCCCGACGCGGTCGATTATCTCCCGCTCGACTATCCAGCGCAGACGCGTGAGCTGGTGACTTTGCTGGCGCCCGACGCGCTCGTGCTGGTGGGTGGCGAGACGTGGCCGAACCTCGTTTGGGCGGCGTCGGATGCGGGTGTGATGCTGGGACAGGTGTGTTGTCGTCTAGTGGGTTCAGCGCGGGTCAAGTGGCCGGTGCGGAGCCTGACCCGCGATCTGTATCGTCGTTTTGACGCCGTCGCGGCGATTGGAACCGCCGACGCCCAGCGACTTTCGGAGCTCGGTGTCGAGGCGAAGAGGGTGCGCGTCGCGGGTGACACTCGCGCCGATGTGACGCTGGAGCGCGTGCGCGAGGCGGCGGCCGACGAAGTGGAGTGGCAGCCACCCGAAGGCGGTGGCCCGGTGATCGTCGCCGGTAGCACTTGGCCGGCAGATGAGCGGGTGGTGTTGGCGGCGCTGGCTCGGCTCAGGACGACGCACCCTAACGCGATCGCAATCGTCGCGCCGCACGAGCCGACCGACAAGGCGATCGCGCGACTAAAGTCGCGGGCTCGAGGGTTTGGGTTCGGCACGTGCCGGTTCGGTCGTGGAGAGGGTGGCGGGGGTTGCGCGGTGGTGATCGTCGATCGGGTCGGGTTGCTGTACCGATTGTATGGCGTCGCCGACCTGGCCTACGTCGGCGGGAGCTTCGGCGGTGCGGTCCACAATGTGATGGAGCCCGCGGCACACGGGGTACCGATCACGATCGGAGCGAACCACGGCCACCCGTATGAAGTCGATGTTCTGGACCGTGCGGGAGGACTGGCGGTTGTCGATTCACCGGCCGAGCTGGCTGCTCGTTGGCGGGCGTGGCTTTCAGAGGATAGGGCCGGCGTGGCCGCAAAGACCGCACTCGAGCAAATGGCGGGAGCCACCGAACGCACGCTGACGTTCCTACGCGAGGGCGGGTTCCCGGTCTAATCTGCCAGACGGAAAAGCGCTTCGGAGCGATAGATCAGCCGCGGCGGCCGCGACGTGGCGATTATCCGTGGGAGCTGCGCTAGCGCCGTGGACGGCAGCTTGGTGTGCCACCGAGAATGCCGCCCAGGATTCCACCGCCACGTCCGCCTGTGGCGCCGCCGATCGCACCGCCGATACCACCCGCGACGGCACCACCTCGTCCACCCAGAATCGCGCCGATCGAAGCGCCGACAGCGGCACCCACGATGGCGTCCTCAGCACGGTTCGAACCGCCACTCGGGAACGTCGTCGGGGTCACGGTCGGAGGTTCAGTCACGACTGGGTCAGGTGTGTTCGGGGCGTTAGCGACGTCGGGTGCGTCCGCCGGCTTGGGGTCGGCGACGACCGGCGTGGTCGCCGGCTCCACGATCGGCTCGTCGACGATCTCGGGCATCGGCTCGCCCGATTCCTCGGGCTCGGTCGTAGCTTCAGCTGGTGCCTCGATGTACACCGTTCGGTAGATCACCGTCGGACCCGGCTGGGGCCGCTTTACGGTGCGCCTCTGGGCGCGGGTCTCAGGTGTTGGGTCTCCGAGCAACACAACCTCGGGCGCCGCGCCGTCGGGGCCCATCGGCATGCCGCGATCCGCGTTCGCCATAGCTGT